>DATJSD010000065.1:0-64377 GCA_035504335.1 Steroidobacteraceae bacterium | reverse complement strand
GGGCTGCGGGTGCGGGCTTCAGAACGGATAGTTGATGCCCGTGAACACCGCGGCGCCCTCGCTGCCGTAGCCCACGTCGACATAGCCGACGATGAACGGCGGGGCGATGCCGCGCATCCCCAGTCCGACGACCTCGTGCAGGTGGCTGACCGGGTCGGTGCTGGTACGGCGAAATACCCGCCCGGTGTCCACGAACGGCGCGAGCTGCAGATCGATCGGCGTGGAGAATTTGTTGATCGAGGCGATCTGCTCGCGCAGCTCCACGCTGAACGAGGAGGAATCGCGGTCGGAGAAGCGCCCCAGGCCGAAGCCGCGCAACGGCTGCGGTCCGCCGATGTACGCGCGATCTCCCCCGATGGTGCTCAGCGCCCAGAAGGGCAACCGGTGCGCCCGCAGGAGGTAACGCAGCGCTCCGTGCAGGGCGAGCACCGTGCGCGCGCCAAAGGGCAGGTAGGCGCGAGCCTCGGCGCCCGCTTCGCTGTAGAGCGAGGCATTGAGGAATCCGCCGCGCGCGGCCATGCCGGCGTAGCCGATGACCTGCACGCCACGCGTCGGCAGGGTCAGGCTGTCGCGCGTGTCGTAGAACAGCAGCGCGCGGTTGAGGGTCATGCTGGTGGTGCCGAGGCTGCCCGCGGCGCCGAAGCGCCGCTGGATCGAGGGGATTCCCGGGATCGAGCCCGGCAGCACCTTCACGGTCTCGGTCTGCAGCAGATAGGCGACCTGCAGGTGCCGCGTGAGGTTCCAGCCCGGCATGGCCTGCACCAGCTCCTCCGCGCTGGTGTAATTGGTCTGGTCCGCCAGGGTGGTGTCGTTGCCGACGCCGAAGAAGCGCGGCGTGCCGTCGCGGTAGTACTCCAGCTGTCCGGTGAAGGACCAGGGCCGCTCGCGCAGCAGTCCGGTCTGGTAGTTGAAGTCGACCTGCCGCTCGACGTGCTGCTCGATGTCGCTTTGTACCGACCATTGCGTGTCGGCGGACGGGAAGGCGTAGATGCTCGCGCCGACCCCCCAGCCAAAGTAGCTGTTCCGGTAAACGTCGGGAGAGATGATGCGCTCGATGGTGCCATCGGCGGCGGTCTGCAGCAGGGTGGGCATCAGGCCGATGGTCTTGCCGCTGTCCGGATCGATGTCGATCTCGGGAATGGGTAGGAAGGGGGCGGTCGAGGGATTCAACCACCCGGACCAGTCGATGGCGGCCGCGCGCCCCGGGGCGCCGGCCACGATGAGGCTGCAAATCAGCGCCAGACAGGCGATACTCCCGGGGCGCGCGGCGGGGGGCCGGGGCCATCCGGGTGCACTGGGGCTCAACCCAGTCAGGGCCGTTCTGGAACTATGCACCGGGTGGGACGCCTCTCTCGCGCCGGCAATAGTGTATGCAATTCATGGGGAGACGGTGGTGCGATCGACATCGGGAGCGCCATGACTCGAGAGCCCACGCAAGTGGATGCGGAAGCGGACGAGAAGTACCAGCGGCACGTCCTGGTGTACGTGTCGCGTACCTTCGCGCTGACCATCCCGCAGCTGCCGGCGGACCTGCGCAAGGCCGTCACGACGGCTTACCTGCTGTGCCGTCTGGCCGACACGATCGAGGACGAGCCGAGTCTGTCGGCCGCGCAGAAGCTGCACTACCTGACGGCCTTCAGCCGCGTGGCCGCCGGCGCGGCCGATGCCGAGGCGCTCGCGCGCGAGCTCACGCCGCGGCTGTCGGAGCAGACCTCGGTGCACGAGCGCGACCTGATCGCCAACATGGCGCGCGTGATGCGCGTGTGTCACGGCCTCGACCCGCGCGCGCAGAAGGCGATCGGCCGCTGCGTGGAGATCATGTGCGTGGGCATGCATCACTTCCAGCGCAGCGCGAGCGTGCGCGGCCTGCCGGGCCTGAAGGACATGGACAGCTACTGCTACCATGTGGCCGGCGTGGTGGGCGAGATGCTCACCGACCTGTTCTGCACGTACTCGCCCGAGATCAATGCACACGCCGCGGCGCTGCGGCGCCTGGCTCCGTCCTTCGGGCAGGGACTGCAGATGACCAACATTCTGAAGGACCTGTGGGAGGACCGCAGCCGCGGCGCCTGCTGGCTGCCCCAGGAGGTATTCGCGCGCCGTGGCTTCGAGCTGGACCTGCTGCGCGCGCGCGACGAGCAGAGCTTCTGCGACAGCCTGCAGGAGCTCATCGGCATCGCCCACGGGCATCTGCGTCACGCATTGTCCTTCACGCTGCTGATCCCCTCGCACGAGACCGGCATCCGCCGGTTCTGCTCCTGGTCGATCGGCCTGGCGCTGCTCACGCTGCGCTCGATCAAGGATAATCCGCATTTTACCGCCGGTGCACAGGTCAAGATCTCGCGGCGCGAGGTGATGATGGTAACCGCCCTCTCCAACCTGACGGTGCACAGCGACCGCATGCTCACGCGCCTGTTCAACTATGCGGCGCGCGATCTGCCGCTCATCACGCAGCCGAATGCGCGCGGCGGCTCGGAGCTGCATCCCCCGATCCGTCAGCAATGGGAGCGCGAGCGGGAAGCGAGCCTGCATTCCGCCTCGGGCAGCTGAGGACACCCGCGTGGCGGTAGAGCGAGCACTGGATGCTGCGATCCCCGGCGGCATCGGCGCGTCGGATCTGGACCGCGCCGTGCTGCGCGCGCGCGCTGCGCTGCTGGATCTGCAGCATGCCGACGGACACTGGTCCTTCGAGCTGGAAGCCGACTGCACCATCCCGGCCGAATACATCCTGATGATGCACTTTCTGGCCGCGCTGGACGCGCCGCTGCAGGCCAAGCTGGCGGTGTACCTGCGCGAGCGTCAGGCCGAGCACGGCGGCTGGCCGCTCTACCACGGCGGGGCGTTCGACATCAGCTGCAGTGTCAAGGCCTACTACGCGCTGAAGCTCGCGGGCGACAGCGTCGAGGCGCCGCACATGCAGCGCGCGCGGCGGGCGATCCTCGAGCATGGCGGGGCGGCGCGCGCCAATGTCTTCACACGCATCACCCTGGCGATGTTCGGCCAGGTACCCTGGCGCGCGGTGCCGTACATCCCGGTGGAGATCATGCTGCTGCCGAGCTGGTTTCCATTCCACCTGGACAAGGTGTCCTACTGGTCGCGTACCGTCATGGTGCCGCTGCTGGTGTTGTGCACGCTGCGCGCGCGGGCGGTGAACGCGGGGGGCGTGGGCATACGCGAGCTGTTCACGGTGCCGCCGGAGCGCGAGCGGCACTACTTTCGCCGCCGCGGGCCGATCAACCGCCTGTTCATGCTGCTCGATCGCGCCGGGCGCATCGCCGATGCGTGGATTCCGCGCCGCATGCGCGCCCTGGCGATGCGGCGCGCGGAGCACTGGATCCTGGAGCGTCTGAACGGCGAGGACGGGCTCGGGGCGATCTTTCCGGCGATGGTCAATGCGCTCGAGGTCATGGTGCTGCTCGGCTACCCGCCCGAGGATCCGCACCGCCGCCTGGCCGAGCGCGCGCTGCGCAAGCTCCTGGTGGTGGGCGACAGCCGTGCCTATTGCCAGCCGTGCCTCTCGCCGGTGTGGGACACGGCGCTGGCCGCCCTGGCGCTGCAGGCCGAGGGCAGCGAGGCGGCGCAGCTGGCCGCGGCGCGCGCGCTGCAATGGCTGCGGCCGCTGCAGCTGTCGGCACAGGCGCCCGGGGACTGGCGCGTGCGCCGCCCGCACCTGGCCGGCGGCGGCTGGGCGTTCCAGTACCGCAACGACTATTACCCGGACCTCGACGACACCGCCGTGGTCGCCTGGGCGATGCTCGATCAGCCGGCCGTGGCCGAAGTGGCCGTGACCGAGCCGGCCGAGGCGGCCAATGCGGCCGATGCCAATGCGGCCGATGCCGGGCGCGACGAGTCCGCCGCCGCCGATGCCGCCCGCGGCGGCGACGGCTCGCACGACGCCGCGGTCGAGCGCGCGCTCGACTGGCTCGCGGGCATGCAGAGCAAGAACGGGGGCTTTGCGTCATTCGACGTCGACAACACCTACTACTACCTCAATCACATCCCGTTCGCCGACCACGGGGCGCTGCTCGACCCGCCGACCGCCGATGTGACCGGCCGCGTGGTGACGGCGCTGGCGCGTCGCGCGCACGCGCGACATCAGCCGGTGCTCGCGGCGGCGGTGGCCTATCTGCGCGACGAGCAGGAGGCCAGCGGCTGCTGGTTCGGTCGCTGGGGCAGCAACTACATCTACGGCACCTGGTCGGTGCTCGCGGCCTTCGCGGCCGCCGGCTTCGATGTGCGCGATCCGAGCGTGCGGCGCGCGATCGATTGGCTGCGCGCCCGCCAGAACGAGGACGGCGGCTGGGGCGAGAGCAACGACAGCTATCAGGACGCGGCGCTGGCCGGAGGTGGTCTGGCCAGCACCCCCTACCAGACCGCCTGGGCGCTGCTCGGGCTGCTGGCGGTGGGCTGCGAGGACGCGGCGCTGATCGATCGCGGTGTCGATTATCTGCTGCGCAACCAGCGGCCCGGGGGCCTGTGGGATGATCCGAGCTTCACGGCGCCGGGCTTTCCGCGCGTGTTCTACCTCAAATATCACGGCTACTGCGCCTACTTTCCGCTGTGGGCGCTGGCGAGCTACCGCCAACGTCAACGCCTGACGCATCGCTGACGGGCGGTGAGTCGTGAGCCCCGTCGGCCGCAACGTCACGGGAGTGGTCGCCGCGCTGCGCGCCGAAGCGCGCAGTGTGGGCGGCGAGCGCGCTGGGCTCATGGTGCGCGTCAGCGGCATGGGCTGCGAGCGCGCGGCGCGCAGCGCGCTGGCGCTGGTGCGCGCGGGCGCGGGGTCGCTGCTGTGCTGGGGCGTCGCTGGCGCGCTCGATCCGGCGCTGGGCTGCGGGGACATCGTGCTGGCCAGCGAGGTGATCTGCGAGACGCCGCTGACGCTGCAGCTGGACGGCCTGCAGCCGGTGGCCGTCGCGGCACGCGCCCGGCTGCGCACCTCGGACCGCTGGCGCGGTGAGCTGTACGCCGCGCTGGCGCGGCAGGGCGCTGTCAGGCAGGGGGCGGTCCTGACGCGCGGCGAGGTGGCCTGCGAGGCGTCGCTCAAGGCCGGATTGTTTGAGCAGAGTGCGGCGCTGGCGGTGGATCTGGAGAGCGCGGCGGTGGGCGTCGTGGCCGGCCTCTACGGTCTGCCCTTCATGGTGGTGCGCGTGATCGCCGATACCGCGGCGGATACGCTGCCGCCGCTGCTGGGCACGCTCGCCGCGGCCGAGCCGCGCACGATGCTCGGCAGGCTCGCGTGGCTGAGGCTGCTGTGCCGGCCGGCCGCGTGGCCGGGGCTGCTGCGGCTCGCGCGCCGCTACCGCGCGGCGCTGCGTGTGCTGCGGCGCTGCGCGCGAGCCGCCTGGAGCCGACCCGCGGTGCCGGCCGGGGCGCGGGCGGAGCCGTGAAAGCGCTGGTCACCGGCGCCAGCGGCTTCGTCGGGGCGGCCGTGGTGCGGGCGCTGCTGCGCGCGGGCTGGCCGGTGCGCGCGCTGGTGCGCGCCAGCTCCGATCGGCGCAATCTCGAGGGTCTCGGCGTGGAGATCGCCGTCGGCGAGCTGGGCGACGACGCCTCGCTCGAGCGCGCGCTCGCGGGCTGCCCGGCGCTGTTTCACGTGGCCGCCGAGTATCGGCTCTGGACGAGTGATCCGCAGAGCCTGTATCGCAGCAACGTGCAGGGCACGCGCCGGCTGCTGGAGGCCGCGCGCCGCGCGGGCGTCGCGCGCATCGTCTACACCAGCAGCGTCGCCACGCTGGGGCTGCGCGCCGACGGGCAGCCCGCCGACGAGCAGACGCCCGCGCAGTTGTCGGACATGATCGGGCATTACAAGCGCTCCAAGTATCTCGCCGAGCAGTGGGTACGGGAGGCCGCTCATGCCGGGCTGCCGGTGGTGATCGTCAATCCCTCCACGCCGATCGGCCCGGGGGACATCAAGCCCACGCCGACCGGGCGGATCGTGCTGGACGCGGCCAACGGGCGCATGCCGGCCTACGTCGATACGGGGCTGAACATCGTGCACGTCGACGACGTGGCCGAGGGCCACCGGCTCGCCTTCGAGCGCGGTCGCATCGGCGAGCGCTACATTCTGGGCGGCACCGATATGACGCTGCGACAGATTCTCACCACGATTGCGCAGCTCGTCGGCCGCTCCCCGCCGCGCGTGCGCCTGCCGCACGCGCTGGTCCTGCCGCTCGCCTACCTCGCCGAGGCGTATGCCCGGCTGACCGGCGGCGACACGCGTATCACGGTGGACGGCGTGCGCATGGCGCGTCACCACATGTTCTTTTCCAGCGCCAAGGCGGCCGCCGAGCTGGGCTATCGCTGGCGCCCGCCGCAGCAGGCGCTCGAGGACGCGATCCATTGGTTTCGGGCCACAGGCCTGTGCGGGTGAGCAGGTGTCCGCCGCGGCGCGGCTCAGCGCGCGCGGTGGCCGCGCCCGCGGTGGCCGCGCCCGCGCCACAGGCGGCCGTAGGCCGCCAGGTTGATCAGCACCACGAGGGCCGCCAGGCCCAGCTGCATCGAGCGCGTGAGCGCCGCCGGGTAGAGCGCTGAGGTCAGATAGTGCTGCAGGAAGTCACCGCTGTAGGGAGTCTCGCCGGCCGCGACGCGCAGCGTATTCTCCAGTCCCGTCAGCGGGCACAGCCAGCCGGTGAGCTCCACGGTCGCACCCCAGGCCGCGCAGGGCAGGTGCAGCCAGGCGAGCAGGCGCCAGCGCCGCACCAGCCAGCCGCCCAGCACGACGAACAGCGCGAAGGCGCCGTGCACCAGCAGCACCAGGTCGACCAGGACGCGTGACAGCAGCATCGGATGAGCGGCGGCGCACTACCCGGCCACCCGCAGAACGATCTTGCCCACGTGCCGCCCGCTCTCCATGAGCCGGTGCGCCTCGCTCGCCTGCGCCAGCGGAAAGACCGCATGCACGTGGCTGCGGATGCGGCCGGCGGCGATCGCCGGCCAGATGTGCTGCAGCAGCGCCGCGCGGATCGCGGCCTTCTCGGCGATGCTGCGCGGGCGCATGGCCGAGCCCGTGAGGCGCAGCCGCTTGGCGAGCACGGGCCGCAGATCGATCTGCCCGCGGCTGCCCTGCATGAAACCGATCAGCACCAGGCGACCGTCCTGCCGCAGGACCCGCAGGTTGCGCTCCAGGTAGGCGGCCCCCACCATGTCGAGCACCACATCGACGCCCTCACCACCGGTCAATGCCAGCGAGCGCTCGACGAAGTCATCACGATGGTATTCGATGGCGGCGCATGCGCCGAAGTCGCGGCAGAAGCGCGCCTTGTCCTCGCTGCCGACGGTGACGATCGGCCGGGCATTCAGGTGGGTGGCCAGCTGCAGGGCCGCCAGGCCGATGCCGCTGGCGCCCCCGTGCACCAGCAGCCACTCCCCGGCGCGCAGCTGGGCGAGATCCACCAGATTGGCCCACACCGTGAACCATACCTCGGGCAGGCCCGCCGCCGCCTCGAGCGACAGCCCGGCGGGGATGGGCAGAGCGTGGCGCGCGGGGGTGACGCAGTACTCGGCGTAGCCGCCGCCGGGCACCAGCGCGCAGACCCGGTCCCCGACCTGCCACTCATCGACGTCCGCGCCAACGGCCGCCACCGTGCCCGCGACCTCCAGCCCGAGGATCGGTGAGGCGTCCGGCGGCGGCGCATACTTGCCCTGACGCTGCAGCACATCGGGCCGATTGACGCCGGCCGCCTGCACGCGAATCAGGATCTCGCCCGCCCCGGGCCGCGGAGCCTCGGTCTCCTGGATGTGCAGCGACGCCGCGTCGCCGTCACCGCCGTAGGCGACGTATTTCATGCGGCGCGGATCACGGGCGCTCGTTCTCCTGCAGGCACAGGCCCAGCAGCTCGCGCTTCAGGCGGCGTAGCGCTGACTGCGCAGTCGCACCAGATCACCGTAGCCGCCGCAGGCCGCGCGCATCTGCGTCACGGCCGAGCGGATGCGCGGGCTGCGCAGCGCAGCGAGCTCATCGGCATGCCGATAGCCGCTCATCGAACGGGCGATGACCGCGCCGGAGACCGTGGCGGGATGCAGATAGATCTCGGTCACGCCGAACGGCAGGCGCTTGAGCGCCTCGAGCAGCGTGGTCTCGTTCATCGCGCCGCTGTGATGAATGCCGAGCAGCTGGTCGTTGCACAGCACCCCGGCGCGCTGCAGGCGGCGCTTCATCAGCCGCAACCACGGCGTCATGCTCCAGCCGGCCAGGCGCGCCATCAGCGAGGGCGGCTGCAGCAGCGCCGCCGGCTCGTACGGCACGCGCACCGCGCGCACGCCGAACTCGCGCCCCACGCGCAGCAGCAACCCGAGTACCGTCGGGTGAATGTGAAAGTGCTTGTGCGCGTTCACGTGATCGAGCGGCAGACCGGTGGCGACGAACACCTTGAACTGCGCGCGGATCTCCGCTTCCAGCTGCCGGCGCGCCGCCGGGGACAGGAAGTAGCGGGCCGCGTCCGTGACCAGACGGCTGCGGAAGCGTCCCTGTCCGTCCACCAGCGCGCTGATCTCGCGCTCGGGAAGCACCGGGGCACCGTCCGTGAGCACCAGGTGCAGCCCCACGCGCAAGCTCGGCAGCTCGCGCGCGCGCCGCACGGCGTCGGCCGTGGCGGGGGCGCCCACCATCAGGCTCGCCGCGCTCAGCGTGCCGGCACGGCTCGCCAGCTCGACGGCCTCGTTCACCGCCTCGTGCAGGCCGAAATCGTCGGCCGTCACGATCAGGAAGCGTTCAGGCCTCATGCGCGCGCAGGAAGCGGAAGAACTCCACGCCCTCTCGAAGCCTTCGCTTGGTCATGTCCCAGCTGCTCATCATCTCGGCCAGCAGCTCGCCGATCTTGCGCGGCCGGAAGTAGAAGCGCCGATAGAAGGTCTCGACCCCATGAAACATCTGCTCGGCCGACAGATGCGGGTAGCTGATGGGCGAGAGCTGCACCCCGCGATCATTCACCAGGTTGGCGGCCGCATTCTCCGTGAGCCAGCCGTTCGCCACCGCCTGGCGGTACAGCTCGGTACCGGGGTACGGGGCGGCGAGCGACACCTGGATGGTGTTCGGGTTGATCTCCATGGCGAAGCGCATGGTCTCGAGTATGGTCTCCTGGGTCTCCCCCGGCAGACCGAGGATGAAGGTGCCGTGCACCATGACGCCGAGCTTGCGGCAGTCGCGCGTGAAGCGGCGCGCGATATCGGCGCGCATGCCCTTGCGGATGTTGTGCAGGATCTGATCGTTGCCCGACTCGTAGCCCACCAGCAGCAGCCGCAGGCCGTTGTCCTTCATGACCTTCAGGGTCTCGTAGGGCACATTGGCCTTGGCGTTGCACGACCAGGTGACCCCGAGGCGCCCGAGTCCGCGGGCGATCTCCTCCGCGCGCGGGCGAAAGTCGGTGAACGTATCGTCGTCGAAGAAGATCTCCTTCACCTGGGGCAGGTGGTCGCGGATCCACTGCACCTCATCGAGCACGCTCTGCACGCTGCGCACGCGGTAGCGGTGGCCGCCGACCGTCTGCGGCCACAGACAGACGGTGCATTTGGAGCGGCAGCCGCGCCCGGTGTAGAACGACACGTACGGGTGCTTGAGGTAGCCGATGAAGTAGTTCTCGATCGTCAGGTCGCGCTGGTAGACGGGCGCGACCCATGGCAGCTCGTCCATGTCGGCGAGCATCGGCCGCGGCGGGTTGTGCTGCACGCGCCGCGACTCGTCCTGGAACGACAGGCCGGCGATCTCGGCGAACGGCCGGCCCTCGGCCACTTCCTTGCAGGTGTAGTCGAATTCCTCGCGCGCCACGAAGTCGATGGCGGGACTGGCCGCGAGCGCGGCGACCGGATCCACCGCCACCTTGGCCCCGACCATGCCGATCCTGAGCGCGGGGTTGCGCTCCTTCAGCAGCTCCGCGGTATGCGCATCGGTCGGAAACGACGGCGAGCTGGTGTGCATGACGATCAGCTCGTACTGGCTGGCGAGCGGCAGCACCTCCTGCAGCGACAGGCCGTCGGCCGGAGCATCCAGCAGGCGGCTGTCGGGCACCAGCGCCGCGGGCTGCGCGATCCATGTGGGGTACCAGAACGAGCGGATCTCCCGCTTGGCCTGGTAGCGCGAGCCGGCGCCGCCGTCGAAGCCGTCGAATGAAGGGGGGTGCAGAAAGAGGGTCTTCATCGCTGATCCTTGAGTTCTGTCATGGCATCTCGAGTATGGTCACGGCACCAGAGCGCTGTCTTGGCACACGCTGCTCAGATCAACCGACCCGGCGCAGCGAGCCATCCGCACCGATTCCGAAGCGCTGCTCGCGCCACACGACTTCGCGCCTGCGGAAGCTCCAGACCCAGAGTACCGCCAGCAGCGCATCGCGCAGTGGTACCAGCGCCACATCTGTGCGGCGCTGCCGGAGGTCGTCTGCACCTGCAAAATAATGTAGCACGAGACGGGCGGCGGCAGTGATGCCCAGCAGCGCCAACGCCACAGCGTGAAATCCCGCCAGCGCCGCGCCGACCAGGGCCGTGGGCAGGGCCAGACTCGGGAAGCAGCAGGCGTAGCCGAGGGGCTGGGCCGACTGGATCGTGCGCAGCCAGCGCAGCTCGTGGCGGCACAGCGCCCGCAGCCCCGGCTCGCTGACCGTGGTCTCGACGGCGACGTCCGACAGCACGATGCGCCATCCGTGCCGCCGCACCCGCTCGCCGAGCCTGTAGTCATCGGCCAGCTGATCGGCCAGGGGTGTCAGTCCGCCGATCGCCGCGAGCACCTCGGCGCGCATCGCAATCGTTGCGCCGGAAACGAACGAGCGCGAGCCGAAGCGCGCCGCCAGCAGCACCGCGGGCATGAACCACTCGTTGATGAACATGGCCCCGAGCCGCGAGGTGAGGCGCGGCGGCGCTGCCGGCGGCGCCGGCAGTGCCGGCAGTGCCGCGCCGTGGGCGCTCGCGGGCGCCGTCACGGGCCGGCCGAAGTAGGCACAGGTCACCAGGCCCACACCGGGGTCGGCCAGCGGCGCGACGATGCGCCGCAGATAGTCCGGCGGGGCGATGACGTCGCTGTCGGCCATCACCAGCAGCGGATGGCAGGCGCGCGGCAGCATGTTGAGCAGGTTGCTGACCTTGTTGTTGCAGCCGTGCAGGGTGGGATCGACGACCACGGTGCAATCCAGCCCGGGAAATTCCGCCCGCAGCTCCTGCACCACCTGCAGTGCCGGATCGGCGGCGTCGCGCACGCCGAAGACCACCTGGAAGACTGGGTAGTTTTGGCCACAGAAGGAGCGCAGCTGCGCGCGCAGGCCCGGCTCGGCGCCGCACAGCGCCTTCAGTATCGTCACCGGCGGGGAGGGGGGCTGCAGGGCCTGATCCGGCGCGAGCGCGCGGCGCGCCCGGCGCATCACCACCGCGGCGCACAGGGCGTACAGCGCTGCCGACGCGGTCAGTAAACTCCCTACAATGGCCGCTATTTCGTGCATCGCGACAGATAAAACTGGCCAACTCCCCATGACTGTGTATTATCTGTGCGTCTGCACCGTTCTGGTAAGCAGGCTCGGTGCGCCTGGGCGCGTACCGGATCGCTGACGTCGGCCACTAATACGAACGGAGAAACTGCTTGACGGAATTGCGAAATACTGTAAGAAAAAAGCACCAGTTGGTCGACCGCCAGGACGGCGGCGTCGAGCCCGAGGCCGCGGGCGGAGCGCCGGCTGACCTCGAAGGCGCGCCAGGCGCCGAGCAGCTCATCCTGGTTGACGATGCGGATCGCGAGATCGGCCACATGGCCAAGGCCGACTGTCACGCCGGCGGCGGGGTGCTGCACCGGGCGTTCTCGCTGTTCATTTTCAATGCGCGCGACGAGCTGCTGGTGCAGCAGCGCAGTGCCGGCAAGAGTCTGTGGCCCAGCTACTGGTCCAACAGCTGCTGCAGCCACCCGCGCTGCGGGGAGAGCATGAGCACGGCGATCCACCGCCGCCTGATGGAGGAGCTCGGACTGCACTGTGCGCTGACATTCCTGTTCAAGTTCAAGTATCAGGCGCAATACGATTCCGGCAGCGCCGAGTATGAACTGTGCTCGGTGTTCTACGGCCGCAGCAGCACCCCGGTACGCGCCAACCACGCGGAGGTCAGCGACTGGCGCTGGATGGGGCTGGCGGAGCTGCAGGCACAGCTGGCGGACCCGGCGGAGCACTACACGCCCTGGTTCAAGCTCGAGTGGCAGCAGATCCAGCGCGATCACCTGAACGACATCCTGCTACCGGGAGGCACGCGAGCATGGGGATTCCGCTGATCCAGAAATATCGGGTGGGCCAGTACATCCTGGCGCGCAAGCTGCGCGGCGACGCCCGATATCCGCTGGTGCTGATGCTCGAGCCGCTGTTCCAGTGCAACCTCGCGTGCGCGGGCTGCGGCAAGATCGATTATCCGAAGGAGATCCTGCAGCGGCGCATGAGCGTGCAGGACGCGCTGCGCGCCGTGGATGAGTGCGGCGCGCCGATCGTGTCGATTCCCGGCGGCGAGCCGCTGATCCACAAGGAGATGCCGCAGATCGTTCGCGGCATCATCGAGCGCAAGAAATTCATCTACCTGTGCAGCAACGCGATCCTGCTCAAGCGGCACATCGACGAGTACCAGCCCTCCCCGTACCTGACCTTCTCCATCCACCTGGACGGCAATCGCGAGCGCCACGACGCCTCGGTGTGCGAGGAGGGCGTATTCGACAAGGCCGTGGCGGCGATCAGGCTGCTGCGCGAGCGTGGCTTTCGCGTCACCATCAATTGCACGCTGTTCTCCAAGGAGGATCCGGACGAGGTCGCCGAATTCTTCGACTTCGCCACCTCCCTGGGCGTCGAGGCGATCACCATCTCCCCGGGCTACCACTACGAGCACGCGCCGCGTCACGACGTGTTCATGGGACGCACCGAGAGCAAGCAGCTGTTTCGCGACATCTTCGCGCGCGGTGCGCACAGCCGGCGGCGCTGGGTGTTCAACCAGTCCGGGCTGTTCCTCGACTTCCTCGCCGGCAACCAGACCTATCACTGCACCCCGTGGAGCAATCCCACCTACAACATCTTCGGCTGGCAGCGGCCGTGCTACCTGCGCGCCGACGATGGGTACGTGTCGAGTTATCGCGAGCTGATGGACGACACCGACTGGACGCGCTACGGCGTCGGGGTGGATCCGCGCTGCGACAACTGCATGGCGCACTGCGGCTTCGAGGGCACGGCCATCGAGGACACGCTGCGTCACCCGCTCAAGGCCTTGGCGGTACGCCTGCGTGGCCCGCGCGTCGAGGGACCCATGGCTCCCGAGGTGGCGTTCGTCTACGACGAGCGGCGCCATCACGAGCACGCGCGACCCGCGGCCGAGGCGACCGTTCCGGTGCACGCGGTCAGGCGAGCGGTGCGCGGCGACGCCACGGCCGGCACGGAGACCTAGCGGCGTGGGCGCGGAGGCCGTCATGGACGTCTCCGGCGAGGGCTTCCCGGCACAGCTGCACTCCTGGCAGCAGCGCATCGAGCAGGCGCTGGCGGCGCGGCTGCCGGGCCCCGAGCGTGTGCCCGAGCGGCTGCACGCGGCCATGCGCTATGCGGTGCTGGGTGGGGGCAAGCGCGTGCGGCCGGTGCTGCTGTTCGCCACCGCCCGTACGCTCGGGCTGACCGAGGAGCAGGTGGAGGCGGCGGCCTGCGCGGTGGAGCTGATCCACGCCTACTCGCTGGTGCACGATGACCTGCCGGCGATGGACAACGATGACCTGCGGCGCGGCAAGCCGACCTGCCATCGCGCCTACGACGAGGCCACGGCCGTGCTGGTGGGCGATGCGCTGCAGCCGCTCGCCTTCGAGCTGCTGTCGCGCGATGCGGCGCTGCCGGCCGACGCGGGCATTCGCCTGCGGCTCGTGGAGCTGCTCGCGCAGGCGAGCGGCAGCCTGGGCATGGCCGGCGGACAGGCGATCGATCTTGCGGCCAAGGGGCGCAGCCTGTCGGTCTCAGAGGTCGAGGCGATGCACGAGCGCAAGACCGGAGCGCTGATCCGCGCGAGCGTCATGATGGCGGCGGCCTGCGTGGCGCGCCTGTCCCGCGAAGCGCACGCGGCACTGGAGCGCTACGCGCGCGCCGTCGGGCTGGCATTTCAGATCAAGGACGACGTGCTCGACGCGACCGGTGACGTCGCCACGCTCGGCAAGGCGGTCGGCGCCGATGTGCGCCAGGCGCGTCCCACCTACGCGGTGCTGTCGGGCGTCGGAGCGGCGCGCGAGCGCATGCAGCGGCTGCACGAGCAGGCGCACGAGGCGCTCGAGAGCTTCGGCGCGGCCGCCGAGCCGCTGCGCGCGGTGTCGGGCTGGCTGCTGGCGCGTCGCAACTGAGGCCGCAATGGACACGGAGCGCATCATGCCGACCGTGGACGCCTACCCGCTGTTGAGCGCGATCGAGTCGCCCGCGGACCTGCGGCGGCTGCCGCAGGCCGAGCTGCCGCAGGTGACGCAGGAGCTGCGCGCCTATCTGATCGAGGCGGTCAGCCAGAAGGGCGGTCACTTCGCCGCGGGGCTGGGTGCGGTCGAGCTGACCGTGGCGCTGCATTACGTCTACCAGACCCCGCACGATCGGCTGGTGTGGGACGTCGGGCACCAGGCCTATCCGCACAAGGTGCTGACCGGGCGGCGCGAGCGGCTCTCGACGATCAAGCACAAGGGCGGCCTCGCCCCGTTCCTCGCCCGCCACGAGAGTCCCTACGACGCCTTCGGCGCCGGACACTCGAGCACCTCGTTGAGCGCCGCGCTCGGCATGGCGATCGCCGCCGCGCGCACCGGTCAATCGCGGCGCGTGGCCGCGGTGATCGGCGATGGGGCGATGAGCGCGGGGATGGCCTTCGAGGCGCTCAACCACATCGGCTCGCTCGACCTGGACATGCTGGTGGTGCTCAACGACAACGACATGTCGATCTCGGAAGCGATCGGCGCCTTCTCCAACTACCTCGCGCGGCTGCTGTCGAGCAAGCGTTACGCGGATTTGCGCGCCAGCGGCAAGCGGCTGCTGCGACGCGTGCCGCCGGCGCTGGCGCTGGCGCGCAGCTCCCAGGCCTTCGTGCGCGGGATCATGCGACCGGAGACCATCTTCGACGACATGGGCCTGCACTACGTCGGTCCGATCGACGGCCACGATCTGGGAGCTCTGGTGGCGACACTGCGCAATCTGCGTGAGCGCCAGGGCCCGCACCTGCTGCACGTGGTGACCACCAAGGGCAAGGGATACGCACCCGCCGAGGCCGATCCGATCACCTGGCACGGCCCCGGCCCATTCGATCCGCGCACCGGTGTCGTCCTCAAGGAAAAGAGCAGCGGACCGAGCTACTCGCAGGTCTTCGGACAGTGGCTCAACGACATCGCCGCGCTCGATGAGCGCGTGGTGGCCATCACCCCCGCGATGCGCGAGGGCTCCGGCCTGGTGGAGTTCTCCAGGCGCTTCCCGGCGCGCTACTTCGACGTCGGCATCGCCGAGCAGCACGCCGTGACGGTGGCCGCCGGCATGGCCTGCGACGGACTGAAGCCGGTGGTGGCGATCTATTCGACCTTCCTGCAGCGTGCCTACGACCAGCTGATCCACGACGTGGCGCTGCAGAAGCTGCCGGTGGTGTTCGCCGTGGACCGCGCGGGGCTGGTGGGTGGGGACGGTGCGACCCACCAGGGCAGCTTCGACCTCTCGTATCAGCGCTGCATTCCGAACCTGGTGATCATGGCGCCGGCGGATGAGAACGAATGTCGGCAGATGCTGTACACGGCATTGGTCTGCGGGCAGCCGGCGGCCGTGCGCTATCCGCGTGGCGCGGGGCCGGGCGTGAAGGCGCAGAGCCCGATGTTCCCCTATCCGATCGGCAAGGCGCAGGTGCGCCGCGTGGGGCAGGGTCTGGCGATCCTCGCCTTCGGCCCCATGGTCTGCGCGTGCGAGGCACTGGCCGAGACGCATGATCTGACCCTCGTGAACATGCGCTTCGTCAAGCCGCTGGATCGCGACACCCTGCTGGAGATCGCCGCCGAGCACGATGCGATCGTCACGGTGGAGGAAAACGCGGTGGCCGGCGGGGCCGGCAGCGCCATCAACGAGGCGCTGCTGGCGGCGGAGGTGCGTCTGCCGGTGCTCAACTGCGGCATCCCGGACCGCTTCGTCGAGCACGGCTCGCGCGAGGATTGCCTGGTCAGCGCGGGGCTGGACCGCGCCAGCCTCGAGGTGCGCATCCTCGAATGGTGGCAATCGGTCGCCCCGGCGCTGATGCGTGCGCGCCTGCGCGGTCGACGCGGCGCGCTCGCGGCGCTGCGCGCCTGGCGCGGTTACCGCAGCGACAGCGGACGATCATAGCCGGTCAGCTCCAGGTAGCCGCGGCCGGCGCCCGCCGCCGCGGGCCCGGCGAGCCCCGCGCGCCCGGCGTGCCCGACGGGCCCGACGGCGCGGGCCGTCACGGCCCCTTCCCAGTAGAACGCACCGCTGGTCAGGCGCGCGTCGAACTCCTGATCGTTCATGAGCGGCGCGAGCACGTACTGGCGCGGCCCCACGCGCACGCGCTCGCTCACCGGGTAGCGCACACCGCTGCGCGGTGAGCGCCAGTACGACAGGGGCGTGAAGGCGATGTCGCCCGGGCCGAACGTGCGCGTATGGCCGGCCGCGTCGCGCAGCGTGCCGCCCGCCCAGTAGGGTCTGCCCCGGCGGTCGCGGATCACGAACGCCATCAGCGCACCGCCATCGTCCAGATTCAGTCCCACCCAGTCCCAACCCCGCGCCCGCGGATCCAGGTACTCGCTGGCCCATTCGTGATCCAGCCAGGCCTCGCCCTGCACCGTCGCGCGCCGGCCCGAGCGCACCACGCTGCCGCTGACCGCGAGGTGCGGCTCGCTGTAGTACTCGCTCGCCGAGCTCGGCGCGGGTCCCTTCTGGCTGAAGCCCGCCACGCCATTGAGCATCGGTGGCGCAGCGCCCGAGAGCGTCAGGTCCAGGGCGAAGTCATCGGCCTGCAGCTGCGCGCGATAGACGCTCCCCCCGCCGGCGGCGGCGTGCCGCTCGAGCCGCCAGTCATCGATCCACACGCGCGTATCGCCGCTCGCCGCCTCGGCCAGGCCCAGCCCCGCGCGCCGGATGCGCTGGTCCTGCCACAGCCGTCCATGCGCCGGATCGCTCAATGCGCAATGAGCGATCAGCAGCTGCCGGGGAGTGAAGGCGCTCGGATTGTCGGCGTCCAGCGTCGGCTTCACGCGAAAGAAGGTGATCTGAAAGCCCAGCGAGTGTTGGTACGCATCGCGCAGCCAGCCGGTGACATACCACCATTCGATGCCGAACTGCGGGTGGCTGCCGTAGTCGCGCGGGAATTGCAGCGTACGGCCCGGCACCACCTGCGCGGAGTCCCCACCCGGGTAGGCGCCCGCGGGGGCCGGGCCGGAGGCGGGCACGCCGCTCGAGGCGCTCGTGTTCGCCGCGCTCGTGTCCGCCGCGCTCGTGGCCGCCGTCGTGGGCGCGACGCCCGGCAGCAGCGCGAGCGCGAGCGCCAGCGCCAGCGCCGCCGCGGCACGGACCGCGCTCACCAATCCTCCCGCACGGCGCGCACCACGTCGGCTCCCATGGCGGCGCGTCCGCTCCACAGAGCGGTGCATGCGGCCGCGCCGATCAGTATCAGGCTCAGCGCCGCCAGCGTGCTCCACGGCACCGACAGGTCGATGCTCCAGTGGAACGACTCGCGGTTGATCACGTACACCAGCACCAGGCTGAGCACCACCCCGAGGGCCAGACCGCACGCCACGGCCAGCGCGCTCTGCAGCACGCCCTCGCAGGCGAGCATCCCGAGCACCTGCCGGCGCAGCAGCCCGAGGTGCCGCAGCATGCCGAACTGACCGCGCCGCGCGAGCGCCCCCGCGCTGGCGGCCACGCTGATGCCGGCCAGACCGATCAGCACCGCCACCGCCTCGAGCGCGTAGGTGATCACGAACGCGCGATCGAAGGCGCGCAGCGAGCGCTCGCGCAGCTGCGAGTCGGACAGCAGCTGCACGGCTCCGGGGCTCGCCAGCTGCGCACGGATGGCGGCCTCGGTGCCGGCAGTGTCGGCCCCCGGACGCTGCCAGATCTGTGCCTGCGTCGCACTGTGGTCGGCGGTGCAGGCCACGTAGTCGGCGCGTGAGATCACGACCGCGCCGTCCGGATGCACGTAGTCGCGCCACACTCCGGCAATGAAAAATCTTCGCTCGCGGCCCGCCAGCGGCAATTCGATCCAGCCGCCCGGCTGCCCGATGCCCCGGTCGCGCAGCGCTTCGGAGATCCATGCGGCGCGCGCGCCCGTCGGTAGCGGCCGCGCGGCGCTTTGTACCAGCGGCAGCACGCCGGCGGCGCGATCGGCGGAGATATCCTGCGCGATCAGCGTCACCGCCGGATCATCGGCGCGCAGGTACAGCGGCTGCTGATGCTCGAATTCGGCGCGCGCGACCTGGGGCAGCCGCGCGATGCGCCGCTGCTCCTGCTCGCTCAGGCGCACCGAATCGCTGCCTGGCGCGGCGCGCAGCGACAGGTCCGCCGGCAGCAGCCTCACCAGCCACAGCTCGAAGGAGTCGCGGAACGAGTGCACCATGATGGCCATGGCCACCATCAGGCTGAAGCTGACGATCACGGTCGCCAGGCTGACCGTGGCCGAGCCGGCGCTGCCGCGCAGCTGCGCGACCGAAGCGTCGAGCACCACGTGGCCGGTGTGCGGCAGCGCCTGCATGACCGAGTGCGTCAACCAGGGCACGAGCAGCACCGCGCCGATCAGCAGGCATCCGACCGACAGGTAGCCGGCGAGCGGCAGCCCGGCGAGCGGTGGCAGCCAGGCGAGCAGCGCCCCCGCGGCGAGCAGCGCGAGCCCCGGGGACCTCGTCGGCAGCCGCGCGAGCCGCGGCTCGACGTCTCCGGCCTTCAGAGCGGCCGCCGGCGCACGGCGCGCCGCCTCGCAGGCCGGCAGCCACGCGCCGATCGCGGCCGCCAGCGTGCCCAGCATCGCAAAGCCGAGCATCGCCCAGGGATGCACGCCGAAGCTCGCGTGCAGCGCCGTCAGCTGCCGGTTACCCAGATCCGCGCCCAGAGAGCGCAGCACCAGCGTCGCGGTCGCCGCGCCCAGGGCGAGTCCGAGCAATGAGCCGGCGGCCCCGATCGCCGCCCCCTCGCCCAGCAGCGCGCGGCGCAGCTCCCCGCGGGTGACCCCGAGGGCGCGCAGCAGACCGAGCGCCGCGCGCCGGCGCAGCACCGACAGCGACTGCGTGGCGAACACCAGGAATGCCCCGGTGAGCAGCGCGACCAGCGCGAGCATGTTGAGATTCACGCGGTAGGCGCGCGTCGCCGTGGCGGCGCGGCCGTTCTCGATGGGCGGCGTGGTGGCAACCACTCCGGGTGGCAGCAGGGCGCCGAGCCGGCGGCGAAAGGCCGTGGCATCGGCGCCTGCCCGCAGCCGCAGGTCGATGCGATCGAGCCGCCCCAGATGTCCGAGCATCCATTGGGCCGCGGCGATGTCCATCACGCCCAGGGCGTCCGGATAGGCGCCGGCGGGCAGCACGTCCACGACGCGCAGCGAGCGTGTCGCGCTGCCGACGATCACGCGCAGCGTGTCTCCCGGCTGCAGCCGCAGCTCGGCGGCGGCCGCATCGCTGAGCACGATGGCGTCGTGGGCGAACAGGCGTGTGATATCCGGGCCGAGCGCGCCGACCAGTGCCGGCTGCAGCGCGGCGGCGCGAAAGGGATCCAGGCCCAGCACCTGCAGCGTCTCATCGCCGCGCGGCGCGGCACGCGGGGCGGTGCGCGACGCGGCGTCGCCCGTGCGCGACGCGGCGTCGCCCGCGGGCGGGGTGCCCGGCGAGGGCAGCGCCAGCTGCAGCTCGAGCATCGGGCTCGCCTCGGCGACCGCCGGATCCCGTGCCAGCCTGACGAACAGCTGCTCATCGAAGCCTGCCGGCGGCCCGCGGACGATCAGATCGGCATCCCCGACCACGCGTCGCGTGGCGCTGTCGAACTCCGCCAGCGCGTCCGCATTGATCAGGTACACCGCCGCGCCCAGCGCCACGCCCAGCGCGATGGCGAGCACCGTGGCGAGCGTGCGCAGCGGCTGCTCGGAGAGCTGCATGCGCGCCAGCAGGCGCCAGCTGACCCAGCCGGCGGCGCTGGGCGCCGTGCCGCGAGTGCTGCGCATCACGCAGGCATCACGGTAGCGTCGCGGGGGCATCGCGGGGGCATCGGGCGCCTCACGGGTGCGGTGCGGCCGACACCTGCGGCCGCGCCGTCAGCCGTCCGCCGGCCAGGCGCAGAATGCGGTCCGCGCTGCTCGCGGCCGCGGGGGAGTGCGTGATCAGAATCGCCCCGGCGCCGGTGGCGTGCAGCTGCTCGCGCAGCAACTGCAGGATCTGTGCGGCCGCGCGCGCATCCAGGTTGCCGGTCGGCTCGTCGGCCAGTACCAGGCGTGGCTCGTGCACCAGGGCGCGCGCGATCGCAACGCGCTGCAGTTCCCCGCCGGACAGCTCGCGCGGGTAGCGCTCGGCCAGGGCTAGGATGCCGCAGCGCTCGAGGCAGTACCGCGCGCGCGGCGCGCGCTGCGCGAGCGGCACGTGCAGCAGGTCCAGCGGCAGGGTGACGTTCTGCAGCACCGTCAGGTACGGCAGCACGTGAAATGCCTGGAACACGAAGCCCAGATGCGCGCGTCGCAGGCGCGTGCGCTCATCGTCGTCCAGATGCGCGATATCGACCCCGTCGAGCAGCACGCTGCCCCGGTCGGGCTGGTCGAGCCCGGCGATCAGGTTCAGCAGCGTCGACTTGCCCGCGCCCGATTCGCCCATGATCGCCACGTACTCGCCCGCCGCGAGCTGCAGCTCCAGCCCATCGAGCACCGCGCCGTTGCGCGCGCCGTAGCTCTTGCAGAGCCCCTGTATGGACAGCAGCGGCGCGGGCGGCAGCTCGGGCGCGGGGGCCGACACCACTGCTCACCGCGGGGGCGTTGCGCCCGGCGCCGCGCCCGGCGCGGGCGCCGCGCCCTGCGGGGGTGCCGCGCCTGGCGGGGGCGCCGCGCTCGGCGATGGCGCCGCGCTCGGCGATGGCGCCGCGCTCGGCGATGGCGCAGCGCTCGGCGATGGCGCAGCGCTCGGCGGAGCCGCTGCGCCCTGCGGCGCAGGCGCGGGCGCAGGGGCAGGCGCAGGGGTGCTCGGGCCCAGATCCGCCCCGGGGAACAGCTGCTCGGGGGTTTCCGGCTGGCTGCCGTGCACCTTGAATTCGCGCTGCTGCAGATAGGTGTTGCGCACGAAGGCATACGAGTCGTAGGCGCTGTCGATCAACTGATCCTCCGCGAGCAGCCCGGAGCGCTCATCGACCTTGCCGACCAGGTACACCCCCCAGCTGGCGTACTGATTGGGAATGTAGGGATAGGGCTCGAGGTAGGTGTCGCCCGCCAGTCCGAAGGTGTCGCGCACATCCGAGGGGCCCAGAAAGGGCAGCATCAGGAACGGTCCGCGGTGCAGCCCCCAGATGCCCAGCGTCTGGCCGAAGTCCGTATCGTGCAGGCCCAGATTCATGTGGGAGGCCGGATCGAGCAGCCCGCCGACGCCCAGCACGCTGTTGACCACCAGCCGTGCGACGTCGCTGGCGCAGTCGTTGAACTTCCCCTGCAGCAGGTCGTTGACCACCGTGTCCGAGTACGTCAGGTTGGTGATGAAGTTATGCACCCCGTGGCGTACGGGCGCAGGGGTATAGCGCACGTAGCCGCTCGCCACCGGTCGCAGCAGCGCGTGATCGAAGGCGTTGTCGAAGCTCCAGATCGAGCGGTTCATGCGCTCCCACGGATCCCCCGGGGCGGGCTTGCCCGCCGGCAGCGTGGCGCAGCCGCTCAGCCCGAGCAGCGTCACGACGAGCGCGGTGGTCGACGGGAATCTGGGCATGAGCGGCCAGTTTAGCAGCCGTCCGCTCGGGTTAGTCTGCCGCGGCGCCCCGCGGCTGGGGCTGGGCGGCCCCGGCAGGTGTCCTGCCGACACGTTGCGTTCAGGTGCCGGGCGTGGATCAGCCCCGGTGCCGTGCCTGTTGCTGTTCGCGCATCCAGTCGCGCACCTGTTGCAGCATCGCGCGGAAGCGCTCGCGCTGCACCTCCGACAGATGCGGCACGCGCAGCGCGAGCTCGAGCTCCTGGTTGGCGAGCCCCAGATCGCCGTTGGCGAGGCTGTATTGACCCATGTAGTAGTAGGCATCGGCGGTGTCGCCGGCGGCATTGGCCGCGAGCGCCGTGAGCTGAATCTGCGGCGGGGTGGGCTCCACCAGATTGAACAGGTCCAGCAGCATCCGATGGGCCTGTTCGGGTCTGCCGATCTTCATGAGCGTCTCGGCGTAGTCGACCGTCAGCGGCACGTTCTCGGGAAACAGCTGCGCGGCCCGGGCGAACTCGGCGAGCGAGTCGCGCGTCTGACCGGCCGCCGCGAGCGCCTGTGCGAGCGCGGAGTAGAGCAGCACCAGCTCGGGGTACTCGGCGCGCAGCTCGCGCAGCGTCGGCACCGCCGCGGCGGCCTGGCCGGTGCGCATCTGCACCAGGGCCTGGCCATAGCGCTCCGCCGCGGTCAATGGGCGCGCCGCGCGCAGCCGGGCGTAGTACTGCCCGATGTTGTCATCGGGCGTGGCCGACAGCACGCGCACGCGCTCCTTGATGAACGGATAGCTCTGCGACTCGACGTAGTGCGCCAGCCGCGGGAACTGCGCGGCGCGCTCGCGCGCGGCCGCGATGCGCTCGGGAGTGACCGGGTGGTCCTGCAGGATGGCCGGGATCTCGCTGCCCTGCAGCCCCTCGGTCTGCCCCAGCCGCTCGAACATCTCGGCCATGTAGTCCGGATCGAAACCGGCGGCCGCAAGCAGGTGAATGCCAACGTAATCCGCCTCGATCTCCTCGCTGCGCGTGAAGTTGATGCTCTTCTGGAATTCGACGGCGTTGGCCATCGCGATGGCCCCTTCTGCGGCCTCGCCGTTGTTGTCGCCGCGGGCGGCGACGCCGATCAGCACGGCGGCCAGCATGGCGGCCATCGACTCCATCGACAGGTGGCTCTGGGCCACCAGGTCGCGCGCGATATGGCGCTGCACGACGTGACCGGTCTCGTGCGCCATCACGGCGGCCAGCTCCGATTCGTTGTCGCTGATCAGGATCAGGCCGCTGAAGATGAAGATCTGGCCGCCGAAGGTCGCGAAGGAGTTGATCTCATTGTCGTTCATGCAGTGGTAGTGGAACTGCTGGCCCGGATCGTGCGCCTCGGAGGCCAGACGCATGCCGAGGGTCTGCAGGTAATCATCGACCTCGGGGTCGTCGAGCAGCAGGTGCGCGTCACGGATCTGCTTGAGCACCATCTGCCCGATCTCAGCCTCGTCGCCCATACTGAGCGCCGCGTTCTCCGGACTGCCCAGATCCGGCAGGCTGCCGAACAGGTTGTTGTCGGAGGTTTCCGTCTGCGGCAGGTTGTCGGGCGCGAGCGTGGGCGGCCCGGTGGTGAGGTCGCTCTCGTTGATCGGAGGCGGCGGTGCGGGCGGGTTCGCCCTGGGATTGCCGGGATAGAGCGGATAGGGGTTATCGGTCTGCGGGTAGGGCAGGCTGGCGCCGCTGCCCGCGGCCGCAGGCGGGGCGGCGGACGGGGCCGAGCTGCCGGCGGGCTGGGCGCCCGCCGATGGGGTATCCGCCGATGGGGCCGCCGGCTGCACGCCCCCGAGCGCGAAGCTCCAGGAGCTGCTCAACATCAGCAGGCAGCCCATACAGGCGGCGAAGGTACGGCGCATAGAGTCCTTCCAACGCGTCAGCCGGGGTTTCGACTTACCGTGTCCGTGAGGGTTCCGCCCTGGGCCGGGCCGCGGTCGTCGTCCCCGGACAGTCCCGACACGCGATCCCCATACACTACAACGCTTCGGAGGCATAGTCTGCCAGCCGCGAGCGCTCCCCGCGTGCCAGGGTCACGTGGCCGGCGTGTGCCCAGCCGCGAAAGCGATTAACGACATAAGTGAGGCCGCAGGTCGTCTCGGTCAGGTATGGGGTGTCGATCTGCGCGATGTTGCCCAGACACACCAGCTTGCTGCCCGGGCCGGCGCGGGTGACCAGCGCCTTCATCTGCTTGGGCGTGAGATTCTGAGCCTCGTCCAGGATGATGAAGCGGTTCAGGAAGGTGCGCCCGCGCATGAAGTTCAGGGAACGGATCTTGATGCGGTTGCGCAGCAGATCGTTGGTGGCCGCACGACCCCAGCTGCCGCCCTCGTCGCTGTGCGTCAGAACCTCCAGGTTGTCCATCAGCGCGCCCATCCAGGGCTCCATCTTCTCCTCCTCCGTGCCGGGCAGGAAGCCGATGTCCTCCCCGAGCGGCACGGTCACGCGCGTCATGATGATCTCGAGAAAGCGATTGCGCTCGAGCGTGAGCGTGAGCCCTGCGGCCAGCGCGAGCAGCGTCTTGCCGCTGCCGGCCGGCCCGAGCAGCGTCACGCAGTCGATGTCCGGGTCGAGCAGCAGATTCAGCGCAAAGCTCTGCTCGCGGTTGCGCGCGGTGATGCCCCAGACGCCGTGCCGCTCGCTGCGAAAATCCCGCGTCAGCTCCAGCCGCGCGGACTGCGCCTGCACGCCGCGCACGATCGCCTCGATGCCGCCGGGCTCCTCCTGATAGACGAACAGGTTCGGCCACCAGGCGCTCGCGGTCGGCCCGCTGAGCTGATACCAGGTGCGATCCCCTTCCTTCCAGGAGCGCATGTCGCGGCCATGGCGCTCCCAGAAGTCCGCGGGCAGCAGCTGCACCCCGGTGTACAGCACGTCCGCGTCTTCGATCGTGCGATCGCTGTAATAGTCCTCGGCATGCACGCCCACGATCGCGGCCTTGATGCGCAGATTGATGTCCTTGGACACCAGCGTCACCCGCGTGCCGGGCTCCTGGCGCTGCAGGGCGAGGGTTTGCCCGAGGATCGCATTGTCGGCACCGGCCCCGGGCAGGCCCTCGGGCAGTCCGCCCGGCAGCGCGCGCGTCTGGAAGAACAGGCGTCCGCTGGGCGGGCGCTTGCCGTGATTGCCGCTGAAACCGGATGGAATGGGCAGCCCCGAATCGATCTGCTCCTTGACGACGTCGCGCATCATGTCGTCCAGAAAGCGGCTGACCTGGCGCGCGTTGCGCGAGGCTTCCGACAGGCCCTTCTTGTTGGCGTCCAGCTCCTCGAGCACGACCATGGGCAGGTACACGTCGTGCTCCTCGAAGCGGAATATCGCGGTCGGATCGTGCATCAACACGTTGGTGTCGAGCACGAACAGCCGGCGGGGGGCGACCTTCACAACGATTCGGCGGCTGCCAGCACCGCTTGCGCGTGTCCGCTCACCCGCACCTTGCGCCACTCGCGGCGCAGCACCCCGTGCGCGTCGAGCAGGAAGGTGCTGCGCTCGATGCCCGGGAAGGAGCGGCCATACAGATGCTTTTGCCGGATGACGTCGAACTGCCGGCAAATCGTCTCGTCGGCGTCGGACAGCAGCGGAAACGGGAAGGCCATCTTGTCGCGAAATTTCTCGTGCGAGGCGAGGCTGTCGCGCGAGATCCCCACGATGTCGGTGCCGGCGGCGGCGAAGCGCGCCGCGAGCGCGGCGAAATCACGGCCCTCGAGCGTGCAGCCCGGCGTGTTGTCGCGCGGGTAGAAGTACACCACCAGCTTGCGGCCCAGGGCCCCGGACAGGCGCCAGTCCGCCCCGCCGGTGGCGGGTAGCGAGAAATCCGCCACCGGGGACCCGAGCGCGACGCCGGCCACCGCCGCGCGGCGGGGCGCGGCGGCGCGAGGCACGGGGGCCGCGCGGGTCGGGCGGGTGGCACGGGTCGGGGCGGCGCGTGGCGGGCGTGCGGCGCGGGTCGTGGCGGCACGGGTCGTGGCGGCACGGGTCGGGGCGGCACGGGTCGGGGCGGCCTTCGCCTTGCCGGGGTGTGCGCGCGCGCCGCGCGCGGCGGGGGCTGCGCGTGGGGCTCGGGGTCGGCTCATGATTTGACGGGCTCGAGGATGGCGTCCAGGTTCAGTGAATCGCAGAAGTCCATGAATTCCTCGCGCAGCTGGGCGATGTGCAGCTTGGCCGGCACCTGCACGACCATCTGCGTGGCGAACATCGGGGCGCCGGTATGGGCGGCGGGGTAGGCGCGCGTGGACACATCGCTGATGTCGATGCCACGGGAGGCGAAGAAGCCGGACAGTCCGGCGACGATGCCCGCCTGGTCGAGGCTCACGATGTCGACGGAGTAGGGCAGCATGTCGGTGCGCGCGGTGCGCGGCTCGGTGCGCTTGAGGTGCACACTGAGGCCGCCGCCCTCGGCCAGGCGCGTCAGCTCCGACTCGATGCGCGCGAGCGCGTGCCAGTTTCCGCTCACCAGCAGCAGCATGGCGAACTCTGCGCCCAGTGCCGTCATGCGGCTCTCGGCGACGTTGCCGCCGCATTCGCTGATGATGCGTGTGAGCTCGTGGACCATGCCGGTGCGGTCGCTACCGATGGCGGAGACGGCGAGGTGCTGTTTCATCGGGTCGGACATCGCAGTGGTGCCAGGCAGTGTACCGGGAGTCGGGCGCCTTGCGAACGGCAGTGGCCGCGGCGCCGCGAAGGGCCGGCCTTGCCGGCGAGGCACGGCCGCGGTCAAGGCGCCGGCTACCGCGCCGGCTACCGCGCCGGTCATGGCGGCGGTCATGACGGCGGCAAGGCCAAGGCGGCAGGTACCGCCGCGGCACGGCGCGTCGGGCACGGCGACCGGCTTGCACCCGGGGAGGCCTGGCCCGTAACATCGTACGCTTCTCATCTTCCGTGCCATTTCCATCCACTACCAGCCAATGTTCTCGGGCAGCCTGGTCGCGATCGTGACTCCGATGCACGCCGATGGCGGCATCGACTGGTCTGCGTGGGAGCGGCTGCTCGAGCTGCACGTGGCCGCAGGCACCGCGGGCATCGTCGTGGCAGGCACGACCGGTGAGGCGGCCACACTCGCCGAGCCGGAGCTGCTGCAGCTGCTCGCGAGCGCGCGAGCGCTGCTGCGCGGACGCGTCGCGCTGATCGCGGGGGCCGGAGAGAGCAGCACCGCTGCGACGGTGCAGCGGGCGCGGGTGCTGTCGGCCGCCGGGGTCGATGCGCTGCTGGTCGTGACGCCCCCGTACAATCGCCCGACGCAAGAGGGGTTGTACCGGCACTTCGAGGCGGTGGCCTCGGCTTCCGAGGTGCCGGTGGTGCTTTACAACGTGCCGGCGCGCACCGCGGTGGATCTGCTGCCCGCGACGGTGGCGCGGCTGGCGCAGCTGCCGCGCATCGTGGCGGTCAAGGAAGCCGTCTCGGGCAGCGCGGTGCAGCGCGTGCGCGAGCTCGTGGCGCTGACCCGCGAGGCGCAGAACGGCCGCTTCGCCGTGCTGTCCGGCGATGACGGCACCTGCGCCGAGGCGATGCTCAATGGCGCTCGCGGAGTGATCTCGGTGACCGCCAATGTCGTGCCGCAGGCGATGGCGCGGCTGTGCGCCCTGGCCCTTGGCGCGGACTCGCAGGCGACGCGGCAGCTCGATGCCTGTCTGAATGCGCTGCATCAGGCGCTGTTCGTCGAGACCAGCCCGATTCCGGTCAAGTGGCTGCTGGCGCAGCAGGGACTCATCGGCCCGGGCATCCGCCTGCCGCTGACGCCATTGTCCGAGCCGCTGCACGCGCGCGTGCGCGCGGCGTTCGAGGCCGCGCAGCGCCAGCTGCAGGGGCTGCAGGGGCTGCAGCCAGCGCCGTTGGCACCTCTGCCGGCGATGCCGGCAGCGACCGGTACGGCCGCCAACAGGGCGTCGCGTACGCAGGCGAAGTTCGCGTGAGGCATGCTCTTCGCGGCGAGCGCGCCAGGGTCGGTGCGCTGCTGGCCTGCCTGGCAGCCGCGCTGCTGCTGCCCGGATGCGCGCTGCTGCATCGCGGGCACAGCGACGTCGGCTGCCGCAACCCGTACTTCGCCGGCAATGCGCAGTCCCTGGCGCCGCTGAAGGCGCCGCCCGGTCTGAACGGCCCCAACACGGCCGGCGGGGTCACCATTCCGAGGCTGGATACGCCGACGCCGCCGCGAGCGCGCAACGCCCCGTGCCTGTACTGGCCGCCGAAGTACGTCCCCGAGGTGCCCACGCCGCCGATCCGCCGCACCACGCCGGCCCCCGCAGCGCAGTAGAATCCGCGGCGCCGGGATGGCCCATGGCCACGGCGCACGGGCGCGCATATCGTGGTCATGAGGATTCAGTCGTATTTATAAGATATTGTATTTACATAGTTGTTTAGAGGAGAGGTGGCCGAGCGGTCGAAGGCGCTGGACTGGAATTCCAGTAACATCTTCACGGGTGTTCGTGGGTTCGAATCCCACCCTCTCCGCCAACTCTCGAACCGGGGGTTGCGTGACTTTCATCATCCGATGCGCCGGTCTGTCGCATCCACCTGCCTCAACGAATCGAGACGATGGCACCCGGATGCCATCGAGCGGCAGCTCGGATGTCGTGCCGCCGACGTCGGACTCAGTGAGCGGCGGCGCAGCGTGAGCAGATCGCCTTGATTTCGACCCGGGATTGCCCGGGCTGGAAGCCGAGTGCGCGCATCCGACCGAGGATCGAGCGAGTCAACACGGAGTCCGCGATCTCCGCGACCCGGTGGCACCGTCCGCAGACGAGGAATTGCTCACTATGGTCGGTCTGCGGGTGGTCGCAACCCAGGAACGCATTCAACGAATCCAGTCGATGGACCAGGCCGACGTCCCGCAAGAAGTCGAGCGCTCGATAGACCGAGGGAGGAGCCGCCTTTTCGCGGTCCTTGGCCAGTTCGGCAAGAATCTCGTATGCCCCGATTGGCTCGTGCTGTCTCCAGACGATCTCCAGGACGCGCCGACGAAGCGGCGTGAACTGCGCTTGTTTCTCTGCGCAGACCGTTTCCGCGGTAGCCAAGGCGCGTGAGACGCAATGCGCGTGGTTATGAGCTGCGGACTTTTTCCGTGTGGTTGTCATGGTATCGGCGAGGCCAAGCGTGGTCGCCAACAGCCATTATAGGCGAACCTTCGTTATCCATTCGCATAGAAGACGCCGTCGTCGCCTCGGAAGTGGCGCAGATCCGTGCAGGTCAACCCGCATGGGCGGGCGCCGGGCTTCTACCGGGCTGCAGCTTGTCTGCCGGCACGCGCAGGTAAATCGGCAGGGGCGAGGGCAACGTGGCGCCGTCCCAGTGCTCGGTGAGCATTCCATTCGCAACCCTGAACGCATCGAATGTGTACACCGCGTAAAACTTCCCGGGGTTCGAGGGTTCTGGCCGATACTGCTCGTGAATCACCATGAAGAAGTCCGGGCGCGCCATCACTTGGTAGAGCGCGTTGCCGGCGGGCGATGCCGGTCCGCGGGCGGCTCCCCGACGCGCCGTGCCGCCGGCATTGAGCTTCCGCATCGTTGCGAAGAACAATCGCAAGCCGGCGCTGCCGCTTACATTATTGAGTTTGTCGAAGAGCGCGAACATCGGATTGTGATCGACAAAATCGGGCGACTCCAGCTTTGCCAACACCGCTACCCTCTGAGCCATCGATACGCTGAAGAGCTCCTGGGCCATCGTCTTGTTCTGCTCCACGGCAGCCTGATCGACGGGGCCGGTGGCGGCCGCGGGCGGAGCCTGTCCGAACGCTGACAAGGACAAGGCGGTGCCGGTCGCGATCGCGAGTCCAGTGATCAACTTGATCATAACGTCCCCTTCTTCAGTGGCCCTTGAGGTATTGGTTGCTCCGACATCATTGCCGGCAGTATGAGGGTCTGCGCGCCGGCGGCTTATTTGCCGGCGGAGAATGTAATAATATAACATTACAGATGCAGCGAGCGGGATTGGCTCCAACCGCCCTCCTGACGCACCGTGGTAGCCAGATCGGGACAAAAGGCATGTTGATAGATATGACAGGCCTGGGACCGGAGCGGCGCGTACACATCGAGGTCCCCAGTATCGATGATGCGGCGAGGTTTTACGGGCAAGCGCTGCAGGCGCAGGAAGTGTTTCGTCTGTCGTCGCCCGAAGGGCTGCTTCTAAAGCTCGGAATCGACATAGGCGGCCTGGGGTTGACGATTACTCCCAAGGGAGAAGAAGAAGATTCCATGAGTCTTGCCTCTCTCGCCAAGGACCTGGACGCGCCATTTTTGGGGCTCATTGTTTACGTGGCAGACCCGGCGCAGCTGGCCCAGCGGGTGATTCAAGCTGGCGGCAGGTTTCACCCGGATGCGGCCCTTGCGCCTTCCTATGGAGGCAAGCAGGCACGAATGGTCGTGGATCCCTTCGGAAACGTTTGGGCCTTTGCTCAGAAATAAGTCGAGTATGCAGGAGACATCCATGCCTATTTTCACGCACGTAACGGTAGGTACGAACGATCTGGGTCGGGCGCGCACTTTCTACGATCGAATACTGGCTCCCCTGGGGATCAGCCGGGTGAAGGATCTCGGAGACAACGGTTCGATCTGGGGCCAGGGCGGCCCGGAGTTCTTCGTGCTCAAGCCGGCGGACGGTGGGCCAGCGACGCACGCGAACGGCGGCACCATCAGTTTCGCGGCGCCGAACCGGGCCGCGGTGGCGGCTTTCCACGAGGCTGCTTTGGCGGCCGGAGCCAAAGACGAGGGCGCAGTAGGTCCGCGCTCCTGGGCGCCTAACGCCTTTGCCGCCTATGTGCGAGATCTGGATGGCAACAAGCTGGCAGCATATTCCTTCACGGAGGAGTGAGATGCCCTGAAGGATCCGGCAGTGCGCTTCCGCTTCGTCGTGGATGAGCCGATGAAGGACGGAGCGGCCGCCGAGCAGCGGGTTCGCGAGCTCGCCAGCTGAAAGCCAATGCTGCGGTGCAGCAGCGACTATAATCGACCCGTCGTGCGTGGGCGGATTTACGCACGAGCAGGGAGTGAGGCCTGAATTCGCTTGCAGTTCGAATCCCGCCCTCTCCGCCAGTCCAGAGAAGGACCCGTCCAGAGAAGGAAAGAAAGGCCCGCCCATGCGCACGGCGCCCATGCGCACGGCGCTCATGCCACGAGCGCTCATGACGCGGGCGATGGCGGGGAGCGTCGGCTGCTGGTCGCGCTGGCGATTCTCGCAACCTTCACGGTGGTCGAGGCCGTCGGCGCCTGCCTCGCGAACTCGATCGCGCTGCTGGCGGAAGCGGCCCATATGCTGGCGGATTGCGCCGCGCTGGCGCTGGCCGTCGTGGCGATCCGCTGGGGTCGCCGCCCGCCCGATGAGCGGCGCACCTACGGCCACAGACGCTACCAGCCGCTCGCGGCCTTCGTGAATGGGCAGGCGCTGCTGATACTGACCGCCTGGGTCGTGTACGAGGCGGTCCGGCGCCTGGTTCACGTGCCCGCGGTCGACGGCCGATGGATGCTGGGCGTCGCGCTGGCCGGTGGGCTCGCCAACCTGACGGCCTTTCTCGCGCTCTCCGGTGCGCGCTCGCTCAATGAGCGCGGGGCACGCGCACATGTGCTGAGCGATCTGCTCGGCTCGGGAGCGGCGAGCGTTGCCGCACTGCTGATCCTCCTCAGGGGATGGCGCCTCGCCGATCCTCTGCTGTCGCTGCTGGTGGCGGCGCTGGTGCTGCGTTCGGCCTGGGTCCTCACCCGCGAATCCGCCAACGTGCTGCTGCAGAGCGTGCCGGCCGGGTTCGATGTCAGGCGCATCGAAGCCGAGCTGATCGGTCACGTTCCGGGACTCATCGAGGTCCACGACATCCACGTGTGGTCGATGACCGGCGAGCTGCCCACCGTGACGCTGCACGCGAGCATGGCTCCCGGCGTCGATGGCCATGGCGTCCCGAAGCAGATCCATGAGCGGCTGCGCGAGCGGCTGCACGTGGAGCACACGACGGTGCAGGTCGAAGTGCCGGATGCCTGCGGGACGCCGACCTGCAATCCGGCGCACTGATTGCCCGTTGGTGCGCGGCGGTTGGCGGGTACCCGATGTGGTAGGATGCTCGCGCCGACTCAGCGGCACCGGGCGGTCGCCGGATGCGCCGCCGGGGTCGGAAAGTCCCCGCGCCGCAGGTCCCCGATCCGCCCCAGGTCTATGGTGGTCCGCGCCGGTACCTTCGCGACGACCTACCGTGAACCCCGTCAGGCCCGGAAGGGAGCAGCGGTAACGGAACGGTCGGGTGCCGAAGCTCGCACTGGTGCGGATCACCTCCCGGTGCCCTGCCGGGCGGCAGGCCCGGGGCGCGGCTCGCAGCCGCCGCAGCCGGCGGCGCTGACGAATCCCCCCAACACACCGGCACCGATGCGACAATTGCCGATCCGATGAGCGCCTACACCGCACTGGCCCGCACTTGGCGGCCGCGCCGCTTCGCCGAGATGACCGGCCAGGAGCACGTGCTGCGCGCGCTGGTCAACGCCCTGCAGAGCGGCCGCGTGCATCACGCGTTTTTGTTCGCCGGGACCCGCGGCGTGGGCAAGACCACGGTCGCGCGCATTCTCGCCAAGTGCCTCAACTGCGAGCGCGGCGAGGGCCCGGAGCCGTGCGGGGAGTGCGCCAGCTGCCGCGAGATCGACGCGGGGCGCAGCGTCGACCTGATCGAGGTCGATGCGGCCTCGCGCACGCGCGTGGACGACACGCGCGAGCTGCTGGACAACGTGCAGTACGCGCCCACGCGCAGCCGCTACAAGATCTACCTCATCGACGAGGTGCACATGCTCTCGGCGCACTCCTTCAACGCGCTGCTGAAGACACTGGAGGAGCCGCCGCCGCACGTGAAGTTCCTGCTGGCCACGACCGACCCGCAGAAGCTGCCGGTCACGGTGCTGTCGCGCTGCCTGCAGTTCAACCTCAAGCCGCTGCCGCTGGCGCTGATCGCGGCGCGGCTCGCGCACATCCTGCAGGCCGAGAACATCGGCTACGAGCCGGCGGCGGTGCAGCTGGTGGCGCAGGCGGGCGACGGCAGCCTGCGCGATGCGCTGTCGCTGCTGGATCAGCTGCTCGCCTACGGGAACGGGCGCGCGCTGGAGGCGGACGCGCGCGCCATGCTCGGCACCTTGGAGCGCGAGCACGCGGTGCGACTGGCGGAGCTGCTGGCGCGCGCCGACGCCGCCGCGCTGCTCGACTACGCGCAGCGGCTCGAGGAGCGCTCGCCCGACTACGCGCAGCTGCTGCAGCAGCTCGCTGCGCTGCTCGAGCGGGTGGCGCTCAAGCAGCTGCTGAGCGCCTACGAGGGCGACGAGCTGCACGATGCGCAGCTGCTCGAGCGGCTCGCGCGACAGATGGGTGCGGAGGACGTGCAGCTGTTCTATCAGACCGCAATCCTCGGGCGGCGCGACCTGGCGCTCGCGCCCGATGCGCGTACCGGTTTTCGCATGTGCCTGATCCGCATGCTCGCCTTCCGGCCTCCCGGCGCCGGAGCCGGCGCGCTGCCGGCCGAAGCTGTGCTGCCGGCCGAAGCTGCGCTGCCGGCCGAAGCTGCGGTGCCGGCCGAAGCTGCGGTGCCGGCAGGAGCTGCGCTGGCGCCCGGAGCCGCGCTGGCGGCGGCCAGCTCCGTGCCCGATGCGGCCGCGGAGGCTGCCGCCGCGGCGGCGCCGGCGGTGCCGGCGGTTCCGGCGGTTCCGGAGGAGTGGACCGCGATCGTCGCGCAGCTCGAGCAGGGCATGCCGCGACAGCTGGCGGAAAATTGCGTGCTGCTCGGACGGGAAGGGGCCACGGTGCGCCTGGCGCTGGATGCGCGGCGCGCGTCGCTGCGTACCGCGACGCTGGAGGACAAGCTCACCCAGGCGCTGGCGCGGCACTTTGGCGGCCCGGTGCGCCTGCAGTTCGAGATGCTCGAGGGTCAGCCGCAGACGCTGGCCGGCGCGCGCGAGAGAGGCGCAGCGGCGCGCGCCGCGCAGGCGCGCGCGCTGTTCGACGCCGATCCGACGGTGGCGGCCTTCAAGGAGCGCTTCGGCGCGAGCGTCGTGCCCGATTCGGTGCGACCGCTGGAACCGAACGAGTGATGGAGGGATGGCCCGATGGCGAACATGAACCAGTTCATGCGACAGGCACAGGCGCTGCAGGCGAACCTGCAGAAGGCACAGGCGGAGATCGCCACGCTCGAGGTCACCGGCGAGGCCGGCGGCGGCATGATCAAGGTGACGATGACCGGACGGCACGAGGTCAAGCGGGTGCAGATCGAGCCATCGATCGTCGGCGAGGATCGCGAGATGCTCGAGGACCTGATCGCCGCGGCGGTCAACGATGCGGTGCATCGGGTGGAGAGCGCGACGCAGGCGAAGATGTCCTCGCTGATGGGTGGCATGTCGTTGCCACCGGGCATGAAGCTGCCGTTCTGAGCGGCCAGCGGACTCCATGAAGCACTCCGCGGCGTTGAGCATGCTGATCGAGGCGCTGCGCGCGCTGCCGGGAGTCGGGCCGAAGGGAGCGCAGCGCATGGCCTTTCACCTGCTGCAGGATGGCCGGCCGGGCGCCCGCGCCCTGGTGCAGGCGCTGTCGCAGGCGCTCGAGCGCGTCGGCCGCTGCAGCCGCTGTCGCATGCTGACCGAGGGCTCGCTGTGCGCGATCTGCGCGCAGCCGCAGCGCGATGCCGCGACGCTGTGCATCGTGGAGTCGCCGGCCGATGTGGTCGCGATCGAGCAATCGGCGAGCTATCGCGGGCGCTATTTCGTGCTGATGGGTCATCTCTCGCCGCTCGATGGCGTGGGGCCCGAGCAGCTCGGGGTGCGCGAGCTGGAAGCGCAGCTCGCGGACGGCTCGGTTCGCGAGGTCATTCTCGCGACCAATCCCACGGTGGAGGGGGAGGCCACGGCGCACTTTCTGTGCGAGCTGGTGCGCGCACGCGGCATCATCGCCAGCCGCATCGCGCATGGCGTGCCGATCGGCGGTGAGCTCGAATATGTCGACGGCGGTACGCTCGCGCACGCTCTGGCCGGCCGCCAGGCGCTGAGCTGACGCGCCGGCACCGGCGAGCTCGCACGGCGGCACCGGTGACCGCGCGCGCCGGCGCGCGCGAGCCCGTACGGCGGCGCCGCGGCACGCGCCGCCCCCGACGGCACGCGAGGCTGCGCGGCGGTGCGCTCTCGTAGGAGCGCGCCGCGGCTCCGAGCGGCAAACGCGCCGGCAATCCTTGCTATGATGGCTCAACTGCCGCTGTCCGGGATCCCATGGCATGGTGAATCACGAGCACCTCATCTGGATCGATCTGGAGATGACCGGACTGCTGCCGGACAGCGATCAGATCATCGAGATCGCCACGGTGGTGACCGACAAGAACCTGAACATCGTCGCCGAGGGTCCGGAGATCGTGATCCATCAGCCCGAGGAGGTGCTCGCGCGCATGGACGCGTGGAACCAGCGCCAGCACTCGAATTCGGGCCTGATCGCGCGGGTGCGCGCGAGCCGCATGACGCTGCAGGAGGCCGAGCGCCAGACGCTGCTGTTTCTGAGCATGCACGTGCCCCCGGGACTGTCGCCGATGTGCGGCAACAGCATCTGCCAGGATCGGCGTTTTCTCGCGCGCCTCATGCCCGAGCTCGAGCGCTTCTTCCACTACCGCAATCTCGACGTGAGCACGCTCAAGGAGCTGGCGCGCCGCTGGATGCCCTCGGTGCTGTCCGGCTTCAAGAAGCAGTCGGCGCACCTGGCGCGGGCGGATATCGAGGAGTCGATCAGCGAGCTGCGTCACTACCGCACGCACATGTTCCTCGCGGGCTGATGCGAGGCGCGTGGCTGATGCGAGGCGCGCGTGGGCGCGGGGGCGCGTGGGCGCGCGCGGGCGGCGCGCCATGCATGCTATAGTTCCCGCATGCTGTGTGATGCGAACATCCGGGTGTCCTGGCGTGCGCGGCCGCGAACCTTCGTCGCGCTGATGAGTCTCTACGAGAGCAATCACGTGCGCTTCGTGCAGCTGGCGGGCGATCCGGCGCGACTGTGCGGCACGCTGTGGTCGCGCGTCGCGGGCGATTGCGTGCTGCAGCTGGCGGTGCTCGATCACATGCGCTACACCAGCTGTCTGTCGCTGACGTACCTGCTGCCGGCCGCCGCAGGCACGCCCGGCGTGCCCTCGCCGGAACGGCTGCCGGACCTGCGCCTGCGCGCCTACCACGATGCACGGCTGCTGGAGGTCGAGATGCCGCAGACAGCGCGCGGCGCGCCGTACCGGACGATGCGCCCGGCAGAACGTGAACTGCAGCAGCGTTGGGCGCGCAACATGATGCTAAATAAGTGGCTGGAATACTGCGCGGAGCGGGGCCACCGGTTCCTGACAGCAGCGCCCGATTGACGCCGACGCCCCGGGAGCGGCCATCCGGGCCGGTCGGTCGGTGGCACCGCGTGCAGGATGGCGCCACTCATACAATTCATTCGACAGCTGGGCTTCCTGCGCCTGGGCGGCGCCGCGCCTCGAAGAGGCATCGACGACGACCGGGTCCTGCACCTGTTCCGCAACCGCGCCGAGCTCAAGAAGGCCTACAGCGGTCTGCAGGACGAGGTGCACCGCCTCAAGGAGCGGGTCAAGCAGCAGGAAGGTGCCACGGCGCGCGTGCAGGAGATGCTGCAGGGCCTGGAGGCGCGCCTCGGGCTGCCCGAGAGCGGCTATCCGGCGCTGGTGTTCTACCAGCTGCGCGAGCTGTGGGCGCAGGGGCGCAGCGTGCTCACGCAGTTCGTGGCCGAGCTCGCCGCGCAGCAGGAGGCGCGCGAGCGGCGCGCCTTCTTCGCCGAGCACAATCGCCGTGTGTTCGCGCGCCGCCAGAGCGTCGAGAGCGAGCTGCGCGACGCGGAGGCGCGCGCCGCGGAGGCGCGCGCGCAGGTCGCCCAGCACGAGCAGCAGCTGCTGGGGCTGCAGCGCTTCTGGCATTACTTTGCGCGCCGGCGGGTGCGACGCAGCCTGCAGGCCGCGAACCTGCAGTCGATGCTGTGCATACAGGAGCTGGACGGCGCGCGCGCCGCCTGCGAGCGGGTGGCCGGCGAGCCGCAGCCGGAATTCGCGGGGCTGTCGCTGGACGCGCGCCGCGCCATCAACATCGCCGCGATCGCCTATGGGCAGGTGCTGTTCGAGCGGCTGCAGCACACCCCGATGATGGAGCTGGCGCGCGAGGCGACCTCGCTGCGCGAGCCGCCGCGGGAGGACTATGGTGATCGCGTGCAGTGCGAGGCCACCATGGCGCAGATCGCCGCCGCCCGCGTGCTGGTGCAGGGTCGCGAGCGACTGCAGAGCGATATCAAGCAGCGTTCCGAGCGGCTGCGCGAGCTGGCCAGGTACCGCAACGCCGCGGACACCGTACCGACGGCCGAGAGCCTGAGTGCGGCGGTCGACGGCACCAAGGTGCTGGCCGACGACCTGTGGGAGATCTACCGGGTGCTGCTGCGCTGACGGCAACCACGCCGTAGGTTCAGGGAGCGGTGCTCAGAGCAAGGGGCGACACCCATGGATGCGGAGGATGTCTTCAGGGGAATTGATCAGACCAATTCCCCTGAAGACATCCTCCCCATCCATGGGTGCGGTCACTCTATGCGCAGCGCTGCCTGAATCTACGGCGTGGTTGCCGGAGCGACCACCTGGCGGCGCACCACCTGCGGCACCACCTCGGTGCTGGCGGCGCCCGTGACCTCATCGGCCATGATGTCCACGGCCTGCGCCAGGATGACGTCCGGCTCGTCGGTCGCGTTGATGTCGGCGACCGATTTGAGCGTCGGCAGTCCGTCGGCGGCGCGGCGCGCGTTCTCCTCGGCGAGCCGCTCCTGATCCTGCATCGTGCGTTCCCGCTGGCGCTGCGCGAGGTTGAGCGACAGCGTCTTCTCGTCGCGCGCCTGGTCGAGCATGGCGAGGCTCGCCAGCAGCCACTGATAGTCCGCGTTATGCATGGCGCGGTCCTGCTGCTCGACGGCCAGCGTCTTCACCAGGCGCGCCGAGCCCATCAGCGGGTGGAAGGCCACCGGCGCGATGCGATCCCAGGGCAGCGCGTTGTCCATGATGCTCTCGCCGACGTCCTTGAGGCTGATCGGCGAGGGCAGCACGATGTCGGGGGTGACTCCGCGCAGCTGCGTGCTCTCGCCGGTGACGCGGTAGAACTTGCCGATGGTGACGGTGACCTGGCCCTGCAGGGGTTGCGCGGACCAGCGGTCGAGCGGAATGACGCTCTGCACCGTGCCCTTGCCGAAGGTCGTCTGGCCGATGATCAGGCCGCGGTGATAGTCCTGGATGGCGCCGGCGAAGATCTCGGACGCCGAAGCACTGGTGCGGTCCACCAGCACGGCGAGCGGCCCGGAGTACACCTGGCCGGTATCGGGCTGATCGAGCACTTCCAGCTGTCCGGTGGTGTCGCGCAGCTGCACCACCGGGCCGCCGCTGATGAACAGGTGCGTCAGGCCGATCGCCTCGGGCAGATAGCCGCCGCCGTCACCGCGCAGATCCAGCACCAGCCCGTCGATGCCGCCCTGGGCCGCGAACTGCTGCAGCAGGCGCCGCACGTCGTTGGTGGTGCTGCGATTGGTGGTGCCGCCGCCGCCGGAGTCCTCCATGTTGTTATAGAACTCCGGAATCGTGATGATGCCGATCTTGTAGACGTGCCCGTTGCGGGTGATCTGCCGCAGCTCTTTTTTCGGCGCCCCATCCTGCAGCGTGACCTTGTTGCGCGTGAGGGCGAGCGTGTGCTCGGGGGTGCCGGGGGTGGCCCCGGCCGGCAGGATCTGCAGCCGCACGACGGTTCCCTCGCGGCCGCGGATCAGCTGCACCACGTCATCGACGCGCCAGCCGATGATATCGACCATCGGGCCGGTGCGACCCTGGCCCACCGCGGTGATGCGGTCGTTCGGCTTGAGCGTACCGTCGGTGGCCGCCGGGCCGCCCGGCAGGATGTTGGTGACGGTGACGTAATCGTCGTTCTGCGTCAGGGAAGCGCCGATGCCCTGATACTGCTGGCTCATCTGAATGCGGTATTCCTCGGAGCTGCGCGGCGAAAAGTAATTGGAATGCGGATCGTAGGCCGCGCAGTAGGAATTCATCAGCGCCTCGAACACGTCCTCCGGGCTCACCTCGCCGATGCGCTTGAGCACGCTCTCGTAGCGCTTGCGCAGCGCGTCGGCCGCCTGCGGCCAGGTCTTGCCGTTCAGCATCAGCGAAATGGCGTCGTTCTTGACCCGCAGGCGCCACAGCTCGTCCATCTGCTGCTCGGTCGCCGGCCAGTCGGCGTGCTCGCGGTCGACCGTGAAGCTCTCGTCGGTGGTCCAATCCGGCTCTGTATTGAGCAGCTGCAGCGCATAGTGGATGCGTTCGCGGTTGCGCTGCTGGAAGACGTTGAAGATCAGGAAGGCCGGATCGAGCTCACCGGTATGGATCATGTCGCCGAAGCGGTACTTCCAGCGCTGGAAACCGGCGATGTCGCTGGCGAGAAAATAGCTGTGCTGGCCGTCGAGCGTGGTCAGCAAGTGCTGGAACACCAGCGGCGACAGATGCTGGTCGATCGGAATGTGCCGGTAGTGGTTCTGCTCGAGAATCGCGGCGATGCGCGGGGCGAGCAGACGCTGCTGCGTGGTGGGCGCCAGGGCGCCGGCGGGCAGCAGGCCGGTGGCGGCAGGGGCGCCCGAGGATCCGGCGGCCGACAGGACCAGCAGCCCGAGGGCGGCCAGGGCCAGAGGCGCAGAGAGCTTGCGCCAGGAGCGGGACAGTTGCGACATGCTTGTGAGGCGCCTTCCAGCGGGGAGTTACCCAGGCAACAGCATAGCAGGCTATAGCCTGTACGCCGCCGATTCAATCGGTGTTGCGGTGAAGCGGGGGGCAGCGAGCGCGGGATTCAGCGCCGAGGCCACCGCCTGCCGCCCGGGCCGAGGGGCTCTGGGCCAGCGGCCGTACCCTGGCCGATGCCGGGGCCGGGGCCGCCAGGGCCGCCGGAGCCGCCGCCGATCCCGGGGCCACGGCCGCCCCTGCGGCCTCCCAGGCTGTTATCGTAAGGGTCGAAGCCGCGGGCGCGATCCTGGTCGACCTCCAGCAGCGAGCCATCGCCGATCGCCAGCGCCAGCTTGAACTCGCGCAGGATCTGCTCGCGGGTGCGCCGCGGCTGCTCCTGCGCCACCTCATCCCGCCCGCTGTGCTCGGCCCCGCTGCTGCTCGGCTCGCTCATGTCTTCGGCGGGGTCGATGCCCCGCAAACACTTCCCCTTCAGCATAGGATGGCATAGGCCCCCCGCGCCTGCATGCGCATTGCAGGAATTGAGAGAGCTATCACGCGCGGGGGTGCCGGCGCGCGCGCGCCGCGGGCGGGCGACGGGCCGGTGCCGGTTATGTCATCGCGGCGCTCAGTTATGTAGCAGCCGCCGGCCGCCGCGCAGCAGCCAGAGCAGCAGATACGGTGCGCACAGCACCAGCCAGAAGGCCTCGGAGCCGCCGGCCAGTCCGCCGAGAAAATCGCGCCACAGGGCGAACACCCCGCCGTGCTCATAGGGTCCGAGGCTCGCGCGCCCCAGGGCCCAGATCAGACAGGGCATCACCACCAGTCCGAGCAGCAGGCACAGCGCGGCGGCCAGCAGCTCGCGGGCGAACGCGTGCGCCGCGAGGTAGCGGCTCAGTCGGCCGCCCGATGCCCCGCCCGATGCTTCGGCTCCGCTGGTCATGGCTTTGGGCATAATAGCCCTGGCATGGGAAAAATCAGAGCGGCAGTCATCGGCACCGGCTACCTGGGCCGTTTTCACGCGCAGAAGTACGCCCAGCTGCCCGACTGCGAGCTCATCGGGATCGCCGACGCGCAGGCGGCGGTGGCGGCGCGGGTCGCGGCCGAGCTGGGCACCCGCGCCTACGAGGACTATCGCGGCCTGCTCGGCCAGGTGGATGCCGTGAGCATCGCCACGCCGACGCCGACGCACGCCGAGATCTCGCTCGCCTGCCTGCGGGCCGGCGCCCACGTGCTGGTGGAGAAGCCCATCGCGGAGGACGTGGCACAGGCCGAGCGGCTGGTGCGGGCCGCCCGCGAGTGCGGCCGCATCCTGCAGGTCGGACACCTCGAGCGCTTCAACCCCGCCATCCTGGCGGCCGAACCGCTGCTGTCGGGGGCGCGTTTCATCGAGTGCCAGCGGCTCGCGCCCTTCCGCGAGCGCGGCACCGACGTCGATGTGGTGCTCGACCTGATGATCCACGACATCGACCTGCTGCAGATGATCGTGCGCAGCCCGGTGACGGCGCTGGACGCGATCGGCACCGCGGTATTCTCCAGCGAGGCCGACATCGCCAACGCGCGCCTGCGCTTCCAGAACGGCTGCGTCGCCAACGTGACCGCGAGCCGCGTGAGCCTGAAGACCGAGCGCAAGCTGCGCATCTTTCGCGATGACGCCTACCTGTCGATCGACCTGCAGCAGAAGATCCTCACCGTGATCCGCAAGCGTGCGGCGCGCGACCCCGCGCCGCAGGCGCTGACCGCGCAGGGGGCCCCGACGCCGGCGCAGGCCGCGCGCGCGGCGCAGGGCCCCGGGTCGCCGTCGGCCGCGCAGCTGGCATTGCCGGTACACATCGAGGAGCAGAGCTTCGAGCCGGGTGATGCCCTGCTGGCCGAGATCCAGGCGTTTCTGGCGGCGGTGCGCGGTGAGCGCGCGCCGGTGGTCAGCGGGGAGGATGGGCTGCACGCGCTGCGCACCGCCATCGCGATCACCGCGCGCGTGCACGGGCGCACGGGCGAGCCGGCCGTGCCCTCGATCGAGCAGCCCGTGCCCTCGATCGAGCAGCCCGTGCCGTCATGAACGACCCGGGCCGGCGCGTCACCGTGGCCGCGCTGCAGTTCGCCTGCACGTGGGACCTGCCGGCCAACCTGGCGCGCGCCGAGCGCATGGTGCGCGCCGCGCACGCCCAGGGCGCCCAGATCATCCTGCTGCCGGAGCTGTTCGCCACGCCGTATTTCTGCATCGAGCAGGACGTGCGCCATCTGGCGCTCGCGCAGAGCGCCGCCGACAGCCCGCTGCTGCGCCGCTTCGGCGCCCTGGCCGGCGAGCTCGGCGTGGTGCTGCCCGTGAGCTTCTTCGAGCGTGCGGGCAACGTGTATTTCAACTCGATGGCGCTGTTCGACGCGGACGGCCGGCGGCTCGGGATCTATCGCAAGTCACACATCCCGGACGGCCCGGGGTACCAGGAGAAGTTCTACTTCACCGCCGGCGACAGCGGATTTCGCGTCTGGGACACGCGCTTCGGACGGCTCGGCGTGGGGATCTGCTGGGATCAGTGGTTTCCGGAGTGCGCGCGCATCATGGCGCTGGCCGGCGCGGAGCTGCTGCTGTACCCGACCGCGATCGGCAGCGAGCCGGCCCCCGCGCCCCCGGTGGATTCGCGCCTGCACTGGCAGCGCACCCAGCAGGGCCATGCCGCCGCCAATCTCGTGCCGCTCGCCGCCGCCAACCGCATCGGCACCGAATACTCACGACTCGATCCGTCGGTCAGCATCCGCTTCTACGGCTCCTCCTTCATCGCCGATGCGAGCGGCGCGCTGCTCGGCGAGGCGCCCCAGGACGCGGAGGCGACCGTCAGCGCGAGCTTCGACCTGGCGGCGCTCAAGAGCGCGCGCGATGGCTGGTTCGTGTTTCGTGACCGGCGGCCGGATCTGTACGCCGCGCTGACGACGCACGGCTGACCGGCGGCGGGCGGACGCCTGCCGCGGCGCGGCTGACGTACGGGGCTGCCCGTACGCGGCCCGTGTGCCGGCGGGCGGCCCGCACGGCGCACCGGTGCGCTGGCCAAACCGCCCGGGATTCCATCTATTTGCAGTGCGAACGATAACGAAAATATACTACTGTCACGGGCCGCGAGCGGCTCGACCGGCCCGTGTGGTCGCCAACCGGGGATTCGAGAGTCTATGGAAGCAGCGGGCAGTGGCAACAGCGCGCGCGCACGGCGTGCGGCATTGGTGAAGCGCGCCGAGCGCGCGGAGCGGGGCGAGCGCGCCGCCGGCGCCAAGGTCGATCTGGGCGTGCTGCCCAAGCTGCTCGGCTACAACCTGCGCCGCGCGAACCAGGCCTCCTGGCGCACTTATGTCAGCTTCATCGGCGAGCACAAGATCCGGCCTGGCCTCTTCAGTCTGATGTGTCTGGTGCGCTTCAACCCCGGTATCGCGCAGATCGAGCTCGGGACGCATCTGGGGGTCGACAAGGCGAGCATCGTCGCGCTGCTGGACCGTCTGGAGCGTGCCGGACTGATCGAGCGGCGCCGCTCGGTACGCGATCGGCGGCGCCAGGGCATCTCCCTGACCGAGGCGGGCTCGGCGGAGTTCGAATCGTTGATGGCGCAGGTGCGCCAGCTCGAGCGGCACATGGCCAGCCGCTTCACCAGGCCCGAGCTCGAGCAGTTCCTCGGATACCTCAGCCGCATGTACGGCTAGTACGGCCAGGCTGCGGCCGGCGTGCGGCGCCCCTGCCGGTGCGCCTGCGGCCGCCCTCGGCTGCGGCCGGTGCGCTCAGAGCCGCGGCTGCGCGCCTGACAGCGGCTCGCCGCGCTGCAGGGAGGCGACGAGCGCCGCGGTGAGCGGCTTCATGAACCAGGCGGACTCGGGCACGCTCTGCACGCTGGCCCCGTGCGCCGCGAGCGCGGCGGCGACCAGCGGGCCCACGGCGGCCACGCGCGTGGCCGCGAGCGCGGCGCGCACGCGCTCGGGCGGCTCGGCACGAAACAGCCGCTCGACCTGCGCCGCGCTGGTGAAGGCGATGGCGTCGACCGCGCCGGCGCGCATGCGCTCGAGCAGCTCGCACACGGCCGCGGCGCTCGCGGCCTGCGCATAGCGGTACGGGGCGACCGGCAACGCGACGGCGCCGGCCTCGGCCAGAAAGCGCATCAGCGGCTCGTTCGCCTCCGCGCCGTACAGCTGCACGCCCACGCGCCGGGCGCGCAGGTCGAGCGTGCGCAGCGTCTGGATGACTCCCGCGGTCGTGGGCTCGAGCGCCGGCAGATCGGCGCCGAGGCCCAGCTCGCGCAGCGCGCGCGCCGGCTTGGGCCCGCGCGTGATCGTGCGCGTGCGGCCGAGCGCTGCGATGAACGGCGCGCGCAGCGCCGGCTCGTGCCGTTCCATGCAGCCACACAGGCGCCGCAGACCCTCCCCGGTGAGCAGGATCAGATCGTCGCAGCCGCCCGCGGCGAAGCGCCGGCACCACTCGAGCACCGGGGCCGGGTCGGGGGCATCGACGATCTGCACCAGCGGATAGCGCAGCACCCGGGCGCCGCGCCGCTCGAGCAGGGCGGCGAACACCTCGAGCTCGCGCGTCTCGGCGATGGCGATGACCCGCCCGGCCAGCGGCTCATTCATGGGATGTAGCGCACAGCGCGCTCATCGAATAAGCACATAACGTCGGCAAGCCGATAGAATCGCTGCAGCTTCAAGCGCTTACCCGCACAGCATCACCCGCAGAGACGGCCCGCAGAGCACAACCCCCGCCACCGCATAGCGCCCGACCGCCCCCCATGGAGAATGCCACCGCCCGCATCAGCCCATTATCCCATCTCGATCGGCTCGAGGCCGAGAGCATTCACATCCTGCGCGAGGTGGTGGCCGAATGCGCCAACCCCGTGATGCTCTACTCGATCGGCAAGGACAGCTCGGTGATGCTGCACCTGGCGCTGAAGGCGTTTCACCCGGCGCCCCTGCCGTTTCCGCTGCTGCACGTGGACACCACCTGGAAGTTCCGCGACATGATCGCCTTCCGCGACCGTACCGCGCAGCGCCTGGGCCTCAAGCTCCTGGTGCACGTCAACGCCGAGGGGCTGGCGATGGGCATCAATCCGTTCGTGCACGGCCCGGCCGTGCACACCGACATCATGAAAACCCAGGCGCTCAAGCAGGCCCTGGATCGCTACGGCTTCGACGCCGCCTTCGGCGGGGCGCGGCGCGATGAGGAGAAATCGCGCGCCAAGGAGCGCGTGTTCTCGCTGCGCTCGGCGCAGCATCGCTGGGATCCGAAGCGTCAGCGGCCCGAGCTGTGGCGCCTCTACAATGCGCGCATGACCAAGGGGGAGAGCCTGCGCGTGTTTCCGCTGTCGAACTGGACCGAGCTCGACGTGTGGCAGTACATCTACCAGGAGGGCATCGAAATCGTGCCGCTGTACTTCGCGCGCGAGCGCCCCGTGGTGGAGCGTGACGGCGCGCTGATCATGGTGGACGACGAGCGCCTGCCGCTCGCGCCCGGCGAGCGGCCGCAGCTGCGCAAGGTGCGCTTTCGCACCCTCGGCTGCTATCCGCTCACCGGCGCGATCGAGAGCGAGGCCGATTCGCTGCCGGCCATCATCGCGGAGATGCTCGCGGCCCGCACCTCGGAGCGGCAGGGGCGGGTGATCGACCACGACGCCGCCGCGTCGATGGAGCGCAAGAAGCAGGAAGGCTACTTCTGATGAATGCCGAACCGAATCCGCTGCCGCCGCAGCTGGACGCATGGCTCGCGGCGCAGGCGGACAAGGACCTGCTGCGCTTCATCACCTGCGGCAGCGTCGATGACGGCAAGAGCACGCTCATCGGCCGGCTGCTGTACGAGTCGCGCGCGCTGTTCGAGGATCAGCTGAGCGCCCTCGAGCGCGACTCGCGCCGCCTCGGCACGCAGGGCGGGGAGCTGGATTTCGCGCTGCTGGTGGATGGCCTGGCCGCCGAGCGCGAGCAGGGCATCACCATCGATGTGGCCTACCGCTTCTTCGCCACGCCGCACCGCAAGTTCATCGTGGCCGATACTCCCGGGCACGAGCAGTACACGCGCAACATGGTCACCGGGGCCTCGACCGCGGAGCTCGCGATCATCCTGGTGGACGCGCGCAAGGGCGTGCTCACGCAGACGCGGCGGCACAGCTACCTGTGCGCGCTGCTGGGCATCCGGCGCGTGGTGCTCGCGGTCAACAAGATGGACCTGGTCGGGTACGCCGAGCCGGTGTTCCGCAGCATCGAGCAGGACTACCGTGACTTCGCCGCGCAGATCGGTCTCACCGACATCGTGGCGATGCCGCTGTCGGCGCTGCGCGGCGACAACGTCATCGAGGCCGGCGGGCGCATGCCCTGGTACACCGGGCCGACGCTGCTGGCTCATCTGGAGCGTGTGCCGGCGCTGCGGCCCGCGGGCGCACAGGCATTGCGCATGCCGGTGCAGTGGGTGAACCGACCCAATCAGGAGTTTCGCGGCTATGCGGGTCTGATCGTCGGCGGCAGCGTACGCGTCGGGGATCCGCTGGTGGTGCTGCCCTCGGGGCTGAGCGGCCACGTGGCGCGCATCCTGATCGGTGAGCGCGAGGTGCAGCACGCGCAGAGCGGTCAGTCGGTCACGCTGGTGCTGCAGGAGCAGATCGACATCAGCCGCGGAGACATGCTGGCGGCGGCCGCCGCCCCGCCGGCGGTGGGCGAGCTGTTCGAGGCGACGGTGGTGTGGATGAGCGAGGAGCCGATGCTGCCCGGCCGGCCCTACCTGCTCAAGTGCGGTACGCGCACCGTGTCGGCGACCCTCGCCCCGCTCAAGCACAAGATCAACGTCAACACGCTGGAGAAACTCGCGGCACGCCAGCTGGAGCTGAACGAGATCGGTCTGGTGCACGTGAGCACCGACCAGCCGCTGGCCTTCGACCCCTACGAGCAGAACCGCGACACCGGCGGCTTCATCCTGATCGACCGCATCAGCAACGGCACCGTCGGCGCCGGGCTGCTGCACGGCGCGGTGCGCCGCGCGCAGGACGTGCACTGGCAGGCGCTGGACATCGACCAGACGGCGCGCTCGGAGCAGAAGCGTCAGAAGGCCTGCGTGCTGTGGTTCACGGGACTGTCGGGCGCGGGCAAATCCACCGTCGCCAACCTGGTGGAGAAGCGCCTGTACAGCATGGGGCGGCACACCTACCTGCTCGACGGCGATAACGTACGCCACGGACTGTGTCGCGACCTGGGATTCACCGATGCGGACCGCGTCGAGAACATCCGCCGCGTGGGCGAGGTGGCGCGTCTGATGACCGACGCCGGGCTGATCGTGCTGGTGTCGTTCATCTCGCCGTTCCGCGCCGAGCGGCGCCTGGCGCGCTCGCTGCTCGGTCCGGGCGAGTTCTGCGAGATCTATATCGATACGCCGCTGGAGGAGGCCGAAAGGCGCGACCCCAAGGGCCTGTACCGCCGCGCGCGCGCCGGCGACATCCGCAACTTCACCGGCATCGATTCCCCGTATGAGCCGCCGGAGAATCCGGAGATCCACATCGATACGCGCGACACCCGCCCCGAGCAGGCGGCCGAGCAGATCATCCGCTATCTGCGCCGCATCGGGGCGATCGACCGCGACGGGGTGTTCATCCCCTGATCGGCAGCAGTACCCGGCGTATGCAACCCGTGTAGATACGGAGACCCTTCAGGAGAATACGTTAAACGTATTCTCCTGAAGGGTCTCCATATCTACACACGTCGGCGATGCCGAGTACTGCTGCCGATCACGGGCATCACCACAGCGGCCCGTTGCGATTGCGCGTCACCTCGGTCGGGTCCACCGGCGCGCCCGCGTTGCCCCAGGCGCTGCGCACGTAGCTCAGCACCGCCGCGATCTGCGTGTCGTCGAGCGTTGACGCATACGGCGGCATGCCGAGGGGGCGCGGATCGCCGTGTGTGCCGGCGGCAAAGCCACCGTAGAGCAGCACGCGGATCGGATCCACCGCCGGCTGCAGGGTCACGGCGCGGTTGCCGGCGAGCGGCGGTCCGTGCCCGGCAAGACCCTCACCGCTGCCGCCGTGACAGCTGGCGCAGCGCCGCGCATACAGCGCCGCGCCGTCGTACAGCACCTGGTCGGCCGGACGTGCCGCCGGGGCCGTGGACCCGGCCGACACCGGCAGCGAGCGCAGGTACAGCGCCATGTCGCGCAGCTGCGCGGGCGCCACGTACTGCAGGCTGGAGTACACCACCTCGGCCATCGGTCCGAGCGCCGTGGCGTCGATCGCCGCGTCATGCACGACGCCGGTCTGCAGCAGCGACACGATGTCCGCCACGCTCCAGTTCTGCAGGCCCGCCTGATCGGGACGCTGCAGCGAGGGCGCGTACCAGCTGAGCACCTGACCGCCGGACGGATGGCCGCCCGCGCGCGGCGCGCCGAGGGCATTGCGCGCCTCGTGGCAGGCGCTGCAATGGGTCAGCCCCTGCACCAGATAGGCGCCGCGATTCCAGTCCGCGCTGCGCCGTGCGTCCGCCTGATACACGCCGGGTCTGAAGAACAGCAGCCGCCAGGCGGCCAGCAGCGGACGGTATCCGTAGGGGAAGCGCAGCGCGTGCGGCTGGTTCGCCCGCTTCACCGGCGCGATCGTACGCAAATAGGCGTACATCGCGTCGGCGTCCTCGCGCGTGACGCGCGTGTAGTTGGTATAGGGAAACACCGGATAGAGCAGCCGGGCATCGCGTGACACGCCCGCGTGCAGGGCACGCCAGAAATCCTCCGCACTCCAGCCGCCGATGCCGCTGTCCGCATCCGGCGTGATGTTGGGTGAATAGAACGTTCCGAAGGGTGTGGGGATGGCGCGCCCGCCGGCGAAGGGCGCGCCGCCGCGGACCGTGTGGCAGGCCTCGCAGCCACCCAGCGCCACGAGCTGACGGCCGCGCTCGACGCGCACGGAGGACCCCGGGGCCGCCGGGGCGCCGGACAGCAGCGCCGGCGGCGCGGTCTGCGTGAAGCTCCCACACGGCAGGGGCGGCGTGCCCGCGAAACCCTGCTGCGGCCCGGCGCCCGCGGGCACCGGCTGCGAGGCCAGCCACGCGGTCACCGCCGTGATGTCCTCGGGCTGCAGGCGGCGCGCGATCCGCGCCATGCAATCGGGCGGATAGGCCGCGCGCGCGCCGCTGCGCCAGGCTCCGAGCTGGCCGAGCAGGTAGTCCTGCGAGACGCCGAGCAATCCGGGCACGGCGGGCTCGATGCCGAGCAATGCCCTGCCGTGACAAGCCTCACAGGCGGGGACGCCGCGCGCGGCGTCCCCCTGGGTGACCAGCCGTTGGCCGCGCTCGAGCAGAGCTGCGCCGACCCGCGGCGGCTCGGGCGCCGGATACGCCAGGCGCTGCGCGGCGAAGTACTGCGCCAGCTCGCGCAGATACGCCGCATCCTGCAGCTGCATCAGATACACCATCATCGGGAAGTGGCGGCGGTCCGCCTGAAAGTTGAGCATCTGGTGGAACAGATAGCCGGCGGGCTTGCCGGCGATGCGCGGGTAGTAGCCGTCGGGCGTGGCGTATCCGCGCGAGCCGTGACAGGCCGTGCAGGGCTGTGTGCGCACCTGCATCCCGACGTCGCTGGCCGTGGGCGCTGGGACCGATAGGGACGTCGGCGCCGGTGCCGCTGCCGGTGCGAGTGCCGGCGCGGTTGCCGGTGTGGCTGCCGGCGCGGCGGCACCGGCCAGCACGGCCAGGGGCAGGCAGGCGCAGGCGATGCGCAGCACCAGGGCGCGCGGGCAGCGCGATGTTCGATGTGTCACGCGGGACCCTCGCGACGGCCGAACGGGGAGCGGATCGGTAGTCTAATCCCCGCGCTCGATCGTCACGCTCGCCCGCGCCACCGGCACGTTCCTGTCGGAGGCGTCCGCCGGACCGAGCGCGACGTAGAAGGTCGCGGTCTTGTGTCGCAGGGGGTTGGAGATGATCGGCACGTAGATCGTCAGGTCCCTCTGGCCGCTTGGAATGAGCTCGGTGCGCAGGCCGAGCGGCGCATAGTCCACGTCGGCCTTGGCCGAGTCGGGCACGGTCCACCATACGAACCGCACGTTGCCACGCGAGCGGCCGGTGCGTCGCACGACCAGGCGCGCGGCCGGCGCGTTATCGTCGACCGCATAGTGGGAGGCGGCGAATGCAACGCCGAGATGGGCCACGGAGGCCGTCCGTCCGGCAGCGCGCGCGGGCCGGGCCGGGGCCGCGCTGACCGGCAAGAGCACCCCCGCCGGATGGGAGGCCGCGCGCGGCGGCTGCGGTACCGGCGGGGGCTGCGCGTCGGGCGACGCTTGCGGCGCTTGCGGCGCGGCCGCCGCGCGCACACCCGATCCCCCGCCGGCCGCGGCCGTCGTCGTGGCCGTGGCCGTGGCCGCGGCCGTGGTCGTGGCCGGTGCAGCGTATCGGCCGGCGTGCAGCGTGGCCGCGGCGGACGCGAGCACGCGAGGCCAGTAGAGCCCGTCCCTGCGCGTGATCGCGACGGTCAGCGCAGCGAGACACATCACCAGCGCCGCGGCGGCCAGGCGTGTGGGCCAGAGCCGTGGCGGCTCCACCGAGCGCAGCTGGTAGGACGGGGGCAGATGCTCGACCGCGGCCGCGACGCCGAGGCGCTCGAGCCAGGGCCCGATCTGCGCGGGGCGGCGCTCGCGCTGCCAGGACAGCGCCCGACGCAGCGCAAGCCAGCCGCGCGCGCCCAGCCGATGCGGCCGGCGAGGCCGCAGCCGCTGCGCCCTCGCGCCCAGCGAGGATTTGCCCTCGTAAGGATGTTGGCCGGTGAACAGCTCGTAGGCGATGCAGGCCAGCGCATAGATGTCGTCGGATGGCTCGGCTCGCCGACCCTCGAGCTGCTCGCAGCTGGCGTACGCGGGCGTGGCGGCGCGGTAGCCGCGAGGCTCGCCGTCGAGCGTGGGCTCCCCCTCCCGCACCTCGGGCAGCGACGGACTGAGACCGCCGAAATCCAGCACCCGGATCTGTCCGCCGACAGTGACGAAGATGTTGTGGGGCTTCAGGTCCCCGTGCACCACCGCGCGCGAGTGCGCGTGCGCGATGGCCGAGCCGATGTCGCGGATGATCGCGAGCGCCTGACGAGGCGGCAATGCCCCGCCGATACGCTCGCAGAGCTGACTGAGCCGCTCGCCCTCGAGCAGCTCCATCGTGTAGAAGCTCGCTTCCCCCTCGTGGTCGATCTCGTAGACGTTGACCACATTGGGATGCGACAGCCGCTGTGCATGATGGAACTCGCGTCCGAGCGCCGTCACGGCCGCCGGCTGCGCCCGCTGCGCATTGACGATCTTGATCGCAACGTAACAGTCTTCCAGGCCCAGGCTCGAGCGATAGCGATCCACGGCCTTGTAGACCGAGGCCATGCCGCCCGAGCCGAGCAGGCTCTGCAGCTCATAGCGGCCGCGCAGCACCCCGCCCGGACCCGGTGCCGCGGCCATCACCCCGGGTCCGCCGGCGGGCGCAGCGGACGCAGCGGACGCGGCGGGCGTGTCGGGTGCATCGAGCGCAGCCGGGGCCGCGGGTGTATCGGGCGCCGCGGAGGCAGCCACCGCCGGGGCTGCGGGCAACGGCGTGGTCATCGTGAGATCGGCCAGTGCCGCGGGCCAGGCGTCCTGCGTGGGACCGGACGCGGCGCGGGCCGCGCCGTCAGGGGATGCGCCGCGCTGGGCTTCGCCGCACGGGCCGCGCCCGACCGGCCGGCGCTCGTCGCTCCAGGTCACGCTGGACTCGATCCTCTGGCGGATGCGCCGATGCTGGGCGGCCGGCATCTGTCCGAGGCGCTGATAGCGGTCGATCAGCGCCAGCAATTGCCGCGCGAACTCCGGCTTGGAGCGGCACAGCGAGGCGACGTCCCAGAGGTAGAACTCCTCACGGTACGTCCCACTGAGCATCGCGTCGACCAGGGCGCGCAGCGGGTCCGCCTCGTCACCAGCGGGCTCGGCGAGCGGCTCGGGTTTGCGCTCAGGCGTCGCGGACATGGGTGGCTGGCTCGACAATCGAATCCAAGGATAACGGCGGAAAACGGCAGAGGGCTTTCCGACCCCACCACCGCAGGCTGTAGGACAACGCCCCAGCCGGCTCGGCTGCGCTATGCTGCCGCATGCTGCCTCCTGAATCCCGGCCTGCCCATGAAACGACTGATCGCCGCGGCGCTTGCCCTGGGCGCTACCGCTGCCGTGGCGCTCGTGGTGGTGCTCGGCACGCGTCCTCCCGCCCTGACGGGCGGCCGCGACCCCGGTGGGGCGCAGCGCGCCAATTCCTACTGCGCCGCGATCCCGGCGCCTGACTTCGAGCGTGCCCCGAACATCGCGCACCGCGGCCGCTATGTCAACGCGACGTACGGTTATGCCGTGACCATCCCACCTGGCCTGACGGCCTACACGAGCGCAAACGCCGCGCCGCGTGGCTTCGGGATCGTGTTGTCGGTAAAACCGACCGCCCGGCTGCGCGTCGATGCCGGCTATGACGCGCTCTACGACATCACCGCCGCCGGTGTGCATCTGCGCGACCGCATGAACGTGCGCCTGTTCGATACGCTGCTGCAGGACCGCAGCGAGAGCGTTTCGCTGGCGGGTGTCGCGGGGGGGCGCTACCAGATGACGGTGCGCTGCGCGGGCAGCGCGCGCATCTACCGGTATGACGAAGTCATCGTGGTCCGTGATCGCGAGATCTATCGGCTGGACCTGCAGAGCGTGCCCGATCGTTTCGCCGCCGACGACCGGGTGCTCGAGGCGATGCTGCGCAGCTTCAGCTGGGTGCCGCCGCGGCCGTAGCCGACCGGGCACGGTGGCACCGGCACGGCTGCGCCGGCTGCCGGGCCAGCTACGGCCGGCGGCGCATCACTTGAGTCGCTGCCCGATGTGATCGGCGACGCGCAGGGCATTGGCGATGATGGTCAGGGTCGGATTGACGGCGCCGATGGAAGGAAAGAAGCTCGCGTCGGTGACATACAGGTTGTCGAGCTCGTGGGCCTTGCAGTGCAGGTCCAGCACGGAGCTGGCCGGATCGCTGCCGAAGCGCGCGGTGCCGGCCTGGTGGGCGGTGCCGCCGATCGGGATGTCCTTGCCGAGGTAGAGATTGCGCTCCATCAGCACCGGATGCGCATCGGCGTAGTCGAGCAGCCGCTCCAGTTTCTTCCTGAGCCGACGATGCGCCTCCAGGTTGTTCTCGGTCAGGTCGAGCACCACGCGATCCCCGTCGTAATAGATTCTGTTCTCGGGACGCGGCAGGTCCTCGCTGGACAGCCAGAAATCGATGGAGTGCCGGGCCATCATCTCGAAGGGCATCTTCGGCGCCCACTCGAGCCATGCGGGCAGCGCCTCGCCGCGGATCTGCGCGGCGTGCGAGGTCGCGCACATCTGGATCAGGCCGAGCGGATATTCCCAGTCGTCGGCGCCGAAGTAGTAGTCGCTCACGGCCAGGGTCTTCTGGAACACCGTGTCGTTGGGCTCGCGCAGCAGCGCCATCAGGATCGATTGATTGTGGCGCATGTAGTTGCGCCCGAGCTGGTCCGAGCGGTTGGCGAGGCCCCGCGGGTGACGCTCGTTCGCCGAGCGCAGCAGCAGCAGCGCGGAGGACAGCGCGCCGCAGGCGACCACCACCAGGTGCGCCGCGTAGCTCTCGCGCTGTCCGTGACGCACCACCTCGACGGCCTCGATCGCGGTGCCGGCAGCGTTGGTGCGCAGCTTCTGGACATAGGCCCCGGTCAACAGCGTGACGTTGGGGTAGCGCTGCAGCATCGGATCGACGCACACCACCTGAGCGTCGGCCTTGCCGTTCAACAGGCACGGAAAGCCATCGAAGGCGTCGCAGCGGATGCAGATGCTGGTCGGTGTCGGCCGGCCGTCGCGCTCGTCGAGCAGGATGCCCAGGGGCAGGTGAAAGGGGTGCAGGCCGTCGCGCCGCAGGCTGTCGCTCAGCGCCTGGATGCGCGGCTCGTGCGATACCGCCGGATGGGGAAACGGGCCGCTCGCCGGCGGCTCGGTGCTGTCCTCGCCGCGCGCGCCGTGCACGTGAAACAGCCGCTCGGCCTCGGCGTAGTACGGCTCGAAGTCGCTGTAGCTCAGGGGCCAGGCCGGGGAGATGCCGTCGGCGTGCACGATCTGTCCGAAGTCGCGCTCGCGCATGCGCAGCAGCGCCGCGCCGTAGAACTTGGAGTTGCCGCCGACGAAATAGTGCAGCCCCGGATGGAAGGCGCGCCCATCGCGTCCGTACCAGGTCTCCTGAGCCTGATAGGCCGCATCCACGAACACTGTTTGCGCATCCCAGTTGGCACGCGTGCGTACCAGGTAGTCGCCGCGCTCGAGCAGCAGGATGCGCCGTCCACTCGGGGCAAGGCGCTGCGCCAGCGAGGCCCCCCCGGGGCCGCTGCCAATCACGATCAGATCGTAGTGCGCGTCGGGCATGATTTCGCTCCGCTCCGCATTCGCTACCCCTGCACCAGCTTCCCGTGCAGCGGCTCGCGTGCCTCAGCCACCCGTGGCGAATCCCGGGTACAGCGTCATGCCGCCGTCCACGAACAGCGTGCTGCCGACCACGTAGTCGGATAGATCGGAAGCGAGCCAGACGGCCGCGCGCGCGATGTCCTCGGGTTCGCCGATGCGCCGGTAGGGCACCAGCGTCATCAGCCGTGCGTACGCCTCGGGCGTCTGCCAGGCGGCGGTGTTGATGGGCGTGCGGATGGCTCCGGGAGCGATGCCGTTGACGCGGATGCGGTGCGGGGCGACCTCCTGCGCGAGGCTCTGCATCATCAGCTTGATGCCGCCCTTGGAGCTGGCGTAGTTGGGATGGCCTCCCCAGGGGATCTCCTGATGCACCGAGCTCATGCAGATGATCTTGCCGGCCGCGCTCGATACGGCGGGGACGACACCGCGGCGCAGGAACTCGCGCACCGCGGCGCGTGCGCACAGGAACTGCCCGGTGAGGTTGACTCCGATGACCGTGTTCCATTGCGCCAGCGTCATCGAGGCGAACGGCGCGTCACGCTGCAGCCCGGCGTTGGCCACCAGGATATCCAGGGTGCCGAATTGCTCGCAGGCGCTCGCGAACATGGCATCCACCTGCGCCTCGGAGGAGACGTCGGCCTGGTAGGCGAACGAGCGCACGCCGGCGCTGCGCACCTCCTGCACTACCGCCTCGGCGGCCGGCTCGCCGACCACGTAGTTGACCACGACGTCCGCACCGGCCTGCCCGAGCGCGATGGCGACCGCGCGTCCGATGCCGGAGTTCGCGCCGGTGACCAGCGCCCGCTGGCCCGCCAGGATGCGCGGGACCGTCACTGCTGGGGCGCCGGAGGAGGGGGCCGAGGGTGGCAGGTTCGCAGTGTTCACGCGATGACTCCTCGTGTAGGACAGTTGGAAGGGGGCGCAGCCCGCGGCGCGCACTGCGCCAGATCGATGTTGCCAGAGCGCGGGTGTGCGCGACAATGCGTATGTCGGGACTCGGCCGCGGGAGCAAGCCTTGCTGAGCGTGGTGACCATCGCGGCGGTGCGCTGTCTGCTGGTGCTGCTGTTTCTGCCGTTCAGCGCTCTGGACAAGCTGCTCAACTTCGACGCGGCGGTGCAACAGGCGCAGCAGGCGACCGCTTCGCGAGCGCTGGCGCGGCTGCTGATCGCCGCCGGGTTCGGCATCGAGGTGCTGATGTCGCTCGCGGTGCTCACGGGTGTGTTCGATCGGCTTGCCGCGCTGATCCTCGCGCTCTACTGCATCGTCACGGCGCTGCTGTGGAAGCAGTTCTGGAAGGTCCGCGACTTTCGCCTGCGCGGGGCGAGCGGCGGTCGCGAGCTGTTCTGGGACTTCTGCAAAAATCTCGCGGTGGCGGGCGGTTTCCTGGTGCTGGCGTTCGGTACCGATGCGGCCACGCTGCGTCGCTTCTGGCACGATCCGCTCGCCTCGACACACCCGTACGCCGCCCGCGCGGCTGCGCCGGAGCAGCGATGAGCGATACGCCCGAGCCCGCGCCCACGCCAACGCCCGCGGCCAGGCCCGAGCCCGCGGCTACACCCGAGCCCGCGGCCACGCCCGCGGCCACGCCCGCGCAGGCGAGGAGCCGCGCACCAGCGGTGCAGTACTGGTACCTGTGGACGGATGCACAGGGCGTCAGTCACCAGCGGCGCTGCCAGCTCAGCCACTTCGAATTTGCCTCCATACAGCCATCGGCCGCGCCCCAGTGGCAGGGCCCGCGCCACAGCGGCCCGATGAGCGCGCTCATCACCGTGTTGCCGGTGGGATGGATCGGTGAGTGGCACGAGAACCCGCGACCGCAATGGATCGTGCCGCTGTCGGGCCGATGGTTCGTGGAGTCAATGGATGGCACATGCACCGAGATGGGGCCCGGGGAGCTGTCATTCGGCGCCGACCAGGGCTGCCGCGAGCGCGACGGGCGGCGCGGTCATCGCTCCGGCACGCTCGGGCAGGAGCCCGCGGTCCTGATGCTCGTGCAGCTCGAGCCGCTCGAGCCCCCGCAGCCTGCGGGCACGGCGCAGTGCCCCTGGACCTGAAGCTCCTGGACCTGCCGGAGGCGAGCGCATGCAGGACGTCGAGATTCATGATCCACGGTTTGCGCACTACGTGCTCGCCAACGCGCCGCTGGAGCGGCTTGCCGAGGGTTTCCGCTGGATCGAGGGACTGGTGTGGATGGGCGATGCGGGCTGCCTGCTGTTCCAGGATCTGCCGCGCGACCGCACGATGCGCTGGATCGAGGAGGCGGGGGTGTCGGTGTACCGCCAGCCCTCCGGGTATGCGAATGGACAGACGCGCGATCGGCAGGGACGGCTGATCTCGTGCTCGCACCGCGAGCGCTGCCTGCTGCGTACCGAGCTGGATGGGCAGGTCACGCGGCTGGTCGATCGCTATCAGGGCCGCAGGCTCAACTCGCCCAATGACGTGACCGTGCACTCCGACGGCTCGATCTGGTTCACCGACCCGCTGTATGGCATCCAGTCGGACTATGAAGGCGGACGCCAGTCCTCCGAGCTGGCTCCGGCCGTGTATCGCTTCGACCCGGACAGCGGCGAGCTGCGCATCGTGGCGGCCGATTTCGACGGGCCGAACGGCCTCGCGTTCTCTGCGGATGAGCGGCGGCTGTACATCGCCGAGACCGGGGATCAGACGCGCGATCAGCCCCGGCAGTACATCCGCGTGTTCGAGGTGCAGGCCGGCGGGCGGCTCTCCGGCGGCGAGCTGTTTCACAAGATCGAGCCCGGCTACGCCGACGGGCTGTGTGTCGACGAGGACGGCAATCTGTGGTCGAGCGCCGGGGACGGCGTGCACTGCATCGACCCGCACGGCCGACTGCTCGGCAAGATCCGCGTGCCGTATCGCGTCTCGAACCTGACCTTCGGCGGCGCGCTGAAGAATCGCCTGTTCATCGGTGGCTCGCACACGCTGTACGCGATTTTTCTGAACCGACGCGGCGTGCGCTGGCCGTGAGCAGCGGCAGGGCCGTGCGCCTCACGCGGCTGTGTCTGATCAGCCCCGATGCGGCGCGACTCGCGCAGTTCTACCAGGACGCCTGCGGCTGCCGTGTCGTGGCGAGCGAGATGCTCACCGAGGCGACGGCCACACGCCTCGCGGGCGTGCGCGGCGCCGCGCACAGCGTCTTGCTGCGCCTCGGGGCGCAGCAGCTCCAGCTGCTGCAACCCGTCGCCCTGGGGCGCGGCTACCCGCCGGGCGTTTCGGCCTGCGATCTGCGCTTTCAGCACTTCGCCATCGTCGTCGAGGACATGCAGCGCGCGTACGCGCATCTGCGGCAGGTCGCCGGCTGGGCGGCGATCTCCACGCACGGGCCGCAGCGCCTGCCGGCCAGCTCCGGCGGCGTGACGGCGTTCAAGTTCCGCGATCCGGATGGCCATCCGCTGGAGCTGCTCGAGTTTCCGGCATCACCGTCCGCGCCCGTCGCGGTACCCGCCCGCGCCGCGATGCTGTTTCGTGGCATCGATCACTCGGCGATCGTGGTCGCGGACAGCTCGCGCAGCATCGCCTTCTACGAGAACCTCGGGTTGCAGGTGAGCGCCCGATCGATCAATCAGGGGCCCGAGCAGCAGCGGCTCGACGGCCTGGAAGAGGTGCGGGTGGAGGTGACCGCGCTCAGCACCGCACAGGCGCCCCCGCACCTCGAGCTGCTGTGTTACCGCGCGCCGGCGCCCGGTACCGGGCCCGGTACCGGGCCTGGTACCGGGCAGGCCGGCAGGAGCACCGTGGGCGCTGCCCACGGCCACTCCAACGATGTCGCTGCCACGCGGCTGGTGTTCGCCGGCGAGCGACCGGGCGCGGCGCCGCGCCAACTGATCGATCCGGACGGCCATCGCCTGATGGTGTGCTGACGCAGCGCGGGAGGCGCGCGCTGCCCGGGGCCGACTTGCGCGCGGGCGACTGACCAGGGGCGGCTGCGGCCGACCGATGATCGATGCTATGATGATCAGCCCACTCACTGACCAGAAGAGCGATTCCCGTGCTGAATAAGATCAGGACCAAAGCCTTCTACTGGTTCGTGGTCATCGCCTCGTCCGCCCTGCTGCTGTCGGGTTGGGCGGTTGCGCTGAAGAACATCATCCGCGGCACGACGGTGGATACCGGCGGCTGACGAGCCTGCGGGGCACGCCGTCGGCCGCAGCCCAGGCAGATGCTCGCCGCCGGCTCGGAACTCGTAGAAGTGGGGCCGCTCGAGCAGCGGGCGGCTACCAGCGCAGTCCTTCTATGCGCTTGTCCCGATACCCGAGTACCCATTGAGCGTGCTCGGCCAGACACGCATGCCCCAACGAGCGGAGGATGCCCTTGCGGGCCGCATCCGAGCGGGTGGCCCGCAACTCGCGATTGGCGATGCGGAACAGTGCGCGCATGTGACGGTACTGTCGCAGCAGCACGCGATCGGCCTTTTGATCCACGTAGGTATCAAAGATCGCGGCGAAGGCGGGCAGCAACGCGAGGGCAAACAGCAGGCGCTCACGCGTGGCCGCCGGGAAGCCGCTGTGATGTGCGCGTACCGCGAGGAGCTCCACCGCGAACACAACGGCCAACAGCAAGCCGCCCGCCAGCAATGCGACCTTGATCGCTTCGAGCATCCGCACGCGACGCTCGCAGCGCTCGACGACCGTATGGTAATAGCGCAGTTGACCGGCGGGTTGGCGGTGCTCTTCGGCCCCGATCCCGCCCGCTACCGCGTGGGCGAGTCCGTCCGGAGTCGGGGGAGTGCGTTCAATCGCCAGTCGCAGCCGGGCCGTGCGCATGGTCACTCTGATCCATTGCAACGCGATGTCCTGCCGTTGCAGGAAGGCCTCGTGAGCAAGCTCGCCCTCGGGGTGACGCTCGATGCCGGCCAGCTCCCAGTAGAATTCCACTCTGAGACCCTCTGCCAGGGCCCGGTAGTCCAGGTACTTGCGGTGCCAGTCATGATGGTGCGCCCATCGCGAAAGCGCGAAGCCCGCGCCGAACAGCGCAAGGACACCGGCGATGGCCGCGATGCCGAAAGGTCCCAGGGAATCCTTCTTGAAGGAAACCAGCAGCAGCGCCATCGCCGCCCAGAGCGCATAGCGCATCCGCAACGTCTGATTGAACCAGCGTTGATAGTGCTCGCCCAACCAGTCGACTGCGCGAAACAGCTCATCCAGACGCCGCAGGTGTGATGGCGGGGTGGTGTGCGGCGGGGAGAGACTGCGGCTTTCGGCGGCGATATTCACCGCGAACCGCGCGATGTCCTCATTGAGATCCTCCATGCGCTGCAGGACCAGATGCAGGCTGCGCGGCAGCTCCCACGCATGGGTCACGCCGCGTCCGCTGAAGCCCATGGCTTGCACCGCGATGGCGTCCTCGGGGTCCGGCCGCGATCGACGGGAGCAGCGGATCTCATAGACGAGGTCGTTGTCGTCGACGCTCAACAGGTCAACGTCCGGGAGAGGCGCGTGGGCCGCGCTGACTCCGAGCGCGCGGCGGCGGTAGTCCACCACCCAAGCCGTACCGGCGGCACGGGCCGTGCGTCTGCCGTCCCATACGGCGATCAACAGGGTGCTGAAGCGTGCAACGACAGCCCCGGCGATCTGAAAGCGACGTTCGTGGGTTGGCGCCTCCTCGCCGATGCGCTCGTGGTGCAGCTCTACCATTGCGTCGATATTTACGTGGCTGGATCGCTGGTAGATCTGATCGAAGCGCTGTCGCGAGGAGTCGGACTCCAGGCTGGCACGCGCTTCGGCGACGGGGTGAGGCAGGATGCAGGTCGTCGCGATTCCCAGCTCCATGGCCACCTCCGCGGCCAGCAGATCGGCGCCTTCGGCCATCGAGGTGAGTAGCACAGCGCCTACGGACGGGTACTCGTCCGACAGCCGTTGCAGCAGGCTGCGCAGGAGCGCCCTGATCTGCGGAATCTGCCGCTCCACGAGGTCGCGATGCCCGGTGATACCGATCAGCAGGGGAACGCCATTGCGACCGGGCGGCGCGTGCCCTGGACGATCATGCACTTCCCCCGCCGGGGTCACTGACCGGCCGCGCGCTGGCAACTGCCCTGTTGGAAGATGTACTGCTTGGCAGGCGCAGGCTGGTAGGCGCGCATGCCCTGCGCGAAGTTGCCCGAGTCGCCCGAGTCGCCGTAGTCATAGACGTTCCCGGAGCATTCGAGCTCGCCGTTCAACCTGAACATCGCAAAGGTCCCCACCGCGCCACCGCTGTAATGCGTTTCCGATTTCCTCAGCATCCCGCCGCGGGAGGTTGCCACGCTGCCACCCGATTCCAATGCCTTTACCAGCAGCACGTGCGGCGAGTTCTCATCGATCGCCAGCAGGCCGGTCGTCGGGCTGACGCCGAGCTCCTGAGCGAATCCGTCACCGGACAGCACCGCGAGCAGCAGAGTCGGCGGCGCACTCCAAACGGAAACCGAAACGGCACCGGCATCCGCCTTCTTGCCGCTCAAGTCCCGGCCGGCTGGGCTGCCGGGTGTGGCATCGCTCACAGGCGAGGCACCAAAGCCCTGGAGGGCCCCGACGTAGGCATCGATATCGCCGACCAGCTGTCGGACATTGGTTGCGTCCGGGTCCTTGGCGAGATCACCCGCTTCCTGTCGCACCAGACAGGCGCGCAGATCCAGAAGTTGCATCACACCTGAAACAAACGGTGATTCCTGCGCAGCGGGCGCCGAGATGTCGAACGGAGCATAGGTCGAGGGCATCAGCACCACGATATGCAGCCTGTGCAGCTGGCGAGCCACGGCGTCCATGAAAGCCTGATCCTGGATCGTGCCGCCTACGGGCGTGACGGTGCCGGGGTTGGCCGCGCCGATCCCCAACAACCCCTGCGCGAGGGATAGCAAGGAACCTCCTCCGGGGATGGCCGCCGAGAGCGCAGACTGGGCCAGCTGCTTCGCCAGACCGCGCCCCGCCTCCGGACACAATGGCTGCGCCCGATCGTGCAGCTCGCGCATGAGCATCATCTCGCTCCGCCAGACCCGGAAGTTCTCGAAGGCGGAGCTATCGAACGGCGCGACGATCACGCTTGCGGTGGCCGTGCTGGCCCCGTTCAGCGCGCATTCCCCAGGGGTTTGAGCGTTGAAATCCACGCTCGCGCCGCGCAGATAGCCCGCGACATCGCACGCGACCGCAACGCTATTAGACTCGAGCGCCCGATACGTCAGCATCTCCGACTCGATTGAAAAGCCGAGCCCGCGGGCCGCCTGAATCGTTCCACCACCGCCCGGCGAGGGTGATTTATCTGGCGCGGGCTGCGCCCAAGCCCCGGGGCACGCGGCGGCGATCACCGCCGCGAGGCCCAGCCCCCAGAGCCGCGCACTGCGAGGTTTCGAGCCCGGCCGTGAAACCACAGGCGCAGTAGGTACGGCTGTCTGCGTTGACATCGGTAGTTCCCCGGCTTCGGTGCAAGTCACTTTGATGCGGAGCGCATGGTGTCGATCGGGGATCGCGCGGGGCCCGCTCTGGCCTGGCAATCCATCCGCACGGCACTCACCGTTGCGATGTCGCGTGCCACGCGAAAGCCGATGTTGTTGTCGCGCACCCGCGAGGCAAGCCGCCCGACGGGTAGGGACACCACGGCACTGAGGCGTGTCGTGAATGCGCCTCCGCGCACCTGCCCCATCTGATTGCAGGCTCGCTCCCCATCGCTGTCACTGCAGTCTCCCATCCACTGCCAGACATTTCCCAGCACGTCGAATAATCCGAAGTCATCCGCCGGAAAAGACGCCACCGGCGCCGCCGTGCGCCCGTCCCAGAGGCTGCCGCAGCCGCGACAGGCGGCTCGTGCTGCTCTCGAGATCGATCCCGCGGACAACCGCCGGGCGTCGGCGGCTGCAAAGTATTGCCACTCGGAGTTGGCCGGGAGGCGGTAGCGCTTGCCCGTCATGCACGACAGCCAGCTCGTATACGCCAGAGCATCATTCCGGTTGACGTCCGTCACGGGCTTCAGACCCGAGCCGTCCGTCGCCGACTTGGGCCAGTGCAGACACCCGCCCGCGCGAAAGCACGCCTCATACTGCTCGGCCGTGACATCCGTGACACCCATGGCAAGATACCTGTTGGTGCCAACCTCACCCGGTGGACGCGGAACAATCCGCAGGGATGGACACAGAGCGCAGTCACGGAACGTACGCAACTGTGCTGGCGTTGACACTGAATTCACCGCCGCCCGAAAGGGAAGCTGCTGGGGAGAGACGAATTCGTTTTCACCTGGCGCTGCGTACTGGATATCCGGACCGACGTAGGTCTCGAACAGTGGCGTCTGCTGGACGCGGCCGGCGCGGATGGACTCCTCCGTCATGCGAACGCGAAGGTACTCTCCAAGCTCCGTCCCCGTGATCAGTCCATCGAAGTTGAGATCCGCGGCGCCGTCGAGTCCCGCGGCGACCAGTTCCGAGAACACATTATCATCGGGCACGGTCCTGTCGGCCTGTCCGGCGGTGATGACCTGAAACACCCGTTGCGGCTCAGCAGGACTCAGCGGCGGCACTGTCCCCGCGTCCTGCTGCAGGTTCTCCAGACCCAGACCCGAGAAGCATGCGTCCAACAGCACCAGCGTCGCACTGGCGTTGAGGCTGCCCACGGCCTTCAGGAAGTCCGCCTGCGGCACCATCATGGTGCGCAGATCATCGCTGCTGAGTCGGCCGGGGTCGGTTGCATTCGGCGGCACCAGATAACCCACACTCGAGTCGGCGTATCCGTGCGAGCCGATGAATCGCTCAGGACCCGCTTGCACGCCTCTCGAATAACCGTGACCCGCAAAATAGACTACTACCCGCAGGCCATGCCGTATGCCGTCGCGGGGATCCTCGGGCGGCAGCGTTCTTGCAAAGGCATGTATGGCTCCCATGATGGCGCTCGCATCCGCCGATTCCGGCAGCCCCACGGACAGGACATCCGACCCCGGCAGACCACGACCCATGAAAAGGTCGTGAATGCGGCTGGCGTCAACTGCCGTCTGCAGATCCGGCCAGACCTCCGGATGGGCGTAGCGGGCTACCCAGATGATCAGCACGTGTGTGCCATTCGGATAAAAGCTGTGCTCCAGCTCGTTCGCATGCGGTTGGCGCGTAAAGCTCTGGGAATTGGCGATGGGCCCGGCCAGAGCTGTCAGCAAGCCAAGCACTGCCATTAGATAGCGCATCAGGCCCTGTCCGTGAGCGGTCGCTTACGTCAGCCGCAAGGTTGGCCAGCGACCCATGACCTGCTCGACCTGGTCTTCGGGTACATCCCACAGCTCCCACGCCCGCTCGGCGAGGCGGTTTGCCGCAAGCGTCGAACTGCCCGCAGCCACCGCCAGGCCCGCGAGAGAACGCGACACCACCAGCGACACCGTCAGCCCCGGATGTTCCCCCAATGCCTGGGCGCACTCATAGGTTATCGCATCCTCCACGCGCACCGTTACATTCGCGACCGCGGCGGGGGCGTGCGCGCTCGCCTGGGAGACTGCCGCGGCGGCCAGTTCCGTGCGAACCTCGCGCCGGAGCGCCGTGCCGCTCCGATGCGGCCAGGAAAACCGGTAGATCGGCCTCGGGCGGTAGCCGGCTGCCTGCAGCACGCTGGCCGTGCTTCGCACGATGTCACGATCCTTTTCTCGCTCAGCCTCATTCAGCGCGGCCCAGGGCTGCAGGTCAGGATGGATCTTCGCCATATCGTCTCGTCGTGCGCCGAAATGCCACCCGGCCAGCGCCCGGCTGGCGACCCAGCGACGATGCTCGGCGCGAGCGAGCGGCTCGAGTGGCGCGGACGGCTCGAGCGGCACGGACGGCAGCACCGCCTCTGCGGCCGCGTGGCCCTGCCCGATGAGAAATCCCAGCTCTCGTGCCTTCACCCAATAGTGATCGGCTGCGGCGCGGTTGTCCTCCTGATATTCGTAAGCCAACGACTCCCAGTCCACCGTCGTCGCGCCACCCGCCTGTCCGGAAAGTCGCCAACGCTCCAGATAGGCGTCGTGAATCATCCGCGGCGCGACGTCGAGAGCCTCCTCTTCGGCGAGCAGTGACTGCTCGCTGGCGGTCACGTCGGGATGGCGGACCCGCAGGATCAACGGACAACCCACCGCCAGTGTGCGGTAGGCCAATTCCAGCTCCCGATGCCATCCCTCCACCAGAGCAAACTCATCGCAGGCCAGGTAGATGCATGTCGGCAGCAAGGCTCGGCTGGCCAGTACCGAGAGCAGGTGGGGCGTGGATTCCGGCAGGCGCGATTCCAGCGCCAGGGGCACGAAGCTCACGATCTGCTCGATGGCGGGCGACAATGCGTGCAGGCTGCGCGCCACGGTGACCGCGGAGGCATCCACCAGCACCACGACGAGCGGATCGAGGCCCGGGCACTGCGCCTGTACCAGCAGCCTGCAGATGAGCTCGAAGCCCGTGTCGC
>DATJSD010000064.1:0-18491 GCA_035504335.1 Steroidobacteraceae bacterium | reverse complement strand
GCGGTGCGCACATCGCCTCGCACACCGAGCTGTTCGTGCCGTTCTGAGCCCGCTGCCGGCGCGACAGCACCCGGCGTGCCAACCCACGTAGAGAGGGGGCGTACCCTTCAGGCGAATACGTCTGACGTATTCGCCTGAAGGGTATTCCCCCTCTCTACGTGGGTTGGCACGCCGGGTGCTGTCGCGCCGGCATCGGGCTCAGAACGGCACGAACAGCTCGGTGTGCGAGGCGATGTGCGCACCGCGCGCCTCGATCAGATCCACCAGCTCGGTGGGCACCAGGCGGCCGGTGATCCTGGAGCGGATGTGTACGCGCCAATGCACGGCGGCGCGCTCGTCTTCGATCACGGTGGAGAGCCGCTCGTAGCCGCTCAGGCGGAAGGTCTTGATGAGCATGCCGAGCCAGGTGCGGATCTGCTCCAGGCCCTCCGCGACGATTGCGATCGGCTTGCCCTCGCTGCTGCCGATGATGCGCAGGCGCGCATCGGGCCGGAACAGTGCGCACAGCCGCTGCAGGTCAGCCGCGAGGCGCGCCGCATGCAGCTCGCTCACCAGGCGTTCGATGTCACCGCGATCCGTCACCCGGGTCACTCACAACCCCAGAGCCGCGCGCACGCCGTGCGGCCACTGCGCCGGGCGTAGCCCATGCACGCAGAACAGCGCGACCGCCAGCCGGTCCATGCCGAAGGCGACGCAGCCGGTGTGGCAGAGCTCCCCGTCGGCATCGCGCAGACCCCACTCGCTCCCGAAGTGATCCTGATGATAGTTGAAGCTCATGCAGGCGGTGGGCGCGGCGCCGGGGTGGTACGGGATCAGCAGCTCGAACTTCAGCGACATCTGCCGCTGGCTGACGGCCATGACCTGGCCGACGCGGCCGAAGAACGGATCGCTCGCGAGATCGAGCCGCGCGGGCAGGCCGAGCTCCTCGGCAAGCCGCGGCGCGCGCTGCATCCAGGCCTCGCGAAAGGCCATGACCTCCGCCGGGGCGCCGATGCGCACGTACTCGCGCATCCGGAAGGACTGCAGGCGATCGAGCGCGCGCGAGGGCTCGTGACGGAAGCAGTCGGCCGCGACGTCGAACAGCAGGCCCGCGCGCGGCAGCGCCCCGCGGCTCGCGGCGAGCGGATACACCGGGTAGCAGGCCGCCGGCGAGAGCACCAGGTCCGCCGCGCTGAGCGAGCCGGTCCAGTCCGCCCCGGCCTCGAAGCGCTGCACGGCCGCGCTGATCTCCGGCACCGTGCCGTGCAGCGCGCACACGCAGCCGAGCAGATTCGGAAAGCTCTTGAGGTAGCCGGACTTCTCCAGCTGCGAGCGGCTCATGACCGGCGGGAAGCGCAGCACCTCGGCGCGCGGGTCGCGCTGGCGCGAGAGGTACGCGGCCAGCCGCTCCACGATGTCCTCGTAGAGCGCGCTGCGGGCGTAGACGCCGTCCACGCCCATCGGTAGGAACAGCTCCGCGGCGATGGCGGCGAGCGCCTCGTCGGGCGGCGGCGCCGCGCCGCTCAATCGCTCACCGAAGAGGGCACGGGACTGAGCATCAGGGCGCCCGCCAGGTTCGAGAGGATGCGTTCGTTGTTGATCATCAGCGGCGAGGAGAGCACGTCGCGCAGCTGGCGCTCGACGCTGAATTCGCCGTCGCAGCGATAGCCCGACAGTCCGCAGACGCGCAGCGCGCTCAGCACGATCGACACGGCGAGCTCCGAGGCCTCCACCTTCGTGAGCGTGATCATCGACTGAAACTCCATCGCGGCGAGCGCCTTGGGGTCGTGCAGGTGGCCCTGGTAGGTGCGGATCGCGCTGGACAGCAGGCCGCGCAGCGTGCGCAGCGAGGAGAGCGCCTTGCCGAACTGCGCCGCCCCCGGGGGCGGCTGCCCGCCGCTGTGACGCACGGCATTGCGCACGAACGCCTGCGCGCGCGCCACGGCGCTGGCGGCGATCCCGGCCCACACCGAGCCCCACAGCAGATGCGCCGTGGGCACCATGGTCTGCGCGTGAATGTGTGCGTACGGCTCGGGCAGCACCTGGTCGGGGCTGCCCGTGGCCTTGAGCGTGTAGCCCTCGCTGCAGGTGCCGCGCATGCCGAGCGTGTTCCAGCCCTGCAGGCGCTCGAGGCTGTAGTCGCCCTTCAGGAACGCCACCATGACCTGATCGGATGCCTCGGCGTCGGCCGCGCGGCGCGCGGTGGTGACGATGCCATCGGCATGAGCACCATAAGAGATCACGCTCGCGCGGCGCTCGAGACTGATGCGCCCATCCTGGTGCAGCACCGGCGCCTCGCTCGAGCGGATGTTGCCCCCGCCCTGCCCCTCGGTGGTCGAGGAGGCGAGCAGCAGCTGCTCGGCGGCCATCCTGCGCAGCAGCCGCTCGAGCGCGGCGCTCGCGCCCCGATGCCGGAGGATGCAGGCGGTCTTGATCTGGTGCATGGCATAGGTCATGGCCGTGGAGGAGCACGCCCGCCCGAGCTGGTAGCAGACGTCGGCGACCTCGGCGATGTCGCAGCCCTCCCCGCCCAGCGCCGGCGGCACCTGGATGCCGAGCAGGCGCTGTGCGCGCAGCGCCTCGAACGCCTCGGCCGGGAAGCGTGCGGCGGCATCCACATCGGCGGCGTGGCGCGCGGCGATCTCCGCGGCGCTGCGCGCACGCGCCCTGGGCGGCGCGGCTGCGATGTCTGCCGACTCTGTCAACGGGAGGACCATGCGCGCGCACCTCGCTGTGGTCTCTGCACGCCACCGGCACGATACCCGAGGGGCGCGTGGCTGCCTAGCCGCGTGCCAGGCTCGCACGAGTGGCGCAACGCGCACTCGCGACGCGAACAATGCGACATATCACCGCGACGACTGCGGTCGCGGCCGTGGCGCGATGCTATAGTGATCTGCATGAGCGAGCTCGCGGACCAGAGCCTCGCGCAGCTGACACTGCGCGAGCGCCTGATTGCGTTGGTGCGGCAGATTCTCGGGCCGCCGGCGGCCAACCGCCCGTTGCCGATCGACGCACGGCTGGCCGATCTGGGCATGAGCTCGCTGAAGATGGTGAGCCTGATGCTGGCGCTCGAGGTGCAGTTCGAGATCGCCATCCCGCAGGAAGAGATCACGCCGGAGAATTTCGCGTCGATCGAGTCGGTCGAGGCGGTGGTGGAGCGTCTGTCGCGCCCCGCGCGCACGCCCACGCCCTCTCACGCGGGATCCTGAGAAGCCGGCGCACCGCTCGCCGCCTGCGCCAGAGCGCCGACCAGAGCGGCGGCGTCGGCCGCGCTGCTTTCCCCGTGGGTCGCGCAGATGCGCACCACCTCCCGGCCCTCGAAGCTCGTGGCCGCGACCCAGGCGCGACCGGAAGCGAGCACGCGCCGCACGATCTCGCGCACCGGCGCGGCCCCCGCGGGCGGCTCGACGCACAGCACCGCCAGGCGCGAGGCGTTGCGCGCCGACCAGCCGTGAGCTTCCAGATCCCGGCGCACCGTATCGATGAGCGCCAGCGCGCGCTGTACGTGCGCCGCGTAGCCCTCCCATCCGGCCGCCGCGAGCGACAGGAACAGCCGCAGACCCATGAAGCGACGCGACCACTGCAGGCTGTTCAGGTAGGGATCGACGCTCGGCTCGGTGGAGGGCATGAAATCGGCGCTGACGTGGAACGCCTCGCCGAGCACGCGCGCGTGACGGGTGATGAACGTGCCGCAGCCCATCGTGGTCGCGAACCACTTGTGCGCATCGATGGTGATCGAATCGGCCTGCTCGATGCCCGCCAGCAGGCCGCGCAGCTGCGGGACGCACAGCGCCGCCCCGCCCCAGGCCGCATCCACGTGGTACCAGACGCCGTGCTCGCGCGCGATCGCCGCGCAGGCGGTCAGCGGATCGATCATCCCGGCGCCGGTCGTGCCCGCCGTCGCGGCGATCATGACCGGGCGCACTCCGGCGCGCGGGTCGGCCTGCAGCGCAGCGCTCAGAGCGGCCGCATCCATGCGCCCGAACCCGTCGGTATCGATGAGGCGCAGCGAGGCGCGTCCCACCCCGCACTGGTGCGCGATCTTGAACCAGCCGGGCTGGCAATCGCGCGAGGCGTAGAAGGCCACCGGACCGCCGAAGGCGCGCAGCCCCTCCCCGCCGAAGCGCGCCTCGGCGTGCGTCAGCGCACAGATGAGCGCCGTGGCGTTGGCCTCCGAGCCCGCGGTGGTGAAGTGACCGGCCGACTGCGGCGGCAGCCCGGCGCGCTCGGCCAGCGCAGCGATGACGTGCGCCTCGATCGCCACCGCGGCCGGCGAGGTGCCGGAGCTGGCCAGCTGCGGATTGAAGCTCGCGGCGATGCGCTCGGCGCACTGCGCCGGAAAGGCCGCCGCCGGGTTGAACAGCCCGAAGTAGCGCGGATTGTTCAGATGCACGAGACCGTGCTCGAGTTGTGTCAGCGTCCAGGCGAGCAGCGGCTCGAGCGGCCGGGGCGTGCGGAAATCGTAGAGCGCGAGCTCCCGCCGGAACCGCGCCATGTCCAGGCGCGGCGTCGTGGGTCCGTGCGCCACGCGCTCGGACGCCGCCAGCAGCTCGCGCGTCAACCACGCCTCGATCGCCTCGCGCTCGGCGCGCGGCGGGAACAGCGCGGGCACCGCGGCTGGCACGGCCGCAGCGTGTGCCGCGGGCTGAGCCGAGGACTGAGCGCTGGGCTGAGGGGTGGGCTGAGCGGCGGGCTGGGCGCCGGGCTGAGAGGTGGGCTGCGGCATGGACGCTGGGGGGGGTGGCGGGACCTGCGCGCGCCGCGCTCAGGCCGTCGCGGCGGCCAGCGCCTGGTCCAGATCGGCCAGGATGTCATCGATGTGCTCGATGCCGACGCTCAGGCGGATGCTCTCGGGCCTGACACCCGCCATGCGCTGCTCGGCCGCGGACATCTGCCGGTGCGTGGTCGAGGCCGGATGGCAGGCGAGCGACTTGGCGTCGCCGAGATTGACCAGGCGCTTGAAGAGCCGCAGCGCATCGTAGAAGCGCACGGCCGCCTGGTAGCCGCCGCGCACCTCGAAGGTCAGAAGCGAGCAGGCGCGCCCGCCCAGATACTTCTGCACCAGCGCGTAGTAGGGACTGTCGGGAAAGCCCGCGTAGCTCACCGAGTCGACGCGCCGGTCATCGCGCAGGAACTGCGCGACGCGGCGCGCGTTGGCGACGTGCCGCTCGACGCGCAGCGCCACCGTCTCGATCCCCTGCAGCAGCAGAAACGCGCTCAGCGGCGCGAGCACCGCGCCGGTGGTGCGCTGATAGACGCTGCGCGCGCGGCCGATGAAGGCCGCCGCCCCGTAGTGATCGGTGTACACCAGGCCATGGTAGGAAGGATCCGGCTGCGTGAGCATCGGAAAGCGCGCGGCGTGCTCGCGCCACGGGAAGCGCCCGCCATCCACGATGATGCCGCCGAGCGTGGTGCCGTGCCCGCCCAGAAACTTGGTGAGCGAGTGCAGTACAATGTCCGCGCCGTAATCGATGGGACGCAGCAGGATCGGCGAGGGTACGGTGTTATCCGCGATCAGCGGTATGCCGGCCGCGTGCGCCACGGCGGCGAGCGCCTCCAGATCGCAGACGTTGCCGGCCGGATTGCCGACCGTCTCGCAGAACAGCGCGCGCGTGTCCGCATCGATCAGCGCCGCGAGCGCCGCGGGCGCATCGGAGGCGGCGAAGCGCACCTGCACGCCGAACTTGGGCAGCACATGGGCAAACAGCGTATGCGTGGTACCGTAGAGCTGCGGCACCGACACGATATTGCGTCCCGCCTCCGTCAGCGTGAGCGCGGCGTAGTACAGCGCCGCCTGTCCGGAGGCGAGCGACAGGGCCGCGACCCCGCCCTCCAGCTGCGCCACGCGCCGCTCCAGCACCTCGTTGGTGGGATTGCTGATGCGCGCGTAGCGAAACCCGGGCACCTCCAGATCGAAGAGGGCGGCGCCGTGCGCGGCGCTGTCGAACGAGAAGGCCACCGTCTGGTAGATCGGCACGGCGACCGCGCGGGTGGTCGGATCATCGTCGAAGCCGCCGTGCAGGGCGATGGTCTCGGGCTTCGGTCCGTTCATTATGTCGTCAGCGGCTTCGACATGCGACCATTATGAAGCCGGCAAAGGGCGAACACACGCGCTCGGCTTCGCAGGCGTGGATGCGGGCGCTGCAGGCGACCGCCGCCATCGGCGCGGGCAGCTGCGCGACGCTGCCCGAGCAGCTGGCGGAGCTCGGCGCGCGCCACGGGCAGGCCCCCGCGCTGCTGTCGGGCGAGCGGCAGCTCTCCTACGCGCAGCTCGCCGACAGCATTCAGCGCCACGCGCGCTGGGGACTCGCCCAGGGCCTGCGCCCCGGGGACGTGGTCGCGCTGCTGATGCCCAACTGCCCGGAGTACCTCGCGATCTGGCTCGGGCTCTCGCGCATCGGCGTGAGGGTGGCCCTGGTGAACACGCAGCTGCGCGGCGCCGTGCTCGCTCACTCGATCAACACGGTGGCCCCACGCGCGCTGCTGGTCGGGGCGGCGCTGGCGGAGGCGGCGCACAGCGCGCGCGCCCTGGTGCCCGAGGCCGTGCAATGGTGGGGTTACGGTGGGGGTCACGGAGCGCAGGCGACGGCGCTGCCGCGCGCCGATCTCGCCATCGGTGCGGCGCCGGCAGAGCCCCTCACGGCCGCCGAGTGCCCCTCGCCTTCGCTGAGCGAGCCGGCGCTGTACATCTACACCTCGGGCACCACCGGACTGCCCAAGGCGGCCATCGTCAGCCACCGGCGCGTGCTGCAGTGGAGCCACTGGTTCGCCGGCATGATGGACGTGCAGGCCGCGGATCGGATGTACGACTGCCTGCCGATGTACCACAGCATCGGCGGCGTGGTGGCCACCGGCAGCGTGCTGGTGCGCGGCGGCGCGGTGGTCCTGCGCGAGCGCTTCTCGGCGCGCGAGTTCTGGCAGGACCTCGCGCGCGAGCGCTGCACGCTGTTTCAGTACATCGGCGAGCTGTGCCGCTACCTGCTGGCGCAGCCGCCCGATCCGCTGGAGACGCGGCATGCGCTGCGCCTGTGCTGCGGCAACGGCCTGCATGAGTCCGTGTGGGAGGGGTTTCGCGAGCGCTTCCGCATCCCGCAGATCCTCGAGTACTACGCCGCCACCGAGGGCAGCTTCTCGCTCTACAACTGCGAAGGGCGCCCCGGAGCGATCGGTCGCGTCCCGCCGTTCCTCGCCCACCGCATGCGCGTCGCGCTCGTGCGCGTCGACCCCGAGAGCGCAGCTCCGCGGCGCGATGCGAGCGGCCACTGCGAACCGGTCGCCGCCGGGGAGGCCGGCGAGGCGCTCGGCGAGATCGGCGAAGCCGGCGAAGTCCGCGCCGCCGACGCCGGCGCGCGTTTCGAAGGCTACGCCGACGCGCAGGCGACGCGGCAGAAGATCCTGCGCGACGTGTTCGCATCCGGGGACCGCTGGTATCGCAGCGGGGATCTGATGCGACAGGACGCGCAGGGATTCTTCTACTTCGTCGAGCGGCTCGGGGATACGTTCCGCTGGAAGGGCGAGAACGTTTCGACCACCGAGGTGGCCACCGTGCTCATGGCCTGCCCCGGGGTGCGCGAGGCGGCCGTCTACGGGGTGGCGGTGCCCGGTGCCGAGGGGCGCGCCGGCATGGCGGCCCTGGTGGTCGAGCCCTCGTTCGATCCGGCGGCCTTCCGGGCCGAGATCGCACGCGCGCTGCCGGAATACGCGCGCCCGCTGTTCCTGCGGCTCGTGCCGGCGCTCGCCCTCACCGGTACCTTCAAGCTCAGCAAGCAGCAGCTGCTCGCCGAGGCCTACGATCCCGCCATCGTGAGTGATCCGCTGTATTTCGATGACCGGGCGCGGGGAGCGTTTGTCCGCCTGGACGCGGCGCTGCATCGGCGATTGCAGCTGGGCTCCTGCGCAGTCTGATCAGGCGGTGCCTCAGGCGGTGCCGCCCGCGTCGACCGTCAGGGTCACGCCGGTGATGTTGCGCGCGCGCTCGCTGATGAGAAACTCCACGGCCGCGGCGATGTCCGCCGGCTCGGCGAGCCGGCGCAGCGCGCTGCGGCGGACGATCCGGTCGCGCGTCTGCGCGTCCATGCCGCCGGTCATCTCGGTGTCGATGAAGCCCGGCGCGACCGCGTTCACGGTGATGCCGAGCTGACCGACCTCGCGCGCCAGCGAGCGCGTGAAGCCGATCAGGGAGGCCTTGGTCGCCGCGTAGACGGACAGCCCATTGAACCCGGTGGCGACCACCACCGAGGCGATGTTGACGATACGGCCGGCCCGCTCGACCATCATGGAGCGCACGGCATGCCGCGTCAGGATGATCGGAGCCAGCGTGTTGAGGCGCACCAGGGTCTCGATCTGCTCCTCGCGCATCATCGAGAGCAGCCCACCGGTGCCGAGGCCGGCGTTGTTGACCAGCCCGTAGATCGCCCCGTACTGCTCACGCAGCGAGCCCACGAGCCCACCGATGGCGTGCGTGTCGGTGAGATCGAAGGCCTGGAACGCGAGTGCGCCCCGCGCGTCCTTCTCGAGCGCGGCGCGCGCGGCGCGGAAGGCCTCGCTCTCCTGGCGCGCGATGCCGATGACGCGCTCGCCGGCGCCGGCGAGTGTGGTGGCGATGGCGAGGCCCAGGCCGCGGCTCGCCCCCGTGACGATGATGTTACGCATCCGAGCGCACCAGCTTGCCCGCCGCCGACAGCGGCAGCGAGGGCACGAACTGTACGACGGCGGGTACCTTGTGGGCGGCCAGCGCGCCGCGGCAGCGCTCCTGCAGCTGCGCCGACAGCTCGGCGTCGCTCGGCGCGGGGCCCGGGCCGTGCTCGGCGCGCACCACCTCGGCCGCGACCAGCGAGCCGGTGATCGGGCTGCGGCGCGCGCGCACGCGTGAGAGGCGCACCCAGGGATGAGCGTTGATCACCGCCTCGACCTCCTCGGGGTGCACCTTCAGTCCTCCGACGTTGATGATGCCGCCGCTGCGACCGAGGAAGTAGTATCGCCCCTCGCGCAGCTCGACGCGATCACCGGTGTCCACGAAGCCCTCGGCATCCCGCAGCGCCGGGGCGGCGGACCCCAGATAGCGTGCCGCCGTGCCGGCCGAGCGCACCCGCAGGCTGCCGTCGGCGATGCGCAGCTGCGCCACTCCCCCGGGCGCCTGCCCGGCGCCGACCCACGCGGCGGGAAATCCCGCGTACCCGTCCTGCACCTCGAAGGCCACGCCCGCCTCGGTGGAGGCGAAGGCGTGCGCGATGCGCGCCTGCGGGTAGGCGGCGCGCAGGGCATCGAGGATGCCTTGGTCGGCGATCTCACCCGAGAGCCGCACATAGCGCGGCGCAACGCGCGACGCGGCCCCGCTCATGAGCACCGCTCGCCAGTGCGAGGCGGTGCCGGTCAGGTGCGTGACCCCCGCCGCCCCGGCGCGCGCGAGCCGCTCGGGCAGCGCGGCCCGGGAGGAGTCGATCAGCAGCGTCGCCCCCGCCAGCGCGCGCAGCAGAATCTGCAGGCCGCCGTAGCGGCGAATGTCGTAGAAGGTACTCCAGACCGGCGCGGCGGCAGCCTCGTGCGCGGCGCCGGCGGCCCCGCCCACCTCGGAGGCCGCGGACGCGTCAGCGGCGCGCCTCCCCGCGCTCGCCGCGTGTCGCTGCGCAAACGCGCTCGTCAGGCTCGCGAGGGTGTGCACCACGAGCTTGGGCGGGCCGCTGGTGCCGGAGGTCAGCAGGATCCACTCGGTCGCGTGCGAGGCACGTCGCTCGAGCGGCGTCGGCAGCAGCTCGGACTGCACCGGCACCGCCGGCAGCGCGGCCGCCGGCGCCGTCGCGGCGGGTGCGGCGGCGGGCACGGCCGTGTGCACGCAGGTTTCGGCCCCGGCCTCCGCGATCACCATCGGCAGGTGCGCCGCGGACAGATCCGGCGGACAGAGCACGAGCCGGCGTGCGACCCCGTCCAGCTCGATGAGCGCGAGCGCCGCGGACACCTGATCGCTCGTGGCGAGCAGCACGCAGCGGCCGCGCAGCTCCTCGAGCCGCCCGCCGAACGCCGAGGCGTGCGCGAAGTCGGCGAGCGCGCTGCGCCTGCCATCGGCGATGAGCGCCCCCTGTGCACTGCCCGCCGACCCACCGATCCACTCCCACATCCACACGGCGTTCGGCAGCGGCTACGACGAATAGAATGCCGCGATCTGCTCGACCACGTACTGCAGCTGCTGCGGCTGCAGCTCCGGAAAGATCGGCAGCGCCAGGGACTCGGCGGCGAGCCGCTCGGCGACGGGAAACTCCCCGGGCGCGTGCCCAAGATAGGCGAAGCACTCCTGACGGTGCAGCGGCACCGGATAGTAGATCTCGGTGCCGACGCCCTGGTGAGTCAGATGCGCGCGCAGCGCATCGCGCCGCGGGGCGCGTATCACATACTGATTCCACACGTGGTGCACGTCCGCCGGGGGGTTCGGCAGCTCGATGCGCTCGCGCAGCCCCGCGCGCGCGAAAGCCTGTGCGTAGATCCCGGCGTTGCGCGCGCGCGCCGCCGTCCAGCCGTCCAGGTGCCGCAGCTTGATCTGCAGCACGGCGGCCTGCAGCGCATCGAGACGGAAGTTGCCGCCGATGAACGCGTGGTGGTACCTGGGCTTGGCGCCGTGCACACGCAGCACGCGCAGGTGCTCGGCGAGCGCCGGATCCTGCGTGGTGCACATGCCGGCGTCACCGAATGCGCCGAGATTCTTGGTCGGAAAGAAGGACAGGCAGCCCACGTCCCCGAGACTGCCGGCGCGCGCGCCGCCGGCACACTGCGCACCGATGGCCTGCGCGGCATCCTCGATGAGCCGCAGCCGATGCTCGAGCGCGAGCTGGCGCAATGCCGTCAGATCGGCACAGCGACCGAAGAGATGCACGGGCAGCAGCGCGCGTACGCGCGTGCCCGAGCCGCGGTGCACCAGCTCGGGCCCGCGCCGCTCGCACTGCCGCTCGAGCAGCGAGCGCACCGCGGCAGGATCGAGGTTGAAGCTGCCGGCGTCGATGTCGCAGAATAGCGGCCGCGCGCCGACCCGGGCGATCGCACCCGCGGTGGCGAAGAAGCTGTACGGCGTGGTGATCACCGCATCGCCGCCGCCGATCCCGAGCGCCATGAGAGCCAGCAGCAGCGCGTCGGTACCCGATGAGACCCCGACGGCCTCGCGGCAGCCGCAGTAGGCCGCCGCGGCGGTCTCGAACTGCGTCACATAAGGGCCGAGAATGAACTGCTGGCTTTCACAAATTTTTTGCAGAACTGGAATAACTTCGGCGGCGAGGCTTCGGTATTGTTCCGTAAGATCCAGCAACGGTACCGTCATCCGCGTCGCAGGGTCGGGAGCCGGGGATGACTTGCGCTGACGGTCCGGTTGCGCCATGTGGTGGTTTCTTCGCCCTGAGGCCTCTGACTGTGAGAAAGCCATTCTATACGAGGCAGCAGGCCGCTGACCTCCGCGGGCGGCTGTCGGCCCGCGCCGCACCGTGCGCTCGATGACCGAGCCGGTCCTGATCAAGCATACCTTTCTGGTGGCCGCCATGGCCGTGCTGGAGACCGTGGCGCCGCCGATCGTGGCGAGCGGTGCTCTGCTGCTCGTGGCGCACCTGTGGCAGATTCGTCTGACCGCCACGCTGCTGGCGGTGACGCTCTCGCTGGTGTTCGTGCTGCTGGCGCGCCCGCCGCGCAATCTGAGCTCACAGCTGCAGGTGCAGCCGTATACGCAGGTGGCCGCCACGGTGCTGCGCTGGCTGCTGCTGATCGCGGTGCTCGCCATCATCGGCTCCAGCAGCGGGCAGCTGCGCCGCTACCCGGCGGCTGCGCTGACGGCCTGGACGCTGGCCACGCCGCTCGCGCTGGTCTGCTGCACGCTCGTCCTGAGCCGCGCCATGCAGCGCGCGCTCATCAGCGCCGTGAGCAGTCGCAAGGTCATCTTCGCCGGCTACAACCAGGCGAGCGTGAACATCGCGCGCGCCCTGTCGGCCAATCCGGCGTTGCGGCTGCAGGTCGAGGGCTACTTCGATGACCGCGAGGCCCGGCGGCTGCGGCCGGAGCCCGGCGCGCAGCTCCTGGGCAGGCTCGCGGAGCTGGCCGACTACGTGCGCCGCCACGGCATCGACGTCATCTACATCGCCCTGCCCATCCGCCACGTGCAGCGCGTGCTGGCGCTGCTCGATGATCTGCGCGACACGACCGCATCGATCTACTACGTTCCGGACATCTTCGTGTTCGATCTCATTCAGGCGCGCTCGGGCGAGATCAACGGCTTTCCGGTGGTCGCCATGTGCGAGACGCCGTTTCACGGCTACCGGGCGGTAGTCAAGCGGGTCATCGACATCGCGATATCCGTGGGGGTGCTGACGATCTGCTCCCCGCTGCTGCTCGTCATCGGGATGCTCGTGAGATTCTCCTCGCCCGGACCGGTGCTGTTCCGGCAGCGCCGCTACGGGCTGGATGGGCAGGAGATCGTCGTCTACAAGTTTCGCACCATGATCGTCACCGAAGACGACGCCGAGGTGCGCCAGGCATCGGCCTGCGATCAGCGCATCACGCCGATCGGCCGGGTGCTGCGCCGCTTCTCGCTCGACGAGCTGCCGCAGTTCATCAACGTGCTGCAGGGCCGAATGAGCGTCGTCGGGCCTCGTCCGCACGCGGTCGTGCACAATGAGCAGTACCGCAAGCTCATCAAGGGCTACATGGTCCGGCACAAGGTGCTGCCCGGCATCACCGGTCTTGCGCAGATCAACGGTGCGCGCGGCGAAACCGCGAAGCTCGAGGAGATGGAACGGCGCATCGAGCATGATCTCGACTATCTGCGCCGCTGGTCCCCGATGCTGGATATCAAGATCCTGCTGCTGACGGCGCTGAAGGTGTTTCGCGACGAGAAGGCGTACTGATCCGCTGTGCCGCGGGGAAGCCGATCGCGGCGCTCAGGTAGCCGTCATGTTGCCGGAAGCGGCCCGGCCAGCAGGGCTCGGCCGCCTCGGGCTCCGCCGGCGCCAGCAGCCCCCGCAGCCGCAGCGGCCGCAGCGGCCGGATCTCGAAGCTGCCCGAAGCGGGCGGCCAGCAGGCCGCCCCGTCCGAGGACAGCAGACGTACGCAGACGGCGTCGAAGCCCAGCTGCTCGTGCGTGAGGGGGTACTGGCACTTGTAGAAGGCCTCCTTCGCGACGAAGGTCAGTGCGGCCAGCCACACTCGCCGCTGCGGCGGGGCCTGAGCCAGCAGGCGCAGCTCCTCAGGCGAGCAGATGCCGCGCCAGAGCATCGGCTGCACCTCCTCGATGCGCTCGCTGTCCAGACCCAGGCTCAGCACCTCGCTGACGCGGCCGATCACGGCCGCCGAATAGCCGTCGGTATGGGTGATGCTGCCGGTGAAGCCCGGCGGCCAGCGCGGCAGCCGATCCGGGCCTGCCACCAGGCTGAACCCTTCGATCCCATAGCTCTGCAGGGCTCGATGGGCGCACAGGCGCCCGACGGTGAAGTCCTGGATGCGCCGCGCATGGCAGTGCCTGACGCAAGCTCGCTCCTCGGCGGTGAGGCGCGCCTGCCGGGCCAGCCGCCAGCCCGGCGAGACGTCGGCGGGACGGGACAGCTCCGCGGCCGCCACCGGGGCGGAGAACAGTGCCGCGAGCGCCTCGGAGGGACGCGCAGAGCCATCATGCTGCAGCGCATCATCTGCGGCAATGCGAGCTCGGGATGTCGCCAATGGGCTCACCCGTCGACTCGAGCGAACAGCTCATCGCTCAGAACCTTCACCAGCTGCTCGCGCGGACCTGCGCGGCTAAAGCCGTGGTCCGAGCCATCGATCACGTGCACGCGGCAACGCGCACCCAGGCGCTGCAGCGACGCGTGCGCAAGCAGTCGCAGCAGCTCATCGCCGCCGTCGCCCCGCGCGAAAACCAGCACGACGCGCACCCCGCGCGCGGCCATGCGCTCGAGCTCCCAACCGACATCGTCCGACAGGTGGATATGCAGGCTTCGCGCCGCATCACGCAGCCTCGGCTCGATCGCGAGCCAGGTTCGATGGCAGTAGATGCTCAGCACACGCCCGATGCGCACTTGACCGCGCAGGAGCCGCGCCCAGTAGCCTGCAGAGAGGATGCGTCCCCGGTAGATCGAGGGAAACTGCGCAACCTCCCACAACTGCACATCGTCGATCTTCATCCCCTCGCGCCACACGTAGGTGCGGGGATTGATCATCAGGATGCGCTGTACCGGCAGCGCGGCGATCCCGGCCTGCAACGCGTGATAGGCCCCGGAACAGAGCCCCCCGATGGTAATCTCACGCGACGCGTGATTCGCGCGCAGGTAGTCGATCGCCGCGCGAATGTCTTCGATCGCCTCTCTCGGGAACACCTCGTTCGGCGCGTGTCCGGCGCGCGTACCACTGTCACCGAGCCCCGCGAGGTCCATGCGCAGTACGACATAGCCATGTCGCGCCCAGCGGCGGGCCAGGGAGACGTAAAGCCGGCTGGGCCCGACGTGGTGGTCGGCCGCCGAATTCAGCAGAATCACTGCGCGCGAGCGGGCCTCGCCCGGCGCCGGCACGCTGAGGATGCCGAACAGGGCCGGGTCGTTCTGCAGGTAAACCGCCCGCTCGGTCAGCGGCCGCGCTCCGAAGCCAGGCTCCTCGATCTGCATCACAGCGGCCGCATCCTGCACGAGCGGGCGTGTATCCGCTGAGTCTCTGGCCCCAGGCTCGGATTCGAGCCAACGGCACACCTCGGCAAGCATCGCCTCGGGCAATGCGCCCAAATGTGGCGCGGTCAGGGCCATCTCGACGAAGCCGGGTAGTGCACGATAGCGCGTTTGTGCACCGCACGCCTCGAGACGCGCCTGCAGGGGTGCGGCGTTGGGCAGGTCGGTGCGGTCGATGATCAGCCAGCGGTCGAGGACTGGCAGCGGCGAGCCCAGTAGATCCATCTCGGAGAGCGATGCGACGCTCGCCGCCGACAACACGGCGCCCTGCGACTGGAGTGCGCCGGTCGGCAGAGCGCTTTCAGGGTCTCTCTGCGCCTCTACGGGCTGCGCTGCGAGTCGCGCGGTGCGCAGCTCACGCAGGTAGCGCCGGCCCTGGACGACCGGCGCAATGGCAATCAGCCCATCGACCTGCGGACAGTGCGCGACCGCGCGGGCCGCGAGCAGCGCGCCAAGCCGCAGCCCGAGAAGACAGACGCGTGCAACCCCCGTGCGCCGCTGCAGTTCCGCGACCGCAGCGGCGATGTTGCGCTGCCAGAGCAGCACCTGATCGGATCCCTCATCGATGTCGCCCGAGTCCCCGGTGCCCGCATAGTCGAATCGCATCACGGGCATGCCCAGTGCACTGACCCGCTCAGCAAATGCGCGTGCAGCGCGATGCGCACAAATCGCCTCGTAACCGAACGGGGAGCAGATGACGAGGCCGCGATCGACCCTCGTTTCGGACGGCCGATGCAGCCAGCCGAAGAGCTGATGCCCGTCGGAAGTGAAGTACAGTGGCTCAGGTGTCGGAAAAGTCAGGCTACCGGCTGACACCGCGCGCCGCACAGGGATGCAAGTCTGAGGGTCCGCGACCACAGCGACACCGCTGCCGTTCAGGCTCGGCGGGAGCTCAGGGGCCAGCGGCGGTGCCGGGGCCTTTTGCGGCTGCCCGATAGTCCGCCTCAGCAAGGGTGACTATGGCTTCCGACCGGCGCGTTGACGACATAACATCCCCCGTCCAGCGCTCAGCGCCTGGAACGCTTGCTGTTATTCTCGTAAAGGCTGACAAATTCGCCGAATGTCACGGGAAAGGCTACCAAATCGTCCGCATCGAAGGGATCGAAGCCCACCGCGTCCTCCAGACGCGCCACGATCAGCGCGTAGCTCAAGGAATCCAGGCCCGAGTGAGTCAGCTTGAGGTCATCGGACAACGGTGAAAGGGTGCGTCGCTGTTCGCGCGCGACCGATTGAAATTGCGACACAATGATCGGGCGAAGCGACATCCGTGACTCTTCTCCATAGGCGATAATGTGTCGCATTATAGCGTCACTTTTGCGTTCGATTTGATGCCTGGTTCAAGGATTACCCTCCGACTGAGGCTGACTCAGCCGCCCGAACGATACGGTAGGATGTCCATGGATGGTGCGGCTCCTCTCTTCATTGGCAGTGTCGCCGGGAGCCCCTAACTGCATGATTAAGGGAACTATGCGCGCAGCCGGCACGATTCTGATGGCGATGCTGTGCCTCTGCGCCACGATTGGAGCCGAGGCCGCGGCCACGCCGTATACGGCCCCGGGCCAGAGCGCTGCAGCTCAACCCACCCAGAACTCGGGCTCCGCCCAGCTGCTTCAGCTGGGTCCCGGCGACTCGGTGTCCGTGCACGTTTTCGGCCAATCGGACATGGACGGCACGGTCTACATCAGCGACGACGGGACCATCAGTGTGCCGCTCCTGGGTCCGGTACATGTCGCGGGCCTGACCCCCGTCGATGCGTCCCGTCGCATCGAACAGGCTCTCGAATCCCACCAGTTGCTCGTGCACCCGCACGTGACGCTGACCGTCGTGAGCTCGCAGAGCCAGCTGGTCTCGATCCTGGGTGAGGTACACTCCCCGGGCCGCTACCCGGTCACCCCGGGAACCACCGTGACCGATCTGCTTGCCCAGGCCGGGGGCGAGACGGATGAGGGCGCCAATTTCCTCTACATCATGCGCCCAGAGCCCGATGGAGACGTGCATCGCTACCGCGTCGATCTGCACTCCATCGGCGATCCCACCGACACCACGGCGGTCGAACGGCTGCGCGCCGGGGATTCGGTTTTCGTACCGCGTGCGCAGGTGTTCTACATCTACGGAGAGGTGAATATGCCGGGCATGTACCGGCTCGAGCCGGGGATGACCGTCATCGAGGCTGTCGCGCGTGCCGGGGGCATCACCGAGCGCGGCAGCCGCCGACGGATAGAAATCCAGCGCCGGGACAAGGACGGCAAAATCGTCACGCTCCACGTGCATGCCCAGGATCCTGTTCAGCCGGACGATAACATCCGCGTGCAGGAGAGCCTCTTTTGAGAGCCCCTCGAAACCCGCAGCCGCCGGATCGACCCGCGGCGTACCTGCCGCCACCGGAGGAGCCCGAGTACCCCGTACCCGAGCCCGCCTCCAGCCTCTCGTTGATGCAGATATTGGCCATCGCGCGCCACTATTGGCTCGTCGAGCTCAGTGTCTGGTTGGTGCTGACAGCGGCGATAGCCGCGGCACTGCTGGCGCTGCCCAAGGTGTATACCGCCACGGCGACGCTGATCGTGGACGACAGCAATGATACCGCGCTATCCGGTCAGGGCCCGCGGACCGATCAGCTGGGCAGCTATCTTGCGCAGCAGACCGAGCTCATCACCAGTCCGGTGCTGCTCGAGCCGGTCGTCGCGCAGCTGCATCTGACCGAACGCGAGGATTTCACCAGAGGCTTCACCGGCAATCTCAGCGGTCTACCCGATTATGTCGCCCATCGCCTCAGCAATGCGCTGCAGGTGCAGATCAGCCCGAATGCGCAGCTGTTGTACGTGTCGGCCTCCGCCGTTGACCCGAACGAGGCGGCGGAGATCGCCAACGCCGTCGTCAATCAGTACTTCGTGCAGGGCGAGGGCCGCGAGCAGCAGTATGCCACGCAGCTCGGCGAGCTGCGCACGCGAGTCGCTCAGGCACAGGCCAACCTCGCGGCTTTTCGCGCCCAGAGCGGCGTCACCGATCTCTCCGATCCCAACAACAGCGGCGGCGACACGGAAACCCAGGCATTGACGAGCCTCGAGGCGAAACTGCTCGATGCCCAGAACCAGCGTCGGACCCTCGAGGCGGAAGCCAGCGGCGACACGGCATCCTCGGCACCGGCGCTCGCCTCCCCCCAGGTACAGCAGCTCGAAACCCAGCTGCGAACCCTGCAGACCGAGCGGGCACAACTTCTGACCATCTACGGTGCGCGCCATCCGAAGATAGTGGCGCTCGACACGCAGATCGCCGCCACACGCGTCGCGCTGAGTAACACTCTGCACCAGATCCGTACCGACCTGGATGCCCAGCTCGCGCGCGCAAGTGATCTGGAGGCTCAATACCAGCAGGCCGTGAAAGCTCAGCAGACCCAGGTCGTCAAGCTGCGCGACGTGCAGGGACAGGGGGCACGGCTGGAACTCGAGCTGCAGTCCGCACAGTCGGTTTACAAGGACGCCCTCGCCGGCTACGAGCAGACGATGTTCGGGTCGGTCAATAAGTTCACCAATCTTCGCCTCATCAGCGCAGCCATGCCGCCCATCGATCCGACGAGGAGCAAGAAGCGCCAATGGTCCGCGATGGGCACGATGGCCGCCCTCGCCCTGGCGTTCGCCCTGCCCTTCGGCTATGAGCTGTTGCTCAATCGTCGGCTGCGCTGTCGCGACGATCTCGAGCGCGCCTTCGGCGTGCGGGTGCTGGCCCTGATCGGTCCCATCCCTCCCCCGGACCGCCCATGAGCGTCCATTACGAAGACGCGGTGTCCGAGGCCGGCGAGCACTGGTCGGGCTATGACGATGAGCTCCGTGAGGCGCTGATCGT
>DATJSD010000063.1:0-17578 GCA_035504335.1 Steroidobacteraceae bacterium | reverse complement strand
CGAGGATCACACCGATGCCGGCGGCGTGGCAACGATCGACGAAGCGCGCGAACTGCGTGGGCGTGCCGTAATTCGCCGCCGGCGCATATTGGCTCAATACCTGGTAGCCCCACGACCCGCCGAACGGATGTCCCATGACCGGCAGCAGCTCGATGTAGGTGAACCCGAGCTGCGAGACGTACGGGATGAGCTGATCGCCGAGCTCCTCCCAGTCGAGCGGCCGGCTGCCCTGCTCGCGCTCGCCCGCCGACCCGACGCCCTCGTCCGCGACGCGCCCACGCGCCGCGTGGTGGCGTCGCCACGAGCCCACGTGCACCTCGTAGATCGACAGCGGCGCGGCGGCGAGGCTCGCGCCGGCGGCGCGCGCGGCGAGCCAGGCCGCATCGCTCCAGCGCGGCGCAGCGGGATCGGCGACCACCGATGCGGTGCGTGGCGGAGGCTCGATCTGCCAGGCGAGCGGATCGGCCTTGAGCGGCAGCAGACCGGCGGGGCCGAGGATCTCGAATTTGTACAGCGCCCCCGGCGCGAGCCGCGGAACGAACAGCTCCCAGACGCCCGCCTCCACGCGCTTGCGCATCGCATGGCGCCGCCCGTCCCAGCTGTTGAAGTCCCCGACGACCGACACGCGCCGTGCATTGGGCGCCCACACCGCAAAGCGCACGCCCTCGACGCCTTCGACGCTCATGCAGTGCGCGCCGAGGCAACGCCCCAGCTGCAGATGCGTACCCTCGGCCAGCAGATACAGATCGAAGTCGCCGATCAGCAGCCCGAACGCGTAGGGATCCTCGGTCTCCTGCACCGCGCCCCCGGGCCAGCGGATGCGCAGCAGATATCTCAGGTCCGACGCACCGACCAGGCGGCCGGCGAACAGCCCGGGCGTCTGCACCGGGTCCAGCCGACACAGCAGCTGCCCGCGTGCGTCGATCACCTCGACCGCCTCGGCCGACGGCAGGAAGGCGCGCACGATGAGATCGTGCCCGAGCCGGTGCGGCCCGAGCCATGCGAACGGATCGGCCGCGCCGCCCTCCGTGAGCGCGCGCACGGCCGCCCGCGGCAGCAGCAGGGCGTGGTCCAATCCGTCCCGGGAAGCTTCCGGCTGGCCGGCGACGCCGGCGGGTCCGACCTCCTCTTCGCCGGCCGCGGCCGCCGCCGCCGCGAGGCTTGCCGCCGCCGCCGGACCGGCGTGGCCGTTCGCTCCTGCTGGAGTGCTCACCGCTTCTGGCTCCTCGTGTCCACTCGTGCGTTCACATCGGATCGTGCGTTCACATCGGACCGAGCGAGCACGCACCATAGCGCGCCCGCCGTCCGCCCCGGCCTCCCGCCGATCACCTTGCCGCGTCAGAATAGCCCGATTCGCCCCGTCGCGGTGTGCGCCAGGTACATCACGCTGCCACCGGCACCGATCCGGGCGCCGCCGGTGGGCGGGCGGGGCCGATCGTTGCCAGGACGATGTTAACATCGTGACGGACCGCTGCCTCACCGCCGCAGGACGCTCTATGAAGCCCACGCCGAGCAACTGGACGCGATTCACCAGCGCCGTCTACTACCAGGACGCCGCGCGCGCCATCGATTGGTTGTGCGAGGCGTTCGGTTTCGAGGTGCGGATCAAAGTCCTGGACCCGGACGGGCGCGTCAGGCACAGCGAGCTCACCTACGGCGACGGCCTCGTGATGGTTGCGCAGGAATCGGCTTCCGATCAACGCTCCTATATGAGCAGCCTGCGCAGCCCGAGGTCGCTCGGCGAGCGCGGCACGCAGGCCATCATGTTCTACGTCGACGACGCCGATGCCCACTGTCGGCATGCCAGCGCACTCGGCGCCGAGATCGTCTCGCCACCGACCACCACCGACTACGGCGCGCAATACTGGTCCGATCGAGGCTACGCGGCGCGCGACCCGGAGGGTCATATCTGGTGGATTGCACAGCGCCTTCGCGGCTGAGGACCGCACGACCCGTCACCGCGCGGCTGGCGTAACCGAAACATCGTCCAGGGACAGGAATCCGCGGGCGTTGCGCTCATAGAACGTGAGGCTCGTCGATGCGCTGGTTGCAGTGACCTGGAATTTGTAGCCTCTATAGCCTTGGGCAGGTATGTCCAACTGATCGATCAGCGTTCTCGCCCCCCACACCACCTTGAACTCGTTGGGCGACATGCCGTCGCTGGCGAGGAAATAGCTGAGTGTGTACGCGGTGCCGGCGCTCGTGTGCAGGTCCTGAGAGATCGTCCCCGGATGCCCGCCCGCGCCCAGCGCGACGAAATAGTCGCCACCGTGGGGCATGTATCCGGCAAACGCGTGTGTAACGAAAGTGCCCAGCGCCGGATCGTCGACGCGCCAGCCTGCAAAGTCACCGAGCTCGAAGTCTCCATTGAAAACGGCATTGCCGGCCTGCGCTGCAGCCGCGACGAATAGCGCGCATAGCGTTGCGACCGAGCATAGTGTGCGCGAGTTCACGTGCTTACCCTAACCTTCAGCCCGTCGTCTGCAGCCCGCGCGCGATTCCGCCGACGCTCGCCTGCAGCGCCTCGAGCAGCTCGCGGCTCTGACGGCCGCTCTCGCGCCAGCGCGCCAGCAGATCCACCTGCATGAAGTGCATGGGGTCCACGTAGGCGTTGCGCAGCGCGATGCCCCGCTGCAGCGTGCGGTCGGTATCCAGCAGGCGCGGGGACTGCTTGATCTCCAGCACCAGCGCGCAGCTGCGCTCGTACTCCTCGCGCAGCTGGCGGCTGTAGCGGCGCAGCTGCGGATCGACCAGGCGCTCGTACTGCGAGCCGATGCCGAAGTCGGCGCGCGCGAGCATCGCCTCGATGTCATCGATCAGATGACGGAAGAACGGCCACCCCTGATAGCAGCGGCGCAGCAGCTCCATGCCGCGCTCGGCGCGCGCGAGCTCCAGGCCGCTGCCGGCCCCGTACCAGCCGGGGATCATGTGCCGCGACTGCGACCAGGCGTATACCCAGGCCGCAGGGTGAACCGTCTCCACACCACCCTCGGCGCGTCCCGGGTGATTGGAGCCGATCTGCATGTGCTCGATCACGTCGATCGGGGTGACGTCACGGAAGTAGCGGTAGAACTGCGGCTGCTCGTACACCAGGCCGCGCCACGCCTGGGCGCTGTGGCCGGCGATGAGGCCGGCGCACTCCGTCAGCGCCGCGCTCTCGCGCACGGCCACGCCGCGGCGCACCGCGAGCGTGGCGAGCGCCAGCGTGCTGAAGGCACGCTCCAGCGAGCGCATGGCGTTGGGCCGCAGGCCGTAGTTCTGCGCGATGTTCTCGCCCTGCTCGGTGAAGCGCAGCACGCCGCTGACCGACTCGGCGGGCGCGGCGCGCAGCTGCGCATCGATACGTCCGCCGCCGCGCGGAATGCTGCCGCCACGGCTGTAGAACAGCACGTGCTGCTTGTGCGCCTGCGACACCGCCTCGGTGAGCTGGCGCTGCGCCCGGTAGGCGGCGAAGCGCGAGGCCACGATGCCGCTCTCCTGGTTGCTGTCCGAGTAGCCGATCAGCACCGTTTGCGAGCGACCGCGCGCCTCCAGGTGGCGGCTGTACACCTCGTCCTCGAGCAGCTCGTGCAGCGCCGCGGCGCAGCCCTCCAGGGTGGCGACGCGATCGAACAGCGGCGCGACGTCCAGGGCCACCTCTCCGCTGCTCTTGTCGTAAGCCTCGGCCCAGCGCGCCAGCACGAGCGGCGCGAGCACGTCGTCGGCCTGCACGGCCCCGCCCACGACGTACAGGCCGATCGCCTCGGCGCCGTAGCGGTGCCGCGCCTGCATGATGGCCTCGAACACCGCCAGCGTACGCTTGCCGAGCGCATCGAAGCCGCCGCTCGGACCGGCGTCGTGAGCGAGGATCTGCACCAGGCGCGCATGTCGCTCGGCGGCGCTGCGCGCGCACCACTCCGCATCGTCCAGACCCTGTGCGAGCACCGCGTGATGCACGCGCGTGTGCTGGCGCAGATCGAGCGTGGCCAGATGAAAGCCGAAGGTGTCGATGCGCCACAGCAGCCGGCGGATCTGGAAGTGACCGGCGTGCAGCCCGTGGTGCCTGAGCAGGCTGTCGGCGATCAGCGCGATGTCGGCGCGAAACTGCGCGGGGGCCTCGTAGCCGTTCGGCCGGCCCTCGTAGGTGACGTGCAGCCGCTCGGCGATCTGCGTGAGCAGCACGCGGTAGGGCATGCGGTCGTGGCGCGCCGGCACGCTCGCCTGCGCGCCGGGCAGGAGCGTGCGGTACTCCTCGATCCGCTGCAGCAGCTCCTGCGAGAAGCCCGCGCGACTCGCACTCTGCGACAGCAGATGCGCCAGCTCCAGGCACTCGCGGTGGTAATTGCCGATGATGGCCCGCTGGCAGCGCGCCAGCGTCTCGCGGATGCTCTTGGCGTGCACGTCGTTGGAGCTCTGCATGTCCCCGCCGACCCAGCTGCCGAAGCGCACCAGCACCGGCAGCTCGAGCGTGATGGGCTCGACGTCGTAGTGCCTGCCGAGCGCGGTGCCGATCTCCTGGTAGAAGGCGGGGATGATGCGATAGAGAATCTCCGCCAGGAAGAAGATGACATGCTCGCGCTCATCGGCGACGGTGAGCCGCTCGCGCGGGTGCTCCTCGGTCTGCCAGTCGGTGCTGATCTCCGTGCGGATGCGCTCGAGCAGCGTCCTGCGCTCGTAGGGCGCGAGCGTCGCATTGTCGCGCTCGAGCAGCAGCGCCGCGAGGCGCTGCTGACGCAGCAGCGTCGTGCGGCGCGTGGACTCCATCGGGTGGGCCAGCAGCACCGGCTCGATCGACAGCTGCTCGAGCAGCTTCAGCACCTCGAGCAGCGACAGCCCCGCGGCCTTCAGCTCCACCACCGCATCCTCCACCCCGCCGGGCTGCGGCCGCTCGCTATCCTGCTGGAAGTACTCGCGGCGGCGGCGGATGCGGTGCACCTTCTCGGCGATGTTGCCGAGCTGGAACCAGGAGGCGAACGCGCGCTGCAGCTCGCGCGCCTGCGCGGGCGGGCGGCCGCGCACGCGCAGCGCCAGCGCCTCGGCGGCCGTGGCATCGCCCGAGCGCCAGCGGATCGCCGTGAGCCGGTCCTGCTCGACCAGGCGGAAGAATTCCTCACCGCCCTGCTCGAGCAGCACCTCGTCCATGAGGCGGCCCAGAGCGGCCAGATCCTCGCGCAGCGGCACGTGTCGCGCCGGAAAGTGCAGATCTTCGTCGTTCATGCGGGGGCGGCATTCTACCCCGCCAGCAGCAGCGCCTCGGCGTGCTCGAGGGCGGCCGGCAGGCCGGAGATGACCACGACGTCGCCTTCGCGCAACTCGGTATCCTCGGCGGGCTCGCGGCCGACGATCCCCTGGCGGCGCACCGCCGTGAACGTCACCGCCGCGCCGCGCGCGCGCGCCTCCGCGAGCCGCCTGCCCACGGCCCATGCGCCCGGCGGCAGCACGATGGAGCGCTGCAGCTCCTTGGCGTCCGCGGCGGTATCGGCGAGCCGCGCGACACTGCCCAGTGATGACAGCGGGGACAGCGGCGGCGGCGCCTGCGTCGGCTCCGCGGCCGCCGCGCTCGGCGCAGCCGTCGATGCCCGGGACGGCTGCTGCGACGCGGCAAGCGAGCGCAGCGTGGCGTATCGCGCTCGACGTATCCCCCCGACGACCTGCAGCACCTGAGCGGGCGGCAGCTGCAGCAGCGTCAGCGCCTGCGACACCAGCGTCAGGCTGGCCTCCAGAGTCTCGGGCACGACCTCCGTCGCGCCCGCCAGCGACAGCTCCGCCAGGCGCGCGTCGTCCTGCACCCGCACCAGCACCGGCACGTCGGCGCGCAGGTGGCGCACCGCGCGCACGATGCCGATGGCGACGTCGGGATCGGCGAAGCTGATGATCACCACCGTCGCGTGCGCCAGCCCGAGGTTACGCAGCAGCTGCTCGTCGGCGCTGTCGCCCCACACGACCGGCTCGCCGGCCAGGCGTGCGGCATGCACGTTGTCCGGATCCAGGTCCATCGCCAGATACTCGAACCCCTGGGAGGCCAGCACGCGCGCCAGGTTGCGGCCGACACGGCCGAAGCCGCACAACAGCACGTGTTCGCGTTGTGCCAGCTCGCTGGCGGCCACCGCCGCCGTGTACTCACGCGGCACGGCCGTGGCCGGCGGCCCGTGCTCGCGCAGCACGAAGCGCGCGATGCGCTTGTTGTAGCGGATCACCAGCGGGCTCACGATCATCCCGAGCACCACGACCGCGAGCAGCAGCTGCGTGATGCCGCGCGCCACCAGCTGCCGCCCCTCGGCCAGGATGGTCAGCAGTGCCACTCCCAGCTCCCCGCCGCCGGCCAGCACCAGCCCGGTGCGCACCGCCTTGAAGCGCGGGATGCCGAACAGGCGCACCGTGAGTGCCGACAGCAGCGCCTTGGCGAGCAGCAGCAGCGCGAGCAGCCCCACGATCAGCGCCAGATGACCGACGAGCACGCGCCAATCCAGCAGCATGCCCACCGAGATGAAGAACAGCCCCAGCAGCAGCTCGCGGAACGGCCGGATGGCCGCATCGATCTGATGGCTGTACTCGCTCTCCGCCAGCAGCATGCCGGACAGAAACGCACCCAGCGCCATCGACAGACCGAGTCGCTCGGTGATCCATGCCGAGGTCAGCACGACGAGCAGGGCCGCCAGCGTGAACAGCTCGCGCAGGCGACTGTGCGCGATCTCGCGCAGCAGCGGCCGCACGATCCAACGGCCGATCAGCAGCACCACCGCGAGCGCGATCGTGCCGAGCAGCACCAGCCGCAGCAGCAGTGCCGCGCCGGAGGGGGCGGTTGCGCCGGCCGCGCCGGCCGCGCCGGAGACACCCGCGGTGCCCTGCGCCAGCACGGTCGCCAGCGCCAGCAGCGGCACGAAGGCCAGGTCCTGAAACAGCAGCACCGCGAACGACAGCCGTCCGTGGGTGCGGTCGAGCTCGTCCTGATCACCCAGCTGCTGCAGCACTATGGCGGTCGAGCAGGTCGTCATCGCCCCGCCCACCGCGATCGCGCTCGCCCAGCCCACGCCCGCGGCGTGTACGATGAGCGCACCGGCTGCGGCGATCACCGCGGTCTGCGCCGAGCCCAATCCGAACACCTCGCGGCGCATCGCCACCATGCGCGGGAAGGAGAACTCCAGTCCGAGCGTGAACAGCAGCAGCACCACGCCGATCTCGGCGATGGCGCGAGTTTCCTCTCCGCCCGAGAGCACTCCGAGCGCGTGCGGACCCACCAGCACGCCGACGATCAGGTAGCCGAGGATCACGGGCAGGCGCAGCCGCCGTGTCAGTGCGATGATCAGCACCGACGTACACAGCAGTACCAGCAGCTGGCCGAGTGAGTTGACCGGCACGGCGCAACGTTACGGTCGGCCGCGTCCGCTTGTCCATTCCGCCGGCGTCAGCTGTCGATCGTCATCGTGGTGTCGTAGCGGTCGAAGCCGTGGATCGCGCGGCGGTAAGCGTTCATGACCAGCCGCTCCGCGGCCTTATCGGAGCGCGCGGCCAGCAGCATGCGCATGACCACGTCGTTGGCGGGGCGCGAGTGATCGTCCGCCAGCTGCTGCTCGAGGAAGCGCGCCAGGCGGCAGACGATCTCGTTGACGAAGCGCAGGCGCGCCGCGTCCTGCACCTGATCGGGGCCCGCCCCGTAGGTGCCGCGCGCCTCGGCGGTGAGCTCGTGCAGGAACACGGCGATGAGCCGCGCCTGATCCAGGGTCGGCAGCTCGCTGAAGTAGTCGATTTCCGACTGCAGGTTCACGATATGCGCGTCAAGGTGTGCCACTCAGCCACGATCGGCCCCGCAGTGGCCGCTCCGGGCCGGCTGCGGCGGGGGTCAGCCGGCCGGTATGAACTCGATCGGCTTGGTGGTGGTAATCGGGGCCACATCCTTCGCTTCGAACCGGAACAGCTCCACGAGCGCGACGATCTTGCGCTCGAGGTCAGGATCGTGCAGTTCGCTGGAAAGGACGCGGCATTCTGTCACTTCGCCGGAGGGCGCAATCGTGAACTGCAGCACAAGTTTGCCTTGCAGGTCGGGCTGCTCGCGCAGCGCGCGGCCGTAGAGCGCGTAGATCGCGCTCTTGTTACGGTCGAACACCAGCGCGATCTCCTCCTCGCTGCGCGACGCGCGACCGCTGCCGCCGCGCGCCACCTGCTGCTCGGCGCTGGCCGCCTGCGCGATACGCGAGCTGACCTGGGCCGCCTGGCGGCCGGTGAGCGCCCCTGCGCCGCCGCCGAAGCCGCGGCTGGCACTGGCCGTGGTGATATAGGCCCCCGAGCCGGCATCGGCCTTGGAGGCGATCAGCGAGCGTTCCGCGTGACTATCCTGGCCGACCGCTCCCTGCAGATTGCGGGTCTGGCCGAGAGCCGCAGGATCCATTTCGCGTCGCAGATCCGCAAGCTGGTCCTGGACCGTGCGTATCTCTCTCTCTGCCTTACGCCGTGCCTGCGCCGTCAGGTCCACGGGTTTGGGCACCACCACCGGCTTGGGTACCGGCTTGACCTCGGGCTTGGGCCGCGCCACCGGCGCTGGCGGCTTGGGCCGCTGCTGCACCATGAGGCGCGCCAGGCGCTCGGGAACCGCCTCCGATGAGGCCTCGAGCACCGGCGGCAGGTGGATATACGGCAGAACCAGCCCGAGCAGCAGCAGTGTCAGCAGGCCGGCGATGATCAGGCGCTTCAGCCGCTGCTGCTCCTCGGGGTCGATCTCCCAGGGCAGCCCGTAGCTGCGAAAGTGCGGCGCGAGCGGGATGATCAGGGCCGCCTGCGCGGCGCGTGCACCGCCCGACGGCGAAGCCCGTGAGGGCGCGGCACCGGCTGGTGCGGCACCGCCCGCCGCGACACCGGTCGCGGCCGCGCCCGCCGTCGCGCTCACGCGCGGTGAGGCGCCTGCGGGTCCGTTGCGGTAGCGCTCTGCGGCCATCAGGACCTCCGCACCGCGCCCGCCGGCACCGGCTGATCCTTCTGCATGACCGCCAGCGAGATGCGCCCGTAGTCCGCGTCCGTGCAGGTGGTCATGACCTTCTTGAGCACCTCATAGGGCAGCGACTTGTCGGCCATGACGGTGATCTCACGCTGCGCGATGGCCTGCGTGGCGGCTGCATCACCGCCGATCATCGGGCGATCGAGCGCCGCGCGCAGCGGCGCGATGATGTCGCCGGCGCTGGCGCGCACCTGCGCCACCGTGGTGATCGGCTCGCCCTGCAGGTACAGCTCGTCGCGCGTGAGCATCACCACCACGGTCACGCGCGGCTGCGCCTGCGAGATGGACTGCGGCATCTGAATGGCGCGCGTGTTCTGCAGTACCTCCACGTTGGTGGAGTACACGAGCAGGAACGACACCATGACGCTGAGGATGTCGATCATCGGGATGAGGTTCAGGTAGGCATCGGCGCGGTGGCGCAGCTGGTGCTGCAGCATGCGGCGGGCGCGATTCGACATGGCCATGGTGGGGCTCCGTCAGTGCCGGCGCGCGCCGACGCGCGCGCTCAAGGTGGCGGATCTGCCGGCACCCGCGCCGCCGGCCACCGCGCGCATCGCCGGCGCATCGCCGATCGAGATGTCCGGGAACAGCTCGTACTGCACGTCGCTCAGGCCGGCGTTCACATCGAGCACGCGTACGTGATCCATGACCTGCACCAGCGTGTCGTATGACGTATCGGGCTCGAGCAGCACCGTGGCGTCGGTCTTGTCGGGGAATTTCGACTTCACCAGCTGCAGGTACTGGGACAGCCCATCGTAGTCGTAGCCGCCGTTCTTGTTGGGAAAGGTCGCGAGCGGACCGCTGTTGCGGTCGGCGACCTGCAGCGCGTCGCTGCGTACCATGACCTCCAGCTGCAGTCCCGGGGGCGGCTGCTTGAACTGCGCATTGGCGGGAGGCAGCTTGAGCTCGAGGATCACGGTGCGCGAGAACACCGCGGTCATCAGCAGGAAGGTCACCAGCACCGTGAAAATGTCGATCATCGACACCAGCATCAGCTCGTTGGGACGGTGCTGATGGCGGATCACCCGCTTGACGCTGTAGGAACGGCGCATGCGCGAACCCCGTGACTCGCCGGCGGCGCGAGCGCTCTCAGGCCTGCGCGGCCACTTGCGGCGGACGGCGCTCGGGCAGGCTGCGCTCGGTCACCGCATTCAGGAACTTGACGGAGGCCATCTCCAGGCTGTCGATCAGCTCGGTGGTTTTGGTCTGCAGCACCGCGTGGATCAGCAGCAACGGCACGGCGGTGATCAGGCCGAACGCGGTGCAGTTCATCGCCACGGAGATGCTCGCGGACAGCAGGTTCGCCTTCTCCGCGGGGTTGACGGTGGCCACCGCGGCGAACGCGTTGATCAGACCGACGACGGTGCCGAGCAGGCCGAGCAGCGTGGCGACGTTGGCGAAGGTCGCGATGTAATGCGTGCGCTTCTCCAGCCGCGGCACCACGTCCATCAGGCTCTCCTCCATGGCCTTCTCGATGTCGTCGCGACGGCGCGCGGAGGTGATGCGTGCCAGGCCGTAGTTGAGGATCTGGCCGATGGCGGCATGCGACTTGGAGGTCATCTGCACGGCCTGGCGGAAGTTGCCCTGCGCCAGCAGCGGCGCGACCTCGTTCCACAGGCCCCGATTGCGCAGCGCGCTGTGCGTCAGGTAGATCCAGCGCTCGATCGCGATGCAGGTGCCCAGCACCAGCACCGTCGCAATCGGATACATCATCAGTCCGCCTCCCTGGAAGAAACGGACTATGTGATCGAAGATGTTCATCGTGCCTCCCGTGGCGCCATGATCCGTCGAACCGTCAAGCTAAGGGGTTGTAGAGCTCGAATACCGCGACCTATTTCTCATCCTTGGGCGGCGTGCCGGCCGCCGGGCCGGGGGCGCTGCCGCCCTGTGACCTGGCCGACTGCGTGCGGGATGCGAGCGCGGCGTAGTAGCGGTTCTGGCGCTCGAATACCGACCGGTCCACGGGCGTGAGCGCCTCGTCCACCAGGCTGTTGGGCGGCCGGCCGGGAAACTTGCCGATCTGGGCGCGCTGCCACGGCACGATGTACAGCAGCTTCGGCAGCTCGCGGTTGCCGCTGATCTCGGTGGTGCCGAGCTGAATGCTGTCGGACGCCGCGGCGGGCGCGGGGGATGCGGCCGGCGCGCTCGACACCGCGGGGACGGCGTCCGGCGCGTGTGCCGCGGGCGCCGCCGCTTGCGTCGGCCCGCCGGCAGCGTCGGCGCTCGACGCAGCCGGCGTCGTAGCCGGCGTCACAGCCGGCGTCGCGGTCGCCGCCGGCTGCGCGCTCGCCGCACCAGGGTCGGCGGCGCGCGCGGGCATGGCGAGACCGGACAGCCCCAGCGGCAGACACAGCAGACACAGCAGGCACGACCGACCCAGCGGACCCGCGCGCCCCATCCCTTCCGCGATGCGTATGCTGCTCATGTCGTACCTACCTTGCGGCCACCGACGCGGTGTCGGATTTCGTCGAAGAGGGTGAAGAGGTCGCTTTGGCGGCGGCCGATCCGCTGACCGCGCCGGCGGCGGCGCCCGACGCCGTGCCGGGAGCGGCGCCCGGGCCAGCGGCCGATCCGGCGGCCGGCGCGCCTGCCGAGGGCGCGGCGCGCTTCACCCCGGTGCGCTGACGCAGGTCCGCCAACCAGGTGCTCACGGGTTTGCCCTCGCCGGTGAGCGCCTGATAGCGTTCGAACTGCGGCAGCGCCGCCACCGGATCGCCCCGATACAGGTCCAGCAGCACGCCGAGGTTGCGATGCGCGGGGGCGTAGCCCGGCTCGGCGGCGATCGCCCGTTCGTAGGCGGCCTGCGCCTGCGGGAACTTGCCCTGCATGCGCAGCGTCACGCCCAGCTCGGTCCAGGCCACGGCGCTCGCGCCGTCCAGCTGCGTCGCGCGGCGCAGCGCCGCCTCGGAGGCATCCAGGTGCCCGTCTCTGCGGGCGAGCAGTCCCAGATCGATCGACGGGATCGCATAGCCGGGGTAGCGCAGATCGAATTGCTCCAGCTCCAGCTGTGCATCGGTGTCCCTGCCGGCGTTGGCCAGATCGGTCACACGCTGGAAATCCGCGAGCGCCGCGGCGCTGGGCGGCGGCACGGCCGGCGGCGCGGGCGGTGTGGCTGCCGCCGCGGCGGCGCTGACCGCGCTACCCTGCGCCGCATGACCCGTGCGACGCGCGCGCTTGCCCGTGGGGGCGGCGGCCGCCGGCGCTGATGTGGCCACGGACGCGCCTGGCGCCGCGGCATTCGCGGGCGCCGTCGGCGGCGGCACCGCCGGCGCCGGCGGACGCGCCGGGGCGCTCAGCGCCGCGATCCAGGTCGCGACGAGCTCGGTCTTGCCGTAGCGCGCCGGCAGCAGCCCGGCCAGCTGCGCGTAGCTGTTGCGCACCCAGTCATCGTAGATACCGTCCTGCGCGCGCTTCACGTTCAGCTCGTGAATGGCGATCGCCTGCTCCTCGAACGGATAAGCCTGATCCTCCAGCAGTGACTCATACTGCTCGAGCGCCTCGGCAGACAGGTGCCGCGGCCGCTCGGAAGCCAGCAGGTCCTGCGCGAGGCGGTGGTACAGCTCGGCGGTTTCGTAGGTCGCCGCCGTGGTGGTCTGGGCCACCTGGTAGGCGGCGACCTCGCGATACGCCTGCACCGCCGCCTGCAGCGCGAGCTTCTTCGCCTCGAGCGAGCGCCGCAGCGGCGCCACCAGCTGGATCGCGCGGAAGCGATCGCGCAGCGGCGCGGCCAGCGCCAGATCCGCCTGCGCCGCCAGGTAGCGCGTGCGGTCGGTGCGCGCCGGGCCCGCCTGCGCATCCGCCAGCACGATCTGGCGCTGCCAGTAGAGCGCGCGCTGCGTGTCGCCGGCGCCGCTGGCCAGATCGACCAGCCGCTGACGCACCTCGATCGCATCGGGGATGGGCGTGGGGAACTGCTGCACCAGGCGCTCGAGCATCGTCACCGCGAGTGCCGTATCGCCCGACTTCTGGTAGAGGTCGGCCGCTCGCGTCAGTGCCTCGCGCACCACGGCCGGGTCCTGGCCCGGCGTGGCGGCGATGCGCTCGAACTCCGCAGCCGCCGCGCCCGCCTGGCCGGCGGCCGCATAGGCCACGGCGAGCTTGCTGGCGATGCCGGCGCTGTACTGGCCGCGCGGGTCGGCCCGCCGCAGCGCCTCCAGGATCGGGATCGCCCGCCGCCATTGCTGCGCGTCGATCAGCGAGGCGGCCGCATCGTACTGCGCGGTCTCGACGATCTTCGAACCGGGCGCCACGCGCGCGACGCGCAGAAAGTCCTCGGCCGCGGCCTGGGAGTTGCCGGCGCGGCGCTGCGCGTCGCCCTGCTTGTAGACGGCGGCGGCGAGCCGCTCGGTCAGATCGGCGTGCTGCGGATCGGCGCGTCCCGCCAGCGCGAGCGCACGCGTGAACGCGCTCTCCGCGCCGGCGTAGTCCCCCTGGTTGAAGCTCACCTGACCCACGATGCTCCAGCCGATGCGCTGCTGCGCGCCGTCCACGCCCGGCCGCGCGAGCAGCAGGCGCGCGGCCTGCAGCGCACGCGCCTGATCACCGGCGGTGAAAAGATCCTGTGCGGCGTGCGTCAGCACCGTGCCGGCGGCCGGATTGTTCGGGAAGGTCTGCGCGAACTTCAGATCCGAATCGATGGCGCGCAGGTGCACCGCGCCGCGCGCGGCGGGCGGCAGCGCGTCCTCGTACTTCTGATAGGCGACCAGCGCCGCGTAGCCGGCAGCGGCCGCCTGCTTGTGAGGCGGATAGTCGTAGGCCGTGCGCTCGTACTCGCTGGCGGCGGCGAGATACTGATGGCTCTCGAACAGCGCGTCGGCGAGCAGATAATTCGTGGCCGCGGAGTCCGGCTCCTCGGGGAAGGATGCGAGGTAGGCCCGGTACCAATGGGCCGCCGCGGCGTAGTCGGCGTCGCTGTGCGAGCGTTGCGCGACGACGTGATAGTACTCGGCGACGTCCTTGAGGTTCACCTTCAGCTCATCGACCACCTGCGGATAGGCCGAGTGCTGCCGGCCCTGCCAGAACGGGGTGGAAAAGCCGTAGCGCTGCACGTACTCGAGCTTGCCCTGCAGCATCAGGTCCGGGAAGCCGCCCTTGCGATAGGCCTGGATCGCGGCCATGCTGAGCGCCGGCGCGTGCTCATCGATCGGATCGCGCGCGACAAACGCCCGGTAAGCTGCGGCGGCGTCCTGGTAGCGCTGCTTGCTGACGTACAGGTCTCCCAGGCTGCGGTACAGCAGCCACGTATAGGGCCGCGGGCCGCGGGCCGCCACCAGCGCATCGATCGAGCCGGGCCCGTTCAGGTAGGAGAAGCTGATGCTCATGACGCGCAGCGTGTCGTCGACCAGATCGCGGTCGGCGCGGCGCAGCGTCTGCAGGTCGGCCGCGCGCGTGCCCGCGCCGGCATGCGGGCCGAGCAGCGTGTAGTCCAGCAGCTGCGCGAACGACGTCAGGCACTGCTGATTCAGCCCCTGCTTGAACTGCGACCAGGCGCGCTTGTAGAGGCTTTGCGGGTAGAAGGCGGAGCCGCCCGGCCCGAGCGCGAGCACCGCCTCGTACGCCTGCTGGGCGCTCGGATAGCGCTGCGCGGAGAACAGCAGCTCGCCGCGCCGGAACTGCACCTCGCCGATGTCGGGGAAGCGCGGATAGTTCGCGACGATGCGCTCCAGAGTCGCCAGCGCCAGCGTGCTCTGGCCGGTGATGTCGTAGGCGCGCGCGAGCTGGTAGAGCACCGCATCGTCGTGGGCATAATGCGGGAAGGCCTGCAACAGCGTCGTGTACAGCCGGATCGCCTCGACCCCATGCGGATCGGATTTGGCCATGGCGGCGGTGAGGTGATCGAGCTCGACGGACTGCAGGTTGAGGTCGGCGAGCCGGCGCATCGCCTCGGCACGCAGCGTCGGATCGGTGTTCTGCAGCTGCAGGAACTGGCGGTAATTGGACATCGCCGCGGCCGGATCCGGCGCCGGCAGCGCGCCGCTCTGCACCGGCACCTGCACGCGCGCGGACAGATCGCCGATCGTGGTCGGCTGCGACGGCGGCCGATGGGCACAGCCCGCGGCGAGCGCGCCCGCCAGCAGCGTGCCCGCCAGCGCGCCGGCGCGCGACGCCCCGAGCGTCGGCGGCAGCGTGGGGCCGTCCGGGCCGCGCGCGCTCATGGCCGCTGCGATCCCGTCGCCGGCGCCGCACCGCTCACCGCCGGTGCATCCGCGGGCGCGGCGTTTGCGGCCCGGTCGTAGACATTGGCGAGCGCGAAGCGCGCCTCCTCGGCATAGGCGGCGAGTCGCGACTGCTGCTGCTGCAGCTGCGCCTCGGCCAGGTCGTCCAGGTAGCTCCCCTGCGCGCGTTGCGCGTCGGCCAGATCCGCGTGCAGCCTGTCGATGCGCGCGCCGAGCGCCGCGACGCGCGCGGCGAAGCCGCCGTTGGTATGGGGCACGGCGGCGCGTGCGCGCTCGACCAGCACCCAGCGGTCCTGCAGCTCCTCCAGCGCGCGGTCGACCTGCTGCAGGGCGCGCTGCTCCTGGTAACTGCGCGCCTTGAAGGCCGCCTGCAGCCGCCAGTACAGCACGCCGCGGATCAGCTGCAGCTTGTCGGCGTCGGCGTCACGCTGCGCGCCCGGCGGCAGCTGCTCGATCACCGCCTGCAGGTGCTCGATGCGCTGCCACTGCTCGCGCTCCTTGGGCGTCGCCAGCGCGACCACGTCGTCGCCGGCCTCGATCGCCTGCAGCTGCGAGCGCGCGTCGGTGCGCGCCGCGCGCAGGTGCGTCGGCGCATCGGTCGCCAGCAGCGCATCGGCCGCCGGGACGCGCACCGCGTAGGCGCGGCGGCGCGCATCGAGCATCGCCGCGAACGCCTGCATGCTGCCGTCCCAGCGCGCGAGACTGCGCTGCATGAAGCCCAGCTCGCGATAGTTCTGCAGCCCCTGCTGGAAATCGTCGTCGGCCAGCAGCTCGTACAGGTAGCGCGACTGCGGCTCGTCCGGCAGCGTGCGCAGCTGCCAGTACCAGCCGTGCTGTACGTCGTCGCTGCCGAGCAGATCCCGCAGCAGCCCGCCGCCACGCACGCGATCGATCGCGGCCTGCAGGTTCTGCTGCTCGCCGCCGAAGGACTGCAGCGCCGTTTGATAGTACTGCGCCGCCTGCGCCCCGGCGTTGAGCTGCCCGAACGCATACGGCACCGCGAGGAACGACTCCTGCACCGCGGCATCGAGCAGGCTGCGGTGCTGCAGGGCCAGCCATGGCACCAGCGCGTCGCGATACTGGCCCAGTGCCGCCTGCGCCCAGCCGTCCGCGAGCAGCGCGCGGCTCGAGTACGGGCCATCCAGGCGCACGCGCGCGAGCGCCGTGCGGGCCGCGGCCGGCTGGTTGGCCTGCAGATACGCGAAGCCGAGCGCCAGATTGGCGCGGTCGCGCAGGCTCGCCAGCTCCTCGGTGGAGCTCTGCAGCGTGCCCACCGCGCTCAGGATCGGTGCGGCCTGCGCCAGGCGTCCCGCGCGCACCAGCGCCACCCCGAGATTGAAGCGCGCGAAAGCCATCCAGTCCGGCGCGCCCCGCCAGTGCTGCAGCCGCGCGATCGCCTGGTCGTAGCGCCCCTGGTACATCAGCGAGTTCACCAGCAGATTGTTGCGCTCGCCCTCCTGCTCCGGCGGCAGCTTGCCGCGCACGCGCTCCAGAGCCTGCTCGCTGCGATCGTAATAGCCGCGTTCGTACCAGATCTGCCCGAGGTAGAACCACGCGCGGTCGCGCACCGCGAGCGGCACCTGGTTCTTCAACAGGGTCGCGAAGCGCGCACCGGCCTCGTTGTAGATGCCCAGCTGCAGGTACAGCCCCGCGGCGAGCAGCTGCGCATCGGCTGCGTGATGCGGCATCAGCCCCCAATGCTGATAGGCCTCGAGGCGCGTCAGCGCCGTCAGACCGCCGTCATCGTCGGCCCAGTAGTGAAACAACACGTCGCCATAGGCGAGGTCCTGGATCTTCACCGGCGGCAGCGCGCTCGGATCCGCATGGCGCGCGGCCAGCGCCGCCGCGGACCCCACGGCCCACAGCGCCCCTGCCAGCGCGAGCGTTCGCAGCGCGACTCTCATGCGCTCTCTTGGGCCCGTTACCGGTGATCCCTATTGCCAGTCCTTGATCTCGAAGTCCGGCTCCTGGGCGTGCTGATGATCGGTCACCTTCAGCTCCAGGTACTTGGCGCCCAGGCCCTTCTCGAAGCGGATGCTGGCAGCGCGCCGGTAGTCGCGATCGTTCGGTCCCTTGCCGTTGAAGAACGCCACCAGCTCGTGCTCGCCGGACTTGAGATTGCCCACGTACAGGCGCTGCACGCCGCCCCTGAGCAGCGCGGCCACCTCGCGCGGCGTGTACAGGTAGTCGCTGACTTCCCGGTTGTCGATCTTCAGCGTGATCGAGTCGAGCGCGAAGAATTTGCCCACATCGACCGAGACGAACACCGCCACCTGTGTGTTTGCCGGAAACAGCAGCTCCTCCTCCAGCACGAACAGATCGCGGTTGAGCTCCACGGTCTGCTTCTTCAGATCCTGAATGCGCTCATCCAGCGAGCGCGTATCGGTGGCGCCCGTCGCCGACGGGGGCGCCGCTGACGCCGCGGCCGCGGGCA
>DATJSD010000062.1:0-14456 GCA_035504335.1 Steroidobacteraceae bacterium | reverse complement strand
TCGACAGAACGCTTCGCTCCAGCATGATCGAAGGATCGGGCGTGAAGCTCGCGGCGTTCGGGTCCACGAAGGCCGGACCGAAGATGCGGCGATACAACGCCAGCGGCGACACTTCCGACGCATTGACGGAGGTGGAGCTGCGCCGGCTCCAGCTCGAAGGGATGCCTTCGTAGGAGACCTCGATCGAGCGAAAGCGCGTTCGCGTCCCGATCGTGTCGGCGACGAGCTGATCGATGCTCGGGCGATCGATATCCTGACCCACCGGAATCGAGCCGATCGTGCAGATCTGCGCCCCGGTCTCGTGGGTCGCCAGCGGCCGTCCATCCAGGAACGTCTGCATGCCGCTGAAGACGTTGATCTTGTCCTTGAAGGGCGCGAGCGCCTTCAGCAGCGGCTTCATCTGATACTTCGCACCCACCACGGTGGGTTCCCAGAATCCCGGGTTGTATCCCATGGCGGCGAACCAGGTGCCGAAGCACACGGGCAGCGGTGCCCCATCCGCCAGCGCCGTGCCATGGTCATCGAGAAAGCAATCCAGGAGCGGCAGCCCGACGCTGATGGCCGCGCCACCCAACAGGCCGCGCAGCACCCTTCTGCGGTCAGTCCTGGTACTCATGTGCCACTCTCCTGCCCCTGCGCTCACCGGCGCCAACGGAGCGACTATCTGCTGGCCAAGGCATCCGGCGGGGTGCCCTTCCACTCGACCCGATAGAGCATGTCGCTGGTCGCGATCCGGCGCAGCAACGCCGGCAGGCGATAGTGGTCGGCGATGAATGCCTGCCTGAGCCCCTTGACCCACTGAACCTCATCACCGCTGGGGGCGCGTCCCAGGGCGTATTCCGCCAGTTTGCTCACCAGGCATGCGGGCGCCGCCGGATCGCTGGCGATGGTCTGGTCCAGTCCCGTCATACCGTCGTACCGTTTGCCATCCAGCGAGCCGCTGGTGTCGATGAGAACGCCGTTTTCGCGCGTGCGGAAAGTCCCGTCCGAGTCGAAGTTCTCCATCGACAAACCGGGTGGATCCATGAGCCTGTGGCAACCCGCGCACACGGGATTGGTGATGTGTGCGTCCAGGCGCGAACGCGCGGTGGGGTACTTGGGATTGGTGGTATCCAGAACGAGCTTGAAGCTCACGTTGGGCGGTGGATCCGGTACCGTCTGGCAGAGAATGACCTCGCGCAGCGCCTTGCCGCGCAGCACCGCCGAGGCCTGGCCGGGATGCGAATGCAGCGCAACGAAACTGATCTGCGCGAGGATCCCCTCGCGCGGATCCCCGGGTGGATACACGTACGGCTGCCATTCGCTCGGCTCGCCATTGGGCGCATCCCTCGGCAGGGGTACCCCGTAGATGGCGGCCAGATCCGGGGTCAGAAAGGTCTTGCGCGTGGTGAAGACGTCGCGGTAGCTGCCGTCATGCGTGATGAGCAGGTCCACCAGCGTGCGCAGCGTCTGCTCCTGCGCATCGCTCGCCACCTGCGGCGTGAACCTCGGATAAAGGGTGGTGTCCTTCGAAAAACTGGCGTCCAGACAGGGGTCCGCCGCGCACGAGAACTGCAGCATGTCGGAGAAGAATGCGCGCACCCCGTCATCCAGACGCGGCGACGCCAGCATCCGATCCACCTCCCGTGCCAGACCCTTCGCAGAGTTCAGCCTGCCGTGCGCGGCGTCGTTGAGCAGCATCGGGTCGGGGGATGCGTTCCACAGAAAGAAACTCAGCTGCGAGGCCTTGGAATAGGCATCGAGCGTCGAATATCCCCCGACACCCACCGGGCCGCGCACCTCGGACCAGCGGAACAGGAACTCCGGGGACACCAGCATCTGCGCCAGGCTCTCCCGCAGTCCGGCATAAAAGTCGTGGTACTGCAGCGCGGTCCCGTGGGCGATGGCGACCTGCAGCTGCACTTCGTCGCGCGTGAGCGGGCGGCGATACAGCAGCTCGCCGACTTGCGTGAGAAATTCGCCCGCGCAGCGATCGTCCGCCGTGGTCGCGGAGAGCGGACGGCACGGCACCAGCACACCCCGATGCGCGGGGTCGATCACCTGTGCGGCGATGGACTGCGCCATGGCGTGATACTGATCCAGCTCATCCCCGGTGATGCTCTCGTTGCCCGCGCCGACCGCGAGCAGTCCGGTTTCCCGGATCTCGGGCGCGAAGCGACCGCCAATGGTGATGTCGGCGCCGAAGATATTGGCAATGATCGTCCGGTACTGATCCGGGCTCAGCCGCCGGAGCATCGCGGGACCGGCGACGACGGCCGGAGCGGTGGCTGGGGAGGCCACGGCCACCGTGGCCCGATCCGGCGCCGCCCGCACGCCGGCGCACACCAGCGCGGTCGCCAGAGAGGTGGCCAGCAGGCCGGCGATGCGCGCGGCGCGCGCGCGGCTGACTACTGACATCGGCTTGCCCACATCATTAGTTGGAATCATTGGCGGCGAGGTCCGGCGCCGCGGCGGCGCCTTGCGCGGCAACCACGAACGCGGGCACCGCCTCGAACTGCCACGCCACCGAGATGCGCCGGTTCTCTCCGGTCTTGGGATCGGGATCCGCGTCGGCCAGCTGCTTCAGCGCGTAGTACAGGCCGGGAACATCGATGCCCTGGTTCTCCTCGAAGTTCTCTCCCCCGTGTCCGATGGGCAGGAAGATTTCCCACCAGGGCTGATAGCCGCCGATCAGGCCGTCCAGCTGGCCGTTGCGTTTCAGAGTCATGCGCAGATGCGTCTGCGATAGATCCAGATCACTGATCAGCACCGGGTCGCCCGCCAGGTGCAGATCGTGATGGTCGGTCAGGGTAACCACCCCGTTCTGCAGCCGTCCCTGGAATACGTTGACCGATCCGGGCGCCGGATCGATTCTGAAAGTCGTATACGCCTCGGTGTTGCCGTCGGCGTCGAGCAGCACGTGATCGATCGAGCGGTCGATGCTCACGCTGACCGGTCCGTCCCGGCTCAGATCCTCGCCGCTGAGCGTGATCACCCAGGCAGGAAACGAGGGGCGCAGCGTGCTCCACTCGATCCCGTAGAACATCGGGGGAGTGGCATTGGCCGGCGGACCGCGAAAATTCTTGTCGCAGCCGAACACCCGGAAGAGCTGATTGTCGACACCCATCTGATGGGTGAGCGGGTCCTCGAAGGAATTCGGAGAGCTCGCGCCCTTGCCGTCGAGGTTGAAGCCGTAGGCATAGTGCCCGATCACCCGGTGCAGCTTCGGATCGATCACGGATGCCGGATTGGTGTAGGCATTCACCGGTTTGCCATCGATGCGGCCACGGTTGACGAGCACGGCCATGGTCTGAAAGCCCGGATAGCCCGCCATGACCTTCTGGATCGTCGCGAGCGGCATCCCCAGCGCGAGCAGGTCGAGCTGATATTGGTCCGTCTGGTCGGGGTCGATGCCGCCCGCGCAATCCCCCGGCGTCGAGTAGGCCGCGTTCGTAAAGGCGCTCAGGACGTAGCTGCGGGTCTCGAGCGCGGCGGCGCTGCGGGTCGCCACCAGGCACAGCAGCGCGGCAGCCACGGAAACAGCTAGCTGAATCAATGACTTACGACAGAACAGCCGCGCCAAGATGTCCATGGCATAGCCCCTGCGTCCCCCAAATCCGGTTTTGTGGGCATTCTAGTCCAGGGGGGAGGGTCGTCAAGTCAGCCGTCCGGGGAATGTGCCATAGCGACACATGGACTTAACCGTTTTCGATGCGTCCGATCGAGCCTCGCGCCCGGATCAATTCTTGTTCTGCCGGTACATGTCGTGACAGCCCTTGCAGGTGTCCGCGACCGTGATGAGGGGCACCATGGCGGCGTCCTTGCCCTGCTCCTTGGCGACCTTGGCGGCCAGGGCGCTCTGCTGCACGAGGTCCATCATGCGCTTGGAGAAATCGGCCCAATGGGTCCAGACGTCCGCTTTGGCCTCACCGCCCGGGACCTTGGGCTCGAAGGCCTGCAGCGCGGTGGATGCGGCGAGCGCCAGCATCTGCATGTGCGCCACCAGGTTGTCGTCGGGGACCGAGCCGGCGGCGATCTCCCCGAGCGCGGCGGACTGCTCATTGAGCGTCTTCATCACCGCCTCCCGGAACTGGATCGCGTCCTGGTCCGACGCCGGGACCGGCAGAGCCGCGAACAGCAGCGCGCAGCAGCAGAGGACCGTGCCGAGTCGTCTCATGGCGTGACACGCGATACGAACTGCAGATAGCCGATGCGGTTTTGCCTGGCGTCGGTGAACCAGAGCCGGTTGAGCAGACGTCTGGGCGGCTGTCGATCGCTGCCGGCAGACAGCCCGACGGCCAGCGCGTCGCCCAGCGGCACCTCGCTCACCTCTCCGCTCGGCGTGACGCGGCCGAGCCGGCTGCCACGCGTGTACCAGATGTTGCGGTCCGGACCGACGGCGATGTTGATCGGCGAGGGGCCCTGCACGGGCATCGCGAATTCCGTGATCGCCCCGCGGCGGGTGATCCGGCCGATGCGGTTGCCGTCGGTGACCAGCCCATCCATGCCTCCGGACAGCTCGACGAACCACATCGCCCCGTCCGCTCCGGCGGTGATGTCACCGGGACCGGAGTTCGGTCGCGGCAGAGGGAACTCGGTGATGCGGCCTCGCGGCGTGATGCGCCCGATCCGGTCCGCACGATACTCGGAGAACCAGATGTCGCCGTCCGCTCCGGCCGCGAGTGCGCGCGGCCCGCTGTTCGGTGTGGGGATCGGGAACTCGGTGATGACACCGGCGGGGGTGATGCGCCCGATCCTGCCTGCGGCGAACATACCGAACCAGATATTGCCGTCGGCCCCCAGCGCAATCGCGCGCGGCTGGCTCGCCGCCGTCGGGATCGCGAATTCGGTGATCGTTCCGTCCGGCGTGATGCGCCCGATGCGATTGCCGGTGTGCTCCGAGAACCACATATTGCCGTCGGCGCCCAGGGCAATGATGCGTGGCGCGCTCGCCGCATGCGGCAGCGCAAATTCGACCAGATCACTGCCGTCCGGATTCATGCGGCCGATACGGTTGCCGGCGGATTCCGTGAACCACACGCGTCCATCGGGGGCGATCGCGAGCGTGGTCGGACCGCTGCGTGGATGTGGCAGCGCGAATCCATGCACGTGTCCGTCGGTGCTCATCGGCGTGGCGTCCGCGGACAGCCAGCGCTGCGGGGACTCGTCGGCCCGCGCGCGGCTCGCCCCGGCGCACGCCCCCGACCCGCATAGCGTCGCAACGCCGAGCAGCATCCCTAGCCGCTGCAGACTTCGCATGTTCACGTGCTCGAGCCCCCCGTGCCCCCGTGGCAAAGCCCCGCGGCGCAGCCGACGCGGCGTGCTGCGTTCCGCCTATATACTAGCATCCGCTCGGCCTGCGACGGCTGCGTCGCATGGAGCCCGTGATATGCGCAGCTCGATCCTCGCCTCGATCGCGGCTCTCGGACTGCTCGCCGGCCCGGCCGGCCATGCCTCCCGCAGCATTCCGACGACCTCCATCACGCAGCTGCCCTATCCGGCGGAGGTTTCGCTGCTGCAGCGACCGATGGGCTGGACCTTCGAAAGCTCCGCCAATCTTCCCCTGTACCTCTACGAGCCGCCGGCCTCCGGTGCACCCGCCTGCGACCGCTCGTGCGAGCGGCAATGGCTTCCGCTGCTGGCGTCGGCCGGCGAGAAGCCTCTCGGGGACTGGACCATACTGGTGCGCAGGGATGGCCGTCGGCAATGGGCGTTCGAGCGGCACCCGGTTTATACGCATGCTCACGACCGGCCCGAGATGCCGATCGCTGCCCGCAGGCGCGGCGTGTGGCATCTGATGCCGTATTTTCCCTCCTGAGCGGCTCTGAAGCTGCTCTGACTCTAACGCCCGCCCGAGTGGATCCGAGCCACGATCCGGCTGGCCAGCGACTCTTCCCACGCGCGGCGCCGGTCGCGATCGGCTGAATTCACCACGACGGAGACTCCGAAGCTCACCGCCCCGCGCCGCACGGCCACGCCATCACCCCACCACAGGCTCTCATCGCCGATGTGCAGGGGCAGCGGTTGCGTGGGGATCAGATTGCTCTGCGCCGCGGCGCGAAAGGATTGCAGGAAGCGCCGCGCGGCAGCCTGGGTCGGCCAGGAAAATACGTCCAGGATCGCGAAGTCGGCGCCTCCCAGACTGGCCTGTGGATCGTGCAGCCGCAGGCGGGCATTGCGCACCTTCCAAAGGCAGGTCGAGGAATAGGCCCCTATCGAGGTGAGGCCGTCATCGTGTCGAACCCCGGCCTCCACCGGCATGCCCAGCAGAGCCGCGAGCTCATCCGCCGTCAGCAACGCGCAGGCATCGATGGGCGGCGGGCCTCGGCCGGCGGATCTGCCCGTCGCCGGAACCAGTGACAGCAACCCCAGCAGGCCGAGGGCCAGCGGCGATGCGCCGCCCGGGCGCCGCCGCGGCCGCGCTCGCGAGCTGCCGCTGCGCCGGTTCATTGCAGACCCGAGCGCGCGATGCCGGCCTCTTCAGCGCTGGGCCGCCACCTCTGCCGCGGTGACCTCACTCGCGCGATTCTTCCAGCTGCCGCGTACATAGCTGCTCACCGCCGCGATCTGAGCGTCACTCAGATCGCCCTTGTAAGGCATCATGGTCTGCCAGCCGCCGAGGGAGATGTCTTTCGGCACACTGGGCCCGTACAGGATGATGTTGATCAGCGAGGCGGGGTCGGGCGCCTGCACCACTGCGCTGCCGGCCAGGGGAGGTGCGCTGAACAGTCCGCCGCGGCCCGAGCCCATGTGACACTCCCGGCAATGCTCGCCGTAGAGCCTGGCACCGGCTTTCACCGCTGCATCCGCCACCACGGCCTCGCCCGAGTCCCGCGGCGGCAGGCCCTTCAGATAGACCGCCATGGCATGCGTGTCCTGCGGGCTCAGATGCCTCAGGCTGTTGTCGATCACGGCGTTCATCGGCCCGAACACTCCGGCGCGCGGACAGACGCCGCTCTGCAGATACCGCGCCAGATCATCCACCGACCAGGCGGCCAGTCCGCTCATGGACGCCGTCAGATTCACGGCGGACCAGGCACGGATCCGACCGGCGCTCACCTCATCCAGAAAGGTTCCGCCGGCGTACGCCCGGCCGGCCCTCTCGGCCATGAAGACATTGCGGGGGCTGTGACACACGTCGCAATGGCCCAGCCCTCCGACCAGGTAGGCCCCACGGTTCCACTCCGCCGACTGATCCGGATCGGGCCGGAAGCGCCCGGGCCTGAAGAACATCAGGTTCCAGAAGACCATGCCCCAGCGCTGCCTGAGCAGAAAGCTGTTCACCGGTGGGGTGTAGCGCGCCGGCGGCAGCGTGCGCAGATAGGCATAGATCGCCGCCACGTCCGCATCGCTGACCCTGGTGAACGCGGTATAGGGAAATGCCGGGAACAGATGCCGCCCCCCCGGCGCGATGCCCTCGTGCATCGCACGGCGAAAATCCTCGAGAGTCCACCTGCCGATCCCGCTCTGCACGTCGGGGGTGATGTTCGACGAATAGATCGTGCCCAGCTTCGTGGTGAATGCCAGTCCGCCGGAGAATGGCGCGCCGCCGGCGCGCGTGTGACAGCTGCCGCAGTTGCCCGCGTCGGCGAGATACCTGCCGCGCTCGATGCGGGCAGCCGCGTTGCTCGCGGGGCCGGACGCCGCACCGGACGCCGCACCGCTCGCGGCGCCGGACGCCGCGCCCGGAGCCGATGCTGCGCCGACGGCTTGCGGGCTCTGGGCGATCGAGATCCCGCCGGTGACGAGCACCACGAGAGCCGCGCCGATCCGAACAGTCACGGGCCAGATCGCTTGCATAGCCGGGTGGGCGCTCCGCCGGATCGGTGCGGCGGCTATTTGGCTTGCATGTAGGTGGCGTGACAGCCCATGCAGTCGAGCGCTGCGGCCTTGGCGGCCACCGCCGCCAGGTCACCCGTCTTCGCGGCCTGCTGCAGATCCGCGGCGCGCGCCGCGAGCGCGTCGAGCTGCCTGGAGAAATCCGCCCAGTTCGTCCAGACGTTCGGCTTGGATTTGCCCCCGGCCACGTCGGGCTTGAACGCGCTCGGCGCGAGGGCGGCGTCCATTGCGAGGATGCGTGCGAACGTATTCAGATCATCCGCAGGCGCCTTCTTCTGAATGATCTGCTCGATGAGGAGCATCTGGTCCCCCAGCGTGCTCATGACGTGCTGACGGTAGTCGATGACGTCCTGATCATCGGCGCGTACGCCGGAGGGCCACAGGCCCGCCGCGAGCCACAGCGCCGCGCCGATGCCACTCAGGACTGCTTTGCGGTCCATGAATCACAGTAGCCGGTCGCATAGGTGGGACCCCCCAGGATCATGCACATGCCGCAGCCCCCGGAGGTCGCCGTGAAGAAATTGCAGATCGAGCAGCTCTTGTCGGAGTGGGTGGACTTGACGGTCCAGTGCAGTGAATTGCGCGCGCTGACCTCATCGGAGCTCATCTTGCGCAGATCGACGCAGGCATTCTCGGCGGCGCCGGCGGCCGGGGCGAGCGCGCCGCCGATCGAGATCTGCACCATCCGGGCGAGCAGCCTGCGTCGGGATATGGGATCACTCATCGCCCGGTCTCCTGTGCGGCATTCTAGGATCCATCGCAACTCGAGACAACCGACGACCGAGCTGCAGAGCGCGGCTGCGCCGCGCGCGCTAGTGCGCGATCATCCACGGCCACACGTACTGCTGCAGCCAGACGAGGCAGCCGAGCAGCACGGTCAGCACGATGCTGTGCAGAAAGGTGCGCGAGAATATCGCGCCCTCGTGGCCTTTCAGCTGGGTGGTCGCGCAGCCGGTGGCGATGTTCTGCGGCGAGATCATCTTGGCCATGACGCCGCCGGAGGAATTGGTGGCGGCGATGAGGATGGCATTGAGGTGCAGCTGGCGCGCGGCGACGACCTGCAGGTTGCCGAACAGCGCGTTGCCCGAGGAATCGCTTCCCGACAGGAACACCGCGAGCCAGCCCAGGAACGCCGACAACAGCGGAAACAGAGGGCCCACCGACGCCACGCCCAGTCCGAGCGTATAGGCGATGCCCGAGTAGTTCATCAGAAAGGCCAGGCCCACGATGGCGGTCACCGTGAGGGTGGGCAGGCGGATCTGCTTCCAGGCGATGACGACGGCGCGCCCATAGCCCTTGAGGTCCACCCGCCCCGCGAGCCCGGTCAGCACGCTCGACAGCAGAATCGCGGTGCCGGTGGCGAGTGGCTGGAAATTGAACACCGCGGCATAGGGCTTGTGGTACAGGGTGATGAACACCCCGTCGTTCAGGCCCGCCCAGGCGAGATTCATCTGACGGAAGGCGGCGACCTTCCAGATCGTCCACAGCGTCACCACGGCGGCGACGATCAGCCAGGGAATCCAGCCCTGCCAGGGAGGCACCCTGCCGTGCGCCTCCTCGAGGCTGGGCGCTCGATGCACGGCATAGGCGGGATCGCGCGCCGGCGGCCAGAGCTTGAGGTACACGACCGTCACGGCCAGGGACAGCAGCGATGAGACGATATTCGTCAGGTGATAGCTGAGGTAGTTCGCGGTCGCGAACTGGGCCAGCGCCCCGGTGACGGCGGCGACCAGCAGCACCGGCCACAGCTCGCGCACCGAGCGCCATCCGCCGTACATCGCGATGGCATAGAAGGGCAGCAGCAGGGCGAGGAACGGCAGCTGGCGTCCGACCATCGCGCCCAGCACGGTATCGGGCAGGCCGGTGACACCCGCGAGCGTGGTGATCGGCACGCCGATGGAGCCGAACGCCACCGGAGCGGTGTTGAATAACAGCGAATAGACGATCGCGTCGAGCGCGTCGAAGCCGAGCATGATGAGCAGCGAGCTCATGATCGCCACCGGCGCGCCGAAGCCCGTGACGCCTTCGAGCAGGGCGCCGAAGCAGTATCCGATGACGACGAGAACGATGCGCCGATCGTCCGGCAGATGCTGGAGGATCCAGCGCCGGAAGGCGTCGAATTGACCCGCGATGACCGCGACGTTGTAGAGCACCAGGGCGGCGAACACGATCCACATGATCGGCCAGAGTGCGAACGCGACGCCGGCGACCGTGCTCTCGACGGCGAAGCCGACGGGCAGGCGCCACACCGCGATCGCGATGAGCAGCCCGAGCGCGAGCCCCACCAGGGAAGCCTGCCACGCGGGTCGTTTCAGGATGCCCAGCAGGATCAGCACCGCCGCGATCGGTAGCAGCGCAACGAGGAAGGATTCCGGAAGGTTGTGGTTGACCGGAGTCAGTAGCTGATGAAACACGCTCTATCTCCCCGTGCGGGCGACGGGCGCCGCCCGTGCGTCCGGCTGCGCGCGGCGAGCCGCGCCGCGCCGAGGCAGTGCGTGCCGACAGCCGATCCGCCCCCGCCGCCCCACATACAGCTGGCAACGGACGGCCTCATTCGGGCATTATTCGCTGTTGCCAGTGCCCGGTTCGCGCACTGGCACCCCCAAGTATACACAAAGAGGTTTGCCCGCAGCGGCTGCAGTCGCCATGTTGGAAAGCGCAGATGCCGAGTCGACCGCATCCAGACCGACTTCAGCTCGAGAGCGCGCGCAGCACCTGCTGTCCACGCGCACTCGACGCCTGTTCCTGCAGGTCGGGCTGCCGTGGGCGGCGGCGCTGGTCGTCGGCCTGGTGTCCGTGCTGTACACGAACTGGAGCACGGATGTCTACGGCACGTTTGTCCGCTGGATCACCCCGCACTGGTGGCTCGCGCTCATACTGACACCCGGCCTCACGGTCATCGGCGTATTCCTCACGCGCCGCTGGTTCTACGGCAGCGAAGGCAGCGGCATCCCGCAGGTCATCGCCGCCATTCACGCGCCGCGCGACGAGGAAGACCTGCTCATGCAGCGCCTGTTCGGCCTGCGCGTGATCTTCGGCAAGCTGGGCCTGTCGCTGCTCGGCCTGCTGGGAGGCCTGTCGCTCGGGCGCGAAGGGCCCACCGTGCACATCGGCGCGGCGATCATGGCCGAGACCCGCCGCTTCTATCCGCACCGCAGCCCGCGGCTCGAGCGACAGCTGCTGATAGCGGGGGCCGCGGCGGGACTTTCCGGGGCATTCAACACACCGCTCGCCGGAGTGGTGTTCGCCATCGAAGAGGTCGCCCGCAACTTCGAGAGCCGCACCAACGGCACGATGATCACCGCGGTGGTGTTCGCCGGGCTCACCTCCCTGGCGCTGGCCGGCAATTATCTGTACTTCGGCCAGCTCAACGTCTCCGGAAGCCTGCATCTGATATTCGCGCTGCCGGTGATCGTGGCCGCGGTCGTGTGCGGGCTGCTCGGCGCGGCGTTCAACCTTGCGGTACTGCGCTGGACCCGCTGGATGCCCAAACCCCTGCGCACGCTCAAGCTCGAGCGGCCGCTCTGGTATGCGCTGCTCAGCGGGCTCGTCATCGCCGCCATCGGCATCAGTACCCGCGGGCAGACCTGGGGCAGCGGCTACGATCAGGCCCGCGCGCTGCTGAACGGCACGGCTCCGCTCAGCCAGACCTTCGGCGTCACCAAATGGGCATCGCTCGTCATCACCTATCTGGCGGGCCTGCCGGGTGGGCTGTTCTCTCCCTCGCTGTCGATCGGCGCCGGCATCGCCCAATGGGTGCACATGCTGTTCTCGTGGACTTCCATGGCGGCCGTCATCGCGCTGTGCATGACCGGCTATCTGGCGGCCGTCACCCAATCGCCGATCACCTCGTTCGTGATCGTCATGGAGATGACCAACGGCAGCGTCATGGTCATCCCGATGATGGCCACCGCGGTCATCTCGGCGCGCATCGCCAGGCTGTTCACGCCGCCGCTCTACGAGACGCTCGCCGAACAGAAATACTTCGACTACCAGCCGCCCCGCGAGGCCCGCCTCCCCAAGGCCGGTACCAGCGCCAGGCCCGGCACCGGCGCCGGCGCGCCGCCCGGCGGCGAGCTGGCCATCGAGGATCGCGGCACCTCCGCGCAGCCGTGAGTCGCGTGCCGCCATGGATGGCGGAGAGGGTGGGATTCGAACCCACGAACGGATTGCTCCGTTGCCGGTTTTCAAGACCGGTGCATTCAACCGCTCTGCCACCTCTCCGTGATCGCGTGCATCAGCGGCTGTCGGATGCAGCGGCGGCGCGCCGGGAAGCGGTTCCATCTGCCAACCCGCCCCCGCAGCTCGCACAATAGCAGGCGGCGTGCACGATCGGTGCGCCCGTCAACTGCAAAACGACTGCGCCGCATCGGCAGGATGCGATCGAAGTCATGGTGTCGCCGTCGCTGCCGGCGCCTGCCCGAGCAGCGCGCCGAGCAGCCGCTCGAGCAGCCGCTTGAGCTCCACGGCACGCGTCTCCTCGTACGCGCAGCCGCTCTCGTCCATGTAGCTCGCCTGCGCGAGCTCGATCTGCAGCGCGTGCACGCCCTGCGCCGGCGCGCCGTAGTGACGCGTGATGTAGCCACCCTTGAAGCGCCCGTTCAGCACGCTGCTGAAGCGGCGCTGCGCCGCCAGTATCTGCAGCAGCGGCTGCACGCGCTGCGGCTCGCACGCGCGGCCGTCGTCGGTCCCGAGGTTCAGGTCCGGCAGCCGCCCGGCGAACAGCCGCGGCACGCGGCTGCGGATCGAGTGGGCGTCGAGCAGCAGCGCATGACCGTGGCGCTCGCGGGTGGCAGCGATGGTCGCGGCGAGCGCCGCGTGATACGGCTGCCAGAACCGCTCGCGCCGCAGCTGCAGCTCCTCCGCCGGCAATGCGTCGGCGGCGTCGCGGTACAGCGGCTCGCCCGCGAAGCTGTGCAGCGGACACAGTCCCGTATGCACCTGGCCGCTGTACAGCCGGCTGTCATCCGGCGGGCGGTTCAGGTCCACCACGTAGCGTGAGTACTGCGCCGCCAGCAGGCTCGCGCCGCCGGCGACGGCAAAGTCGTACAACCGATCGACGTGCCAGTCGGTATCCGGCAGCGCCCGTGCGGCGGCGGTCATGCGCGCCTCGATGTGCGGCGGCAGGGCCGTGCCGACGTGCGGCACGCTGATGATCAGCGGCGAGCGCCCCTGCACCAGGCGATAGATCGGCTGCGGCTGCGGCTGCGGCTGCGACTGCGGCTCGCCACCGCTCATGGCAGCAGCCCCGGCTCGAGCAGCCGCGCCAGAGCGCCGGAGCGCACCAGGTCCCGGGCGGCCTCGATGTCCGGCGCGAAGTAGCGGTCGTGGGTGTAGCGCGGCACGCGCGCGCGTATCAGGCGCAACGCCGCCTCGAGCGGCCGCGAGCTGCGCAGCGGCCGATGCAGCTCCAGGCCCTGGGCCGCCGCGAGCAGCTCGATCGCCACGATCGTGGCGGCGTTCTCGGCCATCTCGGCGAGGCGTCGGGCGGCGTGCGTCGCCATGGAGACGTGATCCTCCTGATTCGCCGAGGTGGGAATGCTGTCGACGCTCGCCGGGTGCGCGAGCAGCCGGTTCTCGGCGACCAGCGCCGCGGCCGTGACCTGCGGCACCATGAATCCGGAGTTCAGGCCGCTGTTCTGCACCAGAAACGGTGGCAGGCCGCTCATCTTCGCATCGGTCAGCAGCGCCACGCGCCGCTCGGACATCGAGCCCACCTCGGCGATCGCCAGCGCCAGCTGATCGGCCGCGAACGCCACCGGTTCGGCGTGAAAGTTACCGCCCGAGAGCACGGCGCGATCGGTCGCGAACACCAGCGGATTGTCGGTGACCGCGTTGGCCTCGCGCAGCAGCACGGCCGCAGCCTGACACATCAGGTCGAGGCAGGCGCCCATCACCTGGGGCTGGCAGCGCAGCGAGTACGGATCCTGCACGTGCCCGCACTGCAGATGCGAGGCGCGCACGCGGCTGCCGGCAATCAACTGCCGCAGCGCCCGCGCGATGCGCTGCTGGCCCGACTGGCGCCGCAGGCGATGAATGCGCTCGTCGAACGGCACGTCGCTGCCCTTGAGCGCGTCCACCGACATCGCGCCGGCCACCAGTGCCGCGCTGAACACCTGCTCGATCGCGAACAGCCCGGCCAGCGCCAGCGCCGTGGAGACCTGCGTGCCGTTCAGCAGCGCAAGGCCCTCCTTGGCGGCGAGCCGCAGCGGCGCCAGTCCGATGCGCGCGAGCGCACGCGCCGCCGGCATCCGCCGGCCGCCGCGCCGCGCCTCGCCGACGCCGATCAGCGCCGCCGCCAGATGCGCCAGCGGCGCCAGATCCCCGGAGGCGCCCACCGAGCCCTTCCCCGGAATGCACGGATACGTCTCGGAGGCGAGCAGCCGCTGCAGCGCCGCGAGCGTCGACAGGCGCACTCCCGAATAGCCCTGCGCGAGACTGGCGATCTTCAGCACCAGCACCAGCCGCACCACCTCGTCGGGCAGCGCCGGCCCGGTGCCCGCCGCGTGCGACAGCACGAGGTTGCGCTGCAGCTGCGCGAGCTCGCCGCGCGCGATCCGCGTCTGCGCCAGTGAGCCGAAGCCGGTATTCACCCCGTACACGCTCTGCCCGCCCGCCGCGACGCGCTCGATCAGCCG
>DATJSD010000061.1:0-5495 GCA_035504335.1 Steroidobacteraceae bacterium | reverse complement strand
CCCGCCTGGGGTACTCGAGACCTCTCACAGACCCGTGCACTTCACGAGGTTCCTGATGGCAGCCCTGTCGTGCTTCAAGGCCTACGATGTGCGCGGCCGCATCCCCGATGAGCTCGACGAGGCACTCGCCTACCGCATCGGGCGCGCGTACACGGGACTGGTCGCGCCGCGGCGCGTGGTCGTGGGGCGCGACATCCGCTGCTCGAGCGAGGCACTGGCCGGAGCGCTGATCGCCGGGCTGTGCGACTGCGGGGTCGACGTGCTCGACCTGGGGGTGTGCGGCACGGAAGTGGTGTACTTCGCCACCTTCGCCGAGGAGCTGGACGGCGGCATCATGGTCACCGCGAGCCACAATCCGCCCGATTACAACGGGCTGAAGTTCGTGAGCGCGGGCGCGCAGCCGATCAGCGCGGACAGCGGATTGATGCAGATGCGCGCACTGATCGAGCAGGAGCGGCTGCCGGGCAAGGCGCGGCGGGTCGGCACGGTGCAGCCGCTGGACATCTCCCAGCGCTACCGCGAGCACCTGCTCGGCTACGTGGACGCGGGCTCGCTGCGCCCGCTGAAGGTGGTCGTCAACGCCGGCAACGGCGGTGCGGGGCTGTCGGTGGATCTGCTCGAGCCGCATCTGCCGCTGCAGTTCATCAAGGTCGACCATCTGCCGGACGGCGCGTTTCCCAACGGGGTGCCCAACCCGATGCTCGAGTCCAATCGCCGCAGCACCATCGAGGCGATCCGCAGCAGCGGCGCGGACCTCGGCATCGCCTGGGATGGCGACTACGACCGCTGCTTCTTCTTCGACGAGCAGGGCAGCTTCGTCGAGGGCTACTATCTGGTCGGATTACTCGCGGCCGCCTTTCTGCGACGGCACCGGGGCGCACGCATCGTGCACGACCCGCGCCTGACCTGGAACACGATCGAGATCGTGCAGCAGCACGGCGGTCTGCCGGTGCTGTGCAAGTCCGGCCACGCCTTCATCAAGCAGAAGATGCGCGAGGTCGATGCCGTGTACGGCGGGGAGATGAGCGCGCACCATTATTTTCGCGACTTCGCCTATTGCGACAGCGGCATGATCCCGTGGCTGCTGGTGCTGGGGATCATGAGCGAGTCGGGCAAGACGCTGGCGCAGCTGGTGGGCGAGCGCCAGCGGCTGTTCCCGGCCAGCGGCGAGATCAATCGGGAGCTTGCGTCGCGGGCGGCTGTCGCGCCAGACACTGACCCCGGCGCGGCCGGGGTCGCCGGCGCGGCCGGCACCGCCGGCGCCGCGGGCCCTGGCGAGGACATGCGTACCCTGCTGGCGCGCGTGCAGCAGAATTACCAGGCGCGCGCGCGCCGGATCGATTTCACCGACGGGCTGTCGATGGAGTTCGACCACTGGCGCTTCAACCTGCGCAGCTCCAACACCGAGCCGCTGGTGCGTCTGAACGTCGAGTCGCGCGGCAGCGTGGAGCTCATGCGCGACAAGACCGCCGAGGTGCTGAGGCTGATCAATGGGCATTGAGACACACCCTTCGGAGGCGCCGGAGCACGCCGGCAGCGGCATCGCCACCGGTACCGCCGGCGCCACTGCTGCGGCCACCGCCACCGGCGCGGCGGCGCTCGCGGCGCTGCTGTCGCGCCGCTCGGTGCCGGCTCTGCAGCTGCACGCCCCCGGGCCCACCGCCGAGCAGATCGACGCCGCGCTGGAGGCGGCCCTGCACGCTCCCGATCACGGCATGCTGCGGCCGTGGCGCTTCGTGGTGATCCGTGGGGCGGCGCGCGAGCGGCTCTCGCAGCTGTTCGTGCGGCGCTCGCTCGAGCGCGACCCGGCGATCCCGCCCGCGAAGCTCGACAAGGCGCGCCACCAGCCGCTCGCCGCGCAGGTGGTGATCGCGGTGGGCGCCCGGATCCTGCCCGAGCACAAGGTGCCCGAGCTCGAGCAGCTGCTGTCCACCGGGGCGGCCGTGATGAATCTGCTCAACGCCTTTCATGCCCAGGGCTATGGCGCCATCTGGCTCACCGGTGCCAACGCATACGATCCCCAGGTCGCCGCCGCACTGGGATTCAGCGCCGAGGAGCGCTGCCTGGGCTTCGTCTACGTCGGCTCCGGGGAGCCGCCGGCGCGCGACTCCGCCCGCCTCGCGCAGCGCGGCGCCATCGCGCGCGAATGGACCGGCTAGGATCCGGTGCCCTTCACCGTCTCGCACGTCGCCGCGGTGCTCCCCGTGCACCGCCCGTTGTCGCGCCTGCGCCTCTTCTCCGCGGCGGTGATCGGCAGCATGGTCCCGGATTTCGGTCTGCTGCTGCCGGGGAACTTCGCGCGCTGGCAGACGCACAGCCTGCGCGCACTCATCACCTTCTGTCTGCCGGTGGGCCTGGCGGCTTACGCGCTCACGCACGCGCTCATCCGGCCGGCGGTGCTCGAGGTGCTGCCCGACGGGGCCTATGAGCGGCTGCACCGCGCCCCGCGTCCGGCCTGGACGCGGCCGCGCGTGTGGCTCGCCGTGGTGCTCGCGCTGCTGTTCGGTGCGCTCACGCACCTGGTCTGGGACGGCTTCACCCACGAGAACGCGCGCGCCGTGCGCCTCTTTCCGCAGCTGCTGAACTATGGTCCGGAGATGGCGGGACGGGAGCTGCGCCTGTACATCTGGGCGCAGTACGGCAGCAGCGTCGTGGGCCTGGCGGCGGTGGCGGCGGCGCTGTGGCTGTGGCTGCGGCACGCGCCCGCGCCGCGGCCGCGCCCGGTGCGGCGGCTCGCGCCGCTCGAGCGCGCGGCGTGGCTGCTGCTGTACGCCGTGCCGGTGCCGCTGGCCGTGGCGGGGTATGCGCTGCGGCCGCTGCTCGCCAGGCACGTGCCGCTGCTGTCCGGCGGCGCGCTCGGCGAGATCGCGGTCACGGCCATGCGCGCCGCGGCGCTGGCGCTGCTCGTGGTGAGCGCGCTGCTGCGCGTGCGGCTCGGGTGAGGCGCGCCGCAGGTCGCGCAGCACCGCTATGCCTCACCCACGTGTTACCTTGCCGCATGGCGACTGAAGCCCCCGGAGTGCCCGCCGGCCCGGTGCAGGGCGCCGCACAACGCGCCGAGCGGCTCGACACCAAGGCCGCCGGCGTCGTCACGGTTGCCGTGCTGTGCAGCCGCGTGCTCGGACTGATACGGGATCTGGTGACCGCCGCGCTGTTCGGCGGCGGCGGCCTGATGGATGCGTTCACCGCGGCGTTTCGCATCCCGAACCTGCTGCGCGACCTGTTCGCCGAGGGGGCGCTGTCCACCGCCTTCGTCACCACCTTCAGCAAGACCGTGGCACGCGGCGGGGAAGCGGCCGCCTGGCGGCTGGCCAACAAGGTGGCGACGCTCACCGCGGTGGTGCTCACCGGGATCTGCATCGTGGGCATCGTGTTCTCTCCGCAACTGGTCGCGGGCATCGCACCGTACTTTCCGCCGGCCAAGGCCGCGCTGACGGTGACCCTGACGCGCATCATGTTCCCGTTCATCCTGATGGTGTCGCTCGCGGCGCTGGTGATGGGCATGCTCAACTCGCGCAACGTGTTCGGCGTGCCCGCGATCGCCTCGAGCTTCTTCAACATCGGCTCGATCACCGGCGGGGTGCTGTTCGGCTACTGGCTCGATCCGCACTTCGGCGCGCGCGCGCTGGTGGGCCTGGCGATCGGCACGCTGCTGGGCGGGGCCATGCAGCTCGGTGTGCAGCTGCCGCGCCTGGTGCGGCTCGGCTATCGCTTCCGTCCCGATTTTCACTGGCGCGATCCGGGCATCAACGCGATCCTCGCCCTGATGGGTCCCTCGGTCATCGCCGCCAGCACCACCCAGGTGAACGTGCTGATCAATTCCGTGTTCGCTTCCGGCCTGGGCAATGGCCCGATCTTCTGGCTCTCGATCGCCTTTCGCCTCGTGCAGCTGCCGCTGGGGCTGTTCGGGGTGGCGCTCGGCACCGTGACGCTGCCGCTGCTGTCGCGGCTGGTGGTGGCGGGCAATCTGGGCGCCTTTCGCGCCGAGCTGTCGCGCGGCATGCGCCTCGCCTTCCTGCTGACATTGCCGGCGACGGTGGGGCTCATGATGCTGGCCGGCCCGATCATCTCGGTGCTCTATCAGCACGGACGCTTCACGGCCGCGGAGGCGGCGCAGGCGGCGGGGGCGCTGCGCTTCTACGCCGTGGGCCTGTGCGGCTACGCGGCCCTGAAGGTGCTCGTCAATGCCTTCTACGCGCTCGACCGGCGCAAGACCCCGATGATGGTGAGCTTCATGGCCGTCGCCCTGAACCTGCTGTTCAACTGGCTGTTCACCTTCCGCCTGGGCTGGGGAGTGCGCGGGCTCGCGTTCTCCACCGGCTGCGTGGCCACCTGCAACTTCCTGGTGCTCTATGCGCTGATGCGCCGGCAGCTGACGCGTCTGGAGACGCGCCGCATGCTGATGATGCTGCTGAAGGTCGCGACGGCCTGCGCGGCGCTCGCCCTGGTGTGCGGGGCCTCGGTGCACGGCTGGCTCGGCCAGTGGCAGCACGAGCGGTTCCTGCTCAGGAGCGGGGAGCTGCTGGCGACCGTCATCGCGGGCGGGCTCGCCTTCGTGGGGGCCGGGCTCGCGCTGCGCATCGAGGAGCTGCAGGAGCTCGCCGCGATCGTGCGGCGGCGGCTCACTGCGGATTGAAGAACTGGCTGCCGTTGCTGTTGGTGGTCGGCGGGGGGGCGCTGCACACCGGCTCACCCTTGTCGAACACGACGCGCCAGGTGTTGGGCGCCTCCAGGCGCCACACCGAGTCGAAGCGTCCGACGATCCTGCCCTGCTGCAGCAGCGGTCCGGTGCTCAGCGCGAGCTTGCCGTCGGAGAGCACATCGACGTGATCGGGCTGCCAGGAGAACGGCGCGCGCGCGCCCTGGAAGTAGGGCGCCCACTGCTGCGCGATCTCGGCCGGACCGCGCTCGACCATGTTGCCGCTGAAAAAGATGGCATCCGGCGACAGGAACATCAGGAAGGCCTTGAAATCGCGGCTCGCCATGGTGGCCGCGAAGGCGCGCTCATCCGTGATCACCTGTGCGGTCGCCGTCTGCAGCGCCGCCTGCGCGGCGGCGAGGGGGGTGGACGGCCCCCCGCGCGCGAAGCGCGACGGCGCCGCGGCGCGCGGCGACGGGGTGCCGGCGCAGGCGCACAGGCCCACGGCGACGGTCACGGCCGTGGCCACGACCGTGGGCGGCAGCAGAGCTCGGGTGCGGTGGTTGCGGTGGTTCATGGGCGGGCAGCATCCCCGGAGGCTTGCGATCGGAGCGGCTATCGTCGGATCTTGATCGCGGGACGGCAAGCGGCGGCGGCCGCTCAGGCGCCGCGGATCGACAGCCGCACGCGCCTCCAGGCAGGCTGGGACGCGAACTTCAGAAAGCCCGTCAGGTCAGGCAGCTGCTCGATCTCGGAGGCCATGACGACATCCTCGAGGGCGTACTGCTCGCTCACCGTGCGGCTCTGATGCATGAGGCCACCCGGGCGCAGCGGCCGTGTGCGCGCCACCGTCTGC
>DATJSD010000060.1:0-47085 GCA_035504335.1 Steroidobacteraceae bacterium | reverse complement strand
CTCAGGCAAATACATCTGACGTATTTGTCTGAGGCTCCCCCACCGCTGCGCGGGGTGTGCCCGTCCTGCGCCGCGGTGGTCCTGGCGAGCGACTCAGGCATCGCCGTCGGCCGGCACCAGCGCCAGCCGGTCGGTGCGCGCGAGCGCGCGCCGCGCGGGCAGCGAGCCCGCCAGGCGCTGCAGCGCGTGCGCCGCGACCGCCCGCCAGGTCGTGAGCTTGCCGCCGTAGATCGACAGCACGCGCGGCCGGCGCGTGCGATCGGGCACCAGCAGCGTCTCGCGCGAGCGGTGGAAGGCGTGACCGCGTCCCCGCGGCAGCACGCGCAGTCCCGCGAAGCTCTCGCTCACGTCGTCCGGCCCGAGGGCGCGCCAGCGCGGAAAGTAGTGCTTCAGGATACCGAGCAGGTAGTGGATCTCGGCGGCCGTGGGCGCCGCCCCTGCGGGCGCGCCGCGAAAGCGCGTCTCGGTCGTGCCGAGCAGCAGCTGTCCGCGCCACGGCAGCGCAAACACCGCGCGCCCGTCGCGCGGGCTCTCCAGATAGTAGCAGCCGTGCTGCAGCTCGACCGGCAGCAGCAGATGCGAGCCCTGCACGCACTCCACGGCCGGTACGGGGATGGCCGGCGCGATGCTGCGCGCGAGCGCCTCGGCCCATGGCCCGGCCGCGTTGACCAGCACGCGCGCGCGGCAGGTGTGCGCCACCGGCGGCGCGCCCTGCCGTTCGGACACGTAGCACACTTCCACGTGCCGCGGCGCGAGCGTCGCGCTGACGAAGCGCGCCGGGCACTCGAATCCCGCCCCGAGGCTCTGCGCCGAGCGCACCACCGCGCGCGTGAGCGCGCGATCATCGGTCTGCGCGTCGTGATAGTAGTAGACACTTTGCAGCCCCTCGCTCGACAGTCCGTCGAGCTCGTGCCAGCGCCGTCGTGGCAGGGTGCCGCAGGCGGCGCCGCGCCCGAAGCCTGCGAGCAGCGCGTACAGCGACAGCCCGAGGCGCAGCTGCCAGGGCCGGCGGCGCGTATGGCGATAGATCGGTACGTAGAAGCGCCGCAGCTGCACCAGCTGCGGTGCGAGGCGCAGCAGCAGCGAGCGCTCGTGCAGGCTCTCGCGCACCAGGTGCAGCCGGCCGCTCTCCAGATAGCGCAGGCCGCCGTGGATCAGCTTGCTCGAGCGGCTGGAGGTGCCCGCCGCAATGGCGCTCTGCTCCAGCAGCAACACCGAGTGACCGGCCGCCGCGGCGGCCTGGGCGACGCCGGCGCCGTGGATGCCCGCCCCCACGACGACGACATCCGGATCGGTCACGTGCCCTGCGAGGAGCGCGCCGCAGCGGCGCGCGCGGCGAGCAATGCCTCGCTCATCTCATGGACGGCCATCGTCTCGATGTAATGGGCGCCGCGTGCCGCCAGCGACAGCGCCAGGGGCAGGGAGTCGACCTCGTAGAGCGCCCAGCGCCACGGCCCGCGCCACAGCGCGCCCCGCGCCGGCAGACGCGTGTGGTCGCAGAACAGGAACTCGGGCTGCAGGGCCTCGTATTTGAGGCGCGTGTGCGAGTCGTAGTCGGCGATGACCCAGCCCACGGCCAGCCCGCCCAGCTGACGCACGCGGTAGACGGCCGCCAGATCGAACGAGATGACCACGCACTGGCCGCGCGAGCGCTGCAGCACCTCCAGGATGCGCGCCACCACCTGATCATGGCCGAAGTGCGCGAGACTTGCGCGCTTGATCTCGACGAACAGCGTCACCTCGGGGCGACCCTCCAGCAGCGCGAGCACGTCGGCCAGCAGCGGGATGCGCGTGCCACGGAAGCGCTCGCCGAAACGCTGCGGCTCGTGGGCATCGATCTGCAGCAGCTGCTGCGCCTGCAGCTGGAACACCGTGCCGGCGTGGCCGGTGGTTCGCTGCAGCTGGTGGTCGTGGATCACGATCGGCACCCCGTCGGCGGACAGGTGCACGTCGAGCTCCAGGTGTCGCAGGCCCATGCTCAGGGCCGAGGCGAAGGCCGGGATGGTGTTCTCGGGATACTCGCGCGCGTTACCGCGGTGTGCGATCAGATGAATCAGTTCCGCTTGATTCAAGCGAACATCCATGCCGAAGCGCCATCGGGTGCCGCGCGATTATAGCCTCGGGTGCACATTGCGCCGGCGCTCACTCGGGGCGCTCAGCGCGGCGGCGCGCCGGGTTCGCGCTGCTCCTCGAACTGCACGATCGGCTCGCTGCCCGTGACGGTGACCTCGCCGTCGATGGTCGCGCCGCGCGCCATGGCGATCGCGCGCGCGGTGACGTGCCCCAGGATGACCGCGCTCGCCGCGATCTCGATGCGATCGCTCACCGTGATGCCGCCGGTCAGACGCCCGGCGATGACCGCGCGGTGCGCGAACAGCTCGCCCTGCCAGTGCGCATCGGCGCTGATCGACAGCTCCCCGCCGATGCGGCCGTTGCCGATGACCTCGCCGCTGACCATCAGCGCGCCCGCGGTCTCGATGTCGCCGACCACGCGCGAGCCCGCGGCCAGCAGCGACTGGACGTTGCCGATACGATCGAGTATTCGACGCCGTGGCGTAGCGTTCACGGAGAACTCCCTTGCGTCACCGGACGCGTTGAGCTGCAGGCACCATCGGCCTGGCCGGCGGTGTCGGCCCTGCGCATTGCGCGGCGGGTCGTCAGCTGCCTGCTACAATAACCAAAATATACGGCTCGCGGGCCGCGGCCGGCCATTTCAGGGAAAGGGAGAGGTCTTGCGCATGATGAAACGTGGAGTCGTCCGGGGTGTCGCGTCGGCGATCGCCTGCGCGGCGCTGCTGCTGGCGGGATGCAGCCAGGAGAGCGCGGATTGGAAGCAGGCGAGCGTCGCCAACACGCCGGAAGCCTATCAGCTGTTCCTGCAGCAGCATCCGCACGCCGCCGAGGCGGCACAGGCGCAGGCGCGCCTGCAGCAGCTCACCGAGCAGCGCGACTGGCAGATCGCCAGCGCCGCGGATACGCGCGATGCGTATCAGCAGTTCGTCGCGAAGCATCCGGATAGCCAGTGGGCCCAGGAAGCCCGCATTCGCATCGAGAACTTCGCTCAGGCGGCGGCAAACGGCGGCGTGGGGGCCGCCGCGCCGACCGCGAGCACGCCGCCGGTGGCGGCCGCCGCCCCTCAGGCGCGCGCGGCGACGACCCCGGCGCCCCCCGTCGCGGCCAGACGCGGCGCCGCGTCGCACGCGCAGGCCCTCCGGGTCGCGACGCGCCGTACCCATCACGCAGCGCTCGCGCGCAGCGGCGGCGCGCACCGGAGCAGCCGTCTGGTGCAGCTGGGCGCATTCCGCACCCGGGCGCGCGCCGAAAGTGAGTGGCGGCAGCTCGCTGCGCGCTTCAGCACGCTCAGGACTCTCAGGCCGCACTACGTCGCGGTCCACGCCCGCAGCGGCCGGCTCTACCGGCTGCAGGTGCGCCTGTCCTCGGCGCGCGCCGCGAGCGGCCTGTGCGCGACGCTCAGGCGCCACGACCGCCCGTGCGTGCGCGTGAACGCTTGAGATAGGCGGCGCAGGCCGCGGGCCGCGGGCCGCGGGCCCCGCGGGGGCGCCGGGTGCGAGGCTGCGCAGCTGCGAGGCCGCGCTGCTGCGAGGGCGAGCTGCTGCGCCGCTGCGCCGCAGCAGCTCGGGGCCCCGGCGGCGCTGCCGCGGGCGTCGTCACGGTGCTGTCCGGTACCGCGCCGTTGCCGCGCGGCTGCCGCGCGGCTGCACCGGGCGCCGGCGCGGCGTCAGTCACTGACAGGAATTGTCAGCGGCGCGACGTCAATCCGGCAGCCATGTGCTCAAGGCATTGATAAATATAGGCCATCGCTTCTGGCACAGCCCTTGCTTCATACCCGTCGTAAGGTTTTCCCCTAACCTTTGCGGACAACGTTCCCCGGTGTTCGCCTTCAGGCGCCGCGGCTCTCCCCAGCTTGCGGCGCTTTTCTTTTGCGGCAACGATGGCTGTGCCTGGAGACCCCCTTGAACCCCCGCCCCCAGACCCGATAGCAGCAGCATGGAGCCCGATGACGCACGCGGCTTGAAGTGGCAGGGCGGCACGCCGCCCGGTGCCGCCGCCCTGCGTGCCGCTCCCTCCTTCGGGGCCGCGGCGAGCCAGGTACGGGCCGCGACGCTGGGCAACGGGCTGCGGGTGATCCTCTGGTCCGAGCACAAGATCCCGAACGTCGCTCTCTACAACTGGGTGCATGTCGGCAGCCGCAACGAGGGGGTCGGGACCAGCGGTCTCGCCCATTTCTTCGAGCACATGATGTTCAACGGCACCCCGCGCCATCCGCAGGGGGACTTCGACCGGCTGATGGAGGCGCAGGGCGGCAGCAACAATGCCTGGACTTCGCAGGACGTCACCGTCTATCAGGACTGGTTCCCGAGCCGTGCGCTGGAGCTGGCGCTGGAGCTGGAGGCCGACCGGGTCGCCAACCTGCTGCTGGTGCCGGAAGTGGTGGAAAACGAGCGCAAGGTCGTCTACTCCGAGCGCCGGCTGCGCGTGGACGACAGCAACGCCGCCACGCTCGAGGAGCAGGTGCAGGCGCTCGCCTTCCTGGCGCATCCCTACCGCATTCCGGTGATCGGCTGGCCCTCCGACATCCTGTCATGGACCATGGGCGATCTGCGCGGCTTTCATTCGACCTACTACGCGCCCAACAACTGCACGCTGATCCTGGTCGGGGACATCGACCCCGATGAGGGCCTCGCCCTGGTGGACAAGCACTTCGGCGCAACCCCCGCCCGGTCGGCACCGCCGCCCGTGCGCACGCGTGAGCCCGAGCAGCAGGGCGAGCGGCGGCTGCTGTTGCCGCGTGTCGGCAAGAATCCGCTGGTGCAGTACGCCTATCACGCGATCGCGGCGACCGACCCGCGCGAGCCGGCGCTGAATCTGCTGCAGACCATCCTGGTCGGCGGCGACGCTGCGCGTCTGAACCGTGCACTGGTCGAGGAGCAGCGCCTCGCCGTGGCGGTCGGCGGGGGCTGGCCGCAGGGCTTCGATGCCAACCTGTTTCACGTTCAGGCGACGCTGCCCGCCGGTCAGGACACCGCGCGCTTCGAGGCGGCGTTCGACCGGGAGATGGATCGGCTGCTGCAGCAGGGTGTCGACGCCGCGGAGCTGCGGCGGGCCAAGAACATCGCGGCAGCCGATTTCTGGCGCGGCATCTGCACCATCGACGGCAAGGCGCGCCTGCTGGGCGAGTATGCGGTCATGCATGGGGATCATCGCCGGTTGTTCGCGGCGCCGGAGGCCTATGAGGCCGTGACCCGCGAGGACGTGCTCGCGGCCGCCCGCGCCGTGTTCAACCCGAGGCAGCGCACGGTCGGGGTGCTGCGGCCGCTCGAGCCGTCCGCATGAAAATACCCCCGCACGAGCGGCTCACGCTGTCCAACGGCGTGCGGCTGATCCTGCTGCCCGCCCACGAGGTGCCGTTGATCGCCTTCGAGGCCGCGGTGCGCGGCGGCTGCCGCCTGGACCCGGCGGGGTACGAGGGCGTCGGGTCGCTCGCCGCGGAGCTGCTCACCCATGGCGCCGGTGAGCGTGACGCGTATGCGTTCGCCGATGCCGTCGAGGGCGCCGGCGGCAGCCTCGATGCCGATGCACACCGCGAGGCGACCATCGTGCACGGCCAGTTCCTGGCGCGCGATCGGGAGCTGCTGCTCGAGCTGCTCGCCGATGCGCTGCTGCGGCCGCACTTCGACGCCACCGAGCTGGACAAGCTGCGCGAGCGGCGCATCGAGGGCATCCGCGCCGCGAAGGATTCCGACCCACAGAGCCTGCTCGGCACCTACGGCCGCGGCCTGCTGTTCGGCGCTCACCCGTACGGCAAGCCGGGCGGTGGCAGCGAGGCGAGCCTGGCCGCCGTCGGCCGCGACGCCGTGCTGCGCCTGTACCGCGAGCACTTCGGTGCCGACCGGCTCACGCTGGTGTTCGCCGGGGATTTCGATCCCGGCTCGCTCAAGGATGCCGTGGCGCGCAGGTTCGAAGCCCTGCGCCCGGCCGGCGCCGCGTTGCCGCCGCTGGCCGCGCCCGCGCGCGCCGTGGGCCGGCGCGTCCTGCTGATCGATTCGCCCGGCTCCGAGCAGAGCTACTTCTGGATCGGCAACGTCGGGGTCGCGCGCGCCTATGCCTTGCGGGCCGCGCTGGATGTCACCAACACCGCCTTCGGCGGCAGCTTCGGCTCCATGCTGATGCAGGCGCTGCGCGTGCGCACCGGCCTGACCTACTCGGCCTATGCCAGCTTTCGCCGCGGCAGCGTGCCCGGCGAGTTCGCCATCCACTCCTTCACGCAAACCGACAGCACGCGCCGTGCGCTGGACATCGCGCTCGAGACGCTGCGGGTGCTCAAGCGGCGCGGCGTGGCCGCCGCCGCCATCGACTCGGCGCGCAGCTACATCCTCGGCCAATATCCCCTGGGCTTCGAGACCGCCGCCGACTGGGCCGCCGCGCTCGCGGATCTGGAGCTCTATGAGCTGCCGCAGAGCTACATCGATGAGTACGATCCGGCGCTGCGGCGGGTCGATGCGCGCCAGGTGCGCGAGGTGACCGCCGCGGCCTTCCCGGAGCCGGACGACGTCGATATCGCCCTCATCGGAGACGCCGCCCGGATCCGCTCGGAGGCGGCGGCGTTCGGGAGCGTGCTGGAGACGACGCTGGCGGCGCCGAGCTTCGCAGCGTCATCGTCCACTGACCCCGGCATGGCGGTGGCGGCAGCGCTCGACGCAAACTCATCCGCGTAGAGATGGGGGAGCCTCGGGCGAATACATCTGACATATTCGCCTGAGGCTCCCCCATCTCTACGCGGAAGGGCTGCGTCGTGTGTCGCCGTTCCCGTCGGATCAAAGCCGGGGCGCGGACCTCACGGGCCTCACGGGCGTCAGCGACGTCACGGCCTGGGAGATTCCTGTTGCATCACGCGGCCAAGTGTCTTAACGTCGCGCGCGCGTTGCGAGGTGTGGTGCCGCTCGTGACGTCCAGCGATGGTTGTCTGGACCACCGGAGGTGTTTCGGAACAGAGATGAACAAGCTGAAAGCGTCCGCCGCCAGCGAGCCTGGGCCCCGTCTGCAACACATCAATCGCTACCTGGAAAGAAATTTCCCCGATTTCTTCGCTGAAGCGCGCTTCCAGGTCGGCAACGACGATTACTTCCTCTACAGCCGCTTCGGCCAGTACCTGGCCCGGTCCATCGAAAGCAATCGGACCCCGCGTGAAAAGATCTACCGCGGCTTCACCGTGCTGAACAAGATGGCGCGCATCTCGGCCAAGGATCCGGCGGTGCGCCGCATGCTCGTGACCGGTCCGCTCGAGGAGCTGGTCGATCACCCCAAGGCGCGGGCACTGGCGCGCAAGCGACTCTCCTCGGTGGCGCAGAGCTACCTGGAGGGTCTGTGCGAATGAATCCGCCCGACCCCGCGCCGCCCGTCTGAAAGCGGCTCGCGCCGCCGGCCCGGTGAATCCCTTGGGCGGTGGGACATCGTTGCCCAGCGCCCAGGATGTGCTGTCGTTCTGGTTCGGTCCGAGGCCGCACGGCGCCAGGCAGGTCGCGCAGCGCATGCGCCTGTGGTTCGCGGATCGGGCGGCTCCCGAGCTCATGCCGCAGACCGACGAGCTGATCGGCGAGCGCTTCGGAGCGCTGATGGCCGCGGCCGCCCGCGACGAGCTGTCCGCCTGGGACTCCAGCCCGCGGCGCCGTCTCGCGCTGATCCTGCTGCTCGACCCGTTTCCGCGTCACGTGTATCGCGGCACCGCCGCCGCCTGCGCCCAGGACGGCAAGGCGCTGTCGCTCGCCGTCTCGGGCATGCAGTTCGGCGCGGATGGCGCGCTCGACCCTGTGGAGCGGATATTTTTTTACCTGCCGCTGATGCACGCGGAATCGCTCGACGTCCAGGAGGAGTCACTCGCGGCGTTTCGCCGCCTGCGTGACGAGGCGCCGGTGGAGCTGCGAGCGTACTTCGAGACCGCGCTGCGCCTGGCGCGGCAGCACCACGACATCATCGCGCGCTTCGGGCGCTTCCCGCAGCGAAACCCCGTGCTCGGCCGGGCGGATACCGCCGCGGAGCGCGAGTGGCGCGAGCAGGAGCCGGAGGCGCAGAGCCTGGATCTTTGAGATTGGGCCGGCGGGCTGGCGGGCTGGCGGGCTGGCGGGGCCCGGGAGCCGCCGGGTGCCCGCCGCGCGCTGCGAGTGGCCGGGAGCCGGCCACGGACAGGCCGAAAACACCAAGGCCGTCGAGCATGCAGCGAATCGGCGCTGCACACTCGACGGCCTTCCGGCAGGCGGGCGCCCGATGGGCGGGGCTCAAATCCGAGCGGCTGGAAAAGGGCTGCTGGGAGTCTCGAGGCCACCGGGGCGCCTTGTGTGAAACGATAGATCGCTGCGCATGAATCCCCGCTGAATCCGGGCGTGGTTTTGGCGCCACCCCGACGCCACCCCGACGTGGGCCGCCGCGGCATGGGCCGCCGTGGGATGGGCGGCCGTCGGATGGGCCGCCCCCGGCGCGGGCCGCCGCGGGTGGGCTGCCCCCGGGCGGTAAATTTCGTTGACCGCCGGGCAGCCGCCGGTATATTGGACGAGCGCTGCCGAGAGGCCGTTGAGATCGCAGCGCCGGCTCCGGACCCGCCGGCTCGCGCGCGATGGCCAGCCACTCTCCAGATCAAGGTAGGCATCCTGTGGGGTACACCGCGAGCGTCGGCGGCCTGCGGTGCCGGCTCGGCTCGCCCTGGCGCGGCCGCTGACGGATGCACGACGGACGGGCAATGCACGGAGCCATGGCATGAGCATGCAGACAGGTCGCGGGCTGTTTCGCGAAGCGTACGAGCGCGATAGCTGCGGCTTCGGGCTGATCGCGAGCCTCGAGGACAAGCCGAGCCATTGGCTGGTCGAGACCGCGATTGCCTCGCTCAACCGCCTGACACACCGCGGGGCGATCGCCACCGACGGCAAGACCGGCGATGGCTGCGGGCTGCTGCTGAAGCGACCGGAGCGCTTCCTGCGGGCTCTGGCGAAGGATGCGCGCATCCGTCTGAGCCCGCGCTTCGCCGCCGGGCTGGTGTTCCTCGATCCGGATCCGGCCCGCGCGGAGGCGGCCCGCGCGGTGCTCAAGTCGGAGCTCGAGCGCGAGGGACTCGCGCTGGCCGGCTGGCGTGTCGTGCCGACCGACCCTGCGGCCTGCGGCGCCGAGGCGCTCAAGACCCTGCCGCGCATCGAGCAGCTGTTCGTGAACTGCCGCAGCGCCGATATGGACGAGGCGAGCTTCAACCGCAGGCTGTTCGTGGCGCGCCGGCGCGCCGAGCGGCGTCTCGCCGCGGGCGCTACGACCGGCGCGGCCGGCGCCGGCGAGGGGGCGGAGGGGGCCGTCGCGCCCGACCCGATGTTCTACTGCCCGAGCCTGTCGGCCAGCACCATCGTTTACAAGGGCATGGTCATGCCGCAGCACCTGGCCGAGTTCTACCCGGACCTGGCCGACCCGCGGCTCGAGGCCTCGGTGGTGGTGTTCCACCAGCGCTTCTCCACCAACACGCTGCCGCAGTGGCGTCTGGCGCATCCGTTCCGGTATCTGGCGCACAACGGCGAGATCAACACCGTCGAGGGCAACCGCCAGTGGGCGCTGGCGCGCGGGCCGATCCTGCGCTCTCCGGTGCTGCCCGAGCTGCAGCAGCTGCTGCCGCTGGTATCGATGAGCGGCTCGGACTCGCAGAGCCTGGACAACATGCTCGAGGTGCTGCTCTTGGGCGGGCTGGACGTGCCGCATGCGCTGCGGCTGCTGATCCCGCCGGCCTGGCAGGCGGTCGATACGCTCGACGCGGACCTGCGCGCCTTCTACGAGTACTACTCGGCGCACATGGAGCCGTGGGACGGCCCCGCGGGGCTGGTGCTGACCGACGGAAACTACGCCGCGTGTGCGCTGGATCGCAACGGCCTGCGACCCGCGCGCTACGTCATCACCCGCAACCGCCACCTGACGATCGCCTCGGAGGCCGGCGTCTGGGACTACGCGCCCGAGGACGTGGTGCGCAAGGGCAAGCTCGGTCCGGGCGAGATCGTGGCGCTCGACCTGTCCACCGGAGCGCTGCTCGAGACCGGCGACGTCGACAACATGCTGAAGGCCCGTCACCCCTACAAGGCATGGCTGAAGAAGGGCGTGCGCTACCTGGAGTCCGACCTCATCGACCCGCGCCTCGCGGCCGAGCCGATGGACCGCGAGACGCTCGCCATCTACCAGAAGATGTTCGGCATCACCGCCGAGGAGCGCGACGAGATCATCCGCGTGCTCGCCGAGGACGAGAGCGAGGCCGTGGGCTCGATGGGCGATGACACCCCGGTGGCGGTGATGTCGCACAAGATCCGCTCGCTGTACGACTATTTCCGCCAGCAGTTCGCCCAGGTCACCAACCCGCCGATCGATCCGCTGCGCGAGTCGATCGTGATGTCGCTGTCGACCTCGATCGGCCCGGAGTGCAACGTGTTCGTGCCGGTGGCGGAGCACGCGCGCCAGATCGTGCTGAACTCCCCGATCCTCTCGCAGCGCAAGCTGCGGCAGATCCTGGCCTCCGAGGAGGTGGTGGAGGCGAACGAATTCCTCGACCTGCAATACGACCCCGCGGAGGGTCTGCGCGCGGCGATCCTGCGCCTGTGTGCGCAGGCCGAGGCGGCGGTGCGCGAGGGCAAGCTGGTGCTGCTGCTGTCCGACCGGTATCTGCAGCAGGGCAGGCTGCCGATCCACGCGCTGCTGGCGACCGGCGCCGTGCATCACCGCCTGGTGGATACCGGCCTGCGCTGCAAGTGCAACCTGCTGGTGGAGACCGGCACGGCGCGCGACTCGCATCACTTCGCCTGCCTGATCGGCTACGGTGCCACCGCGGTCTATCCGTACATGGCCTACCAGACCCTGTACGAGATGATGCGCAAGGGCCAGGTCAAGCTCGGCTACGAGGAGCGCCGCCAGCTCGGCCGCAGCTACCGCCACGGCGTCCGCAAGGGCCTCTACAAGATCATGTCCAAGATGGGCATCTCCACGATCTCCAGCTACCGCGGCGCGCAGCTGTTCGAGATCGTCGGTCTGGCGCACGAGGTGGTGGACCTGTGCTTCCGCCACACCACCAGCCGCGTGCAGGGGGCGGACTTCAGCGACCTCGAGGGCGACGTGCGCTATCTGGCGATGCGCGCCTGGAACCCGCGCGTGCCGGTGGAGCAGGGCGGCATCTACAAGTTCGTGCACGGCGGCGAGTACCACATGTACAACCCCGATGTGGTCGCGGCGCTGCAGGCCGCGGTGGTGTCGGGCGAATACGAGCGCTACCAGCTGTTCGCGCGCCTGGTCAACGAGCGGCCCGCCTCGGCGCTGCGCGACCTGCTGGCCCTCAGGCTCGCCGGCCCGGGCAGCCCGAACGCCGCCCCCGTGCCGCTCGAGGAGGTCGAGCCGCTGGAAGCGGTGCTGGCGCGTTTCGACGGCGCCGGCATGTCGCTCGGCGCACTGTCGCCCGAAGCGCACGAGGCGCTGGCCATCGCCCTCAACCGCCTCGGCGGCCGCTCCAACTCCGGCGAGGGCGGCGAGGATCCGGCGCGTTATGGCACCGAGCGCAACTCCAAGATCAAGCAGGTCGCGTCCGGACGCTTCGGCGTCACGCCGGAGTACCTGACGAACGCCGAGGTCCTGCAGATCAAGATCGCGCAGGGCGCCAAGCCCGGGGAAGGCGGACAGCTGCCGGGCCACAAGGTCAACGAGATGATCGCGCGCCTGCGCTTCGCGCGCCCCGGAGTGGGTCTGATCTCGCCCCCGCCGCACCACGACATCTACTCGATCGAGGATCTGGCGCAGCTGATCTTCGATCTGAAGCAGGTCAATCCGCAGGCGCTGGTGTCGGTCAAGCTGGTGGCCGAGCCCGGCGTCGGCACCGTCGCCGCCGGGGTCGCCAAGGCCTATGCCGATCTCATCACCATCTCCGGCCACGACGGCGGCACGGGCGCGAGCCCGCTGTCCTCCATCAAGTACGCCGGCACCCCCTGGGAGCTCGGGCTTGCCGAGACCCATCAGACGCTGCGCGCCAACGACATGCGCCACCGCGTGCGCGTGCAGACCGACGGCGGGCTGAAGACCGGCCTCGACGTCATCAAGGCGGCGATCCTGGGCGCCGAGAGCTTCGGCTTCGGCACCGCGCCGGTGGTGGCGCTCGGCTGCAAGTATCTGCGCATCTGTCACCTCAACAACTGCGCCACCGGCGTGGCCACGCAGCATCCGGTGCTGCGCGAGAAGTACTTCACCGGCCTGCCGGAGATGGCGATCAATTATTTCCGCTTCGTGGCGCAGGAGTGCCGCGAATGGATGGCGGCGCTCGGGGTGCGCCGCATGGAGGATCTCATCGGGCGCACGGAGCTGCTGCAGGCGCAGCGCGGCGAGACCCCCAAGCAGCGCAAGCTCGACCTCTCGCCGCTGCTGCTGGCCGAAGGGTTGGTGTCCGATCGCCCGCAGTTCTGCGTCGAGCCCTCCAACGCGCCGTTCGACAAGGGCGAGCTGGCCGAGCGCATGGTGGCCGACATGCTGCCCGCGATCGGCGCGCGCAGCGGCGGCAGCTGGCACTATGAGGTGAAGAACTTCCATCGCTCCATCGGCGCGCGCGTGTCGGGCGAGATCGCGCGGCGCTGGGGCAACTACGGCATGCAGGATGCGCCGCTGCTGGTGCGGCTCAGCGGCTCGGTCGGCCAGAGCTTCGGGGTGTGGAACGCCGGCGGGCTGCACCTGTACCTCGAGGGGGACGCCAACGACTACGTCGGCAAGGGCATGGCCGCCGGGCGGCTGGTGCTGCGGCCGCCGCGCGCGGCGAGCTTCGTCGCGCGCGAGACCGTCATCATGGGCAATACCTGCCTGTACGGCGCCACCGGCGGGCAGCTGTTCGCCGCCGGCCAGGCCGGCGAGCGCTTCGCCGTGCGCAACTCGGGGGCGGTCGCGGTCATCGAGGGCGCCGGCGATCACTGCTGCGAGTACATGACCGGCGGCGTGGTGTGCGTGCTCGGCCGCACCGGGCTGAACTTCGGCGCCGGCTTCACCGGCGGTTTCGCCTACGTGCTGGACCTCGGCCACGACTTCGTCGACCGCTACAACCACGAGCTGATCGATATCCACCGACTCACGCACCAGAACATGGACGCCAATACGCAGTACCTGCGCGAGCTGCTGCGAGCACACATCGCCGAGACCGGCAGCGTGTGGGCCGACGAGATCCTCAATGATCTGCGCTCCTACATCGGTCACTTCTGGCTGGTCAAGCCGAAGGCCGCCTCGATCGACTCGCTGATCGAGGATCTGCGGCGCGCGGCGTAGCGACCCGGGCTGCGGGCGCCAGCGTGCGGGCCGGGTGAGCAGGCAGCGATCTCGGCCGCGACCGCCACGGCAGCCACCGCCACTGGAGCAAGCGCCACTGGAGCGAGCGCCACTGAAGCGACATGGTTGAAAAGACACTGCAGTTTCTGGAGTTCGAGCGGCGCGAGCCGGACAAGATGCCGGTGTCCGAGCGCGTGCGTGTGTTTCAGGAGATCTATGCGCCGTTCGATGCGCATGGCGCCGCACAGCAGGCGGGACGCTGCCTGTCGTGCGGCAATCCGTTCTGCGAGTGGAAGTGCCCGGTGCACAACTACATTCCGAACTGGCTGTCACTGATCTCGGAAGGCAGACTGCTCGAGGCCGCGGAGCTGTCGCATCAGACCAATTCCCTGCCGGAGGTCTGCGGCCGCATCTGCCCGCAGGACCGGCTGTGCGAGGGCGCCTGCACGCTCAGCGACGGGCTCGGGGCGGTCACGATCGGCTCGATCGAGAAGTACATCACCGACGAGGCGCTCAGGCAGGGGTGGCGCCCGGACATGTCGGGGGTGCGCTGGACCGACCGGCGCGTCGCGGTGATCGGCGCGGGTCCGGCGGGCCTGGGGTGCGCGGATATCCTGGTGCGCAACGGCGTGCGGCCGGTGGTGTTCGACCGCCAGGCGCGCATCGGCGGGCTGCTGACCTTCGGTATTCCCCCTTTCAAGCTCGACAAGCAGGTGGTCGAGACGCGCCGCGAGATCCTGCAGGGCATGGGAGTCGAGTTCCGTCTGGGCGTGGAGATCGGGCGCGACCTGTCCTTCGAGGCGCTGCTGGCCGAGTACGACGCGGTGTTTCTCGGCATGGGCACCTACACCTACGTCAAGGGCGGTTTTCCGGGCGAGAGCCTGCCCGGGGTCTACGAGGCGCTGCCGTATCTGATCTCGAACATCAACCGGCTGCTCGGGCTGCCGGGCGCCGAGGAGCGCTTCATCGACCTCGCGGGCAAGCGCGTGGTGGTGCTCGGCGGCGGGGACACCGGCATGGACTGCAACCGCACGGCGCTCCGCCAGGGCGCCGAATCGGTGAGCTGCACCTACCGGCGCGATGAGGCCAACATGCCCGGCTCGCGCCGCGACTACAAGAACAGCAAGGAAGAGGGGGTGGAGTTCCTGTTCAACCGCCAGCCCATCGAGATCCTCGGCCACCGCCACGTCGAGGGCGTGAAGGTGGTGCAGACGCGTCTGGGCAGGCCCGGTCCACGCGGCCGGCGGCTCACCGAGAACGTGCCCGGCTCCGAGCAGATCATTCCCGCCGACGCGGTGGTGGTGGCCTTCGGCTTTCAGCCGAGCCCGCCGGACTGGTTCGCGGACCACGGCATCGCGCTGCATCCGGGCGGCCGGGTGCGCGTCTCGGCGTCGGCCGAGCGACCGTTCCAGACCTCGCACCCCAAGGTCTTCGCCGGCGGGGACATGGTGCGCGGCTCGGACCTGGTGGTCACCGCGGTATTCGAAGGCCGCGAGGCGGCGCGCGGCATCCTCGACTACCTGGAGATCGTCTGAGCGGGCCGCCGCTCTGCAGGTTCTTCGATGCAGGAACGGGTGACTGGACGCACCGGCAGCGCGTGGGGCGGGACCGGAGCGAGCGCGCAGGCCATCGAGCAGACCGTCTATCGGGTCATCCTGGCGATCAGCTTCTGTCACCTGCTCAACGACATGATGCAGTCGCTGTTGCCGTCGATCTATCCGAACCTCAAGGCGCAGTTCCACCTCAGCTTCGTCCAGATCGGACTGGTCACGCTGTGCTACCAGGTGACCGCGTCGATTCTGCAGCCGATCGTCGGCCTGTTCGCCGACCGCCGACCGACGCCGCTGGCCCTGCCGGGAGGCACGCTGTTCACGCTTGCCGGGCTGGTGGGGCTGTCGATGGCGCACGACTACGGGCCGCTGCTGCTCGGCGCCGCGCTGCTCGGCGTGGGCTCGTCGGTGTTTCACCCGGAATCCTCGCGCGTGGCGCGCATGGCCGCGGGACGCCGGCATGGCCTCGCGCAGTCGCTCTTCCAGGTCGGCGGCAACGTCGGCTCGGCGCTGGGCCCGCTGGCGGCGGCGATCGTGGTGCTGCGCTGGGGTCAGTCGAGCCTCGCGTTCTTCGCGCTGCTGGCGCTGCTGTCCTGCGCGGTGCTGTGGAACGTGGGCCTGTGGTACCGGCACCATGGTCTCGCCCGCCTGCACAGCGGGGTCGCGCGACGGCTCGAAGGGGCGCAGGTCCCGACACGCACCGCGCTCAAGGGCATCGCAGTGCTGGTGGCGCTGATCTTCTCCAAGTACGTCTATCTGGCGAGCCTGACCAGCTACTACACCTTTTATCTGATCCGCACGTTCGGCGTCTCGGTGCGCAGCGCGCAGCTGCACCTGTTCGTGTTCCTGGCCGCGGTGGCCGCCGGTACGCTGCTTGGCGGGCCCATCGGCGATCGCTTCGGCCGCCGCTACGTCATCTGGGCCTCGATCCTCGGCCCGCTGCCCTTCACGCTGCTGCTGCCGCACGCCAGCCTCGCGTGGACGGGACCGTTGACGGTCATGATCGGACTGATCCTCGCTTCGGCCTTTCCCGCGATCGTGGTGTTCGCGCAGGAGCTCGTGCCCGGCAAGGTGGGCATGATCTCCGGGGTGTTCTTCGGCTTCGCCTTCGGTATCGGCGGCCTGGGCGCCGCAGTGCTCGGGGCGCTGGCGGACGCGACCAGCATCGCGTTCGTCTACCGTGTGTGCGCTTATCTGCCGCTGATAGGATTACTCACGGCATTCCTGCCGGACATCGAGCGCCGCGGTGGATGGGGCGGTCACTCCGGGGGCGAGCGCGGCGACGCCATCGCGCTGCAGGGCGGCACGGCGGCGGCGGAGTGACGGGTGCTATACTCCCGGGCGCAATCCGCCCTGCCCTCGCCGTGCCCTCGGCTCGACGCCCGCGTCGACGAACGACGCGAGGGGTGCAGTGCGCGCGCCGCGGAGATGAGCTTGAAGTGCCCCAGGTGCCATGTGGACCTCGTGCCCGAGAAGCGGCACAAGCTGCCGGTCAACGCCTGCCCGTCCTGCAAGGGCATGTGGCTCGAGTATCCCGAGCTCGAGGAGCTCGAGGACGAGGCGTTCGATTTCGGCGAGCACGCCAAGGGCACGCTGGTGGTCAGCGCGGCCGCCACCACACACCCGTGCCCCGTCTGCGGCGCAGCGCTGCAGAGCTTCCGCTATCGCTTCTATGATCTGACCCTCGAGATGTGCCCGCACCAGCACGGCTACTGGCTGGAGCGGGACGAGGACGACCGCGTGCTCGAGCTGATGAAGAAGGAAGAGCGGCAGATGCAACGCAAGCTGCTCGCCGAGGACCAGTGGACGCGGCTGCTGCGGCACCTGCGCTCGCGCTCGTTCTTCAGCAGGGTTCGGGACCTGTTTCACTGAGCCGGCGCGGCCGGCACGGCCGCAGCGATCGGTACGGCGGCGCGCGCAGCGCCGCGGCTGGGGGATCATGCAGGAGCCGACGAGCTTGCAGGGTAGGCGCCCAAGGGCGGTGCACGCCGCCGCGGGACGGGGGGTCGCAGCGGCACACGCGGAACAGACCGCCTACCGGGTCATTCTGGCGATCAGCTTCTGCCACCTGCTCAACGACATGATGCAGTCGCTGCTGCCGTCGATCTATCCGAACTTCAAGGCGCAGCTGGGGCTGAGCTTCCTGCAGGTGGGGCTGATCACGCTCGTGGCGCAGTCCACCGCCTCCCTCCTGCAGCCGCTCGTCGGGCTGTACGCGGACTGGCGGCCCTCGCCGCTCGCACTGCCGGTCGGAGCGGTGTTCTCGCTGGCTGCGCTGGAGGTGCTTGCGGTCGCCCACAGCTACGGATGGCTGCTGCTCGGAGCGGCGCTGCTGGGTGTGGGCTCCTCGGTGTTCCATCCCGAGTCCTCGCGCGTCGCGCGCATGGCTGCCGGCGCCCGCCATGGCCTGGCGCAGTCGCTGTTCCAGGTCGGCGGCAACACCGGCCAGGCGCTCGGCCCGCTGGCCGCGGCGCTGGTGGTGGTGCGCTGGGGCCAGTCGAGCCTCGCGTTCTTCGCGCTGCTGTCGCTGCTGTCCGGAGCGGTGCTGTGGAGCGTGAGTGTCTGGTATCGCCATCATGGCCTGGAGCGCCTGCGGCGCGCCGCGACGCGCGGCTTCGCGGCCATCAGAACACTGCCACGGCGCGCCACGACACGCGCCCTCGTCGTGCTGCTGGCGCTGGTGTTTTCCAAGTACATCTATCTGTCCAGCCTGGGCAGCTACTACACCTTCTACCTGATGCATCGCTTCGGGCTGTCGGTGCGCAGCGCCCAGCTCTACCTGTTCGCCTTCCTGGGCGCGGCCGCGGTGGGCACCGTGCTCGGCGGAGCACTGGGTGATCGCTTCGGGCGCCGCTACGTCATCTGGGCGTCGATCCTCGGCCCGCTGCCCTTCACGCTGCTGCTGCCGCACGCGAGTCTCGCCTGGACCGGCCCTCTCACGGTGCTCATCGGTCTGATCCTGGCATCGGCCTTCCCGGCCATCGTCGTGTACGCGCAGGAGCTCATGCCCGGCCGGGTCGGCATGATCTCCGGATTGTTCTTCGGCTTTGCCTTCGGCATCGGCGGGGTCGGGGCGGCGCTGCTGGGCGTGCTGGCCGACGCGACCAGCATCGAGTTCATCTATCGGGTGTGCGCCTACCTGCCGCTGATCGGACTGCTCGGCGGCCTGCTGCCCGACATCGAGGCGGTGCCGCATCACGACTCACCCTCCGGGCGCGCCGTGCTGTGACCCCCCCCCGGAGCCCGAATTGTGCACGGGTTCTGGACCGGGTTGGCGCAGCGTGATGCGCGGCTCGTGGCAGGGCCGGTGCGATCTGCTACCTTGTTCGTGCACAGCGTTACGCGAGTGCGCGCACGGCGTTTACGCGGGTGCGCGCACCGCGCCCGGGAGTTCGCACAGCGCCATTGAAGGAGCTACGCATGTACATTCGACCTACCGCACCGCGCACGATCGGCGGAGTGCTCGATGACGCCGTGAGGCTGTACCGTGCCTCGTTCTCGCGCTGCTGGGTGCTGGCGCTGATCGGCGGGGCGCTCAGCGGCGCGTTCGGCGTGTACGCCACGCTGCACATGGGAGCACTCGGCGCACTGCGCTCGGCCACGGGCGCGGCGGGCTTCGCGGCGGCCCTGACGCGCCTGCAGGCCGTCGAGCACACGCCCGGGCTGTGGGTGTCGGACGTGCTGGTGACGCTCACGTGGCTGGTGGTGCGCGCGGCACTGATCGCGCGCCAGAACGCCATCGCCACCGGCGGGGATGAAACGCTGGCCGCGGCGGTGGGGTTCGCGCTGCGGCGCCTGCCGAGCATGATCGCCGCTGCGTTCGTGTGGGCCGTGGCGCTGACGGTCGGATTGATCCTGCTGATCGTGCCGGCCATCTGGCTGTGGGGGCAGCTGCAGCTGTGGCTGGTGGCGCTGGTCGCCGAAGACATCGGACCGCTCGAGGCTCTGCGCAGGAGCTGGACGCTGGTGGAGCGCAACTGGTGGCGCGCCTCCGTCACGGTCGGTGTGGCGGTCGTCATCATCTGGGTGCTGTCGCTCGTGGGCGGCGCGGCCGCGGGCGTCGGACTGGTGTTCCTCAGGACCGATCCGGGGATGGCGCTGCTGGCCACGCAGCTGATCACCGTGGTGGTCGGCATCTTCACCATGCCGATGCTCACGGTGGTGCTGGTGGCGATGTATCACGACCTGCGGCTACGTCGCGACGGCGGAGATCTGGCGGCGCGCGTGAGCACGCTGCAGCCGGCCTGAGCGTGCCGCTGCCAGCGCGTGGCGCACGGCGCCGTGGCCCTGCGCTGCTGCTGGCGCTGGCGGTAGCGGGAGTAGCGGCAGCGGCAGTGGCGGGGGCAGCGGCGCTGCCGGCGCCGGTGTCCGGCCCCGCCGGCGCTGCCGGCGCTGCCGCATCCACGCGCGACAGCGCGGCCGCGAGCCTGCAGGTGCTGCAGCAGTGCGTCGCGGCGACGGCTGCCGCGGGAGCACCGGCCGAGCCGGACACGGATCTGGCCGCCCGCTGTCCCGCGGTGGCGCGGGCGCTCGCCGATCTCGGGCTCGCCGCGCAGATCGACATCGGCAAACGGCGGCTCGATAGCGCCGCGCTGCAGGACGTGCTGCGCATGGCGCAGCGCTACGGCGCGCCCATGCCGAGCGTCGCACCCAATGTGGCGATGCTGCCCCTGGTGCTGGCGCGCTTACAGACACCCCCGACGCCCCCACGCAGCTGGTGGCGGGCACTGGAGGAGCGCATCGAGCAATGGCTCGGTCAGCCGGGCGCGGCGGGGGCGGACTGGTTGCAGCAGCTGCTGCAGCAGCTGTCGATCCCTCAGTGGGTGCTGCGGGTGATGCTGTACGCCACCACCGCGGCGGTGCTGCTGATGGCGGTGTGGATCATCGGGCGCGAGCTGCGCGCCGCGGGCCTGCCGGGGTCGCCCGTGCGCCGCGCGCGCCGCGCGGCGCACACGCACGCCTCGGCGGCGCCGGCGCCGGCGGCGGGACCGGGCGACCTCGCGGAGCTGGAAGGCTCGCCGCTCGCCGAGCGCGCGATTCTGCTGCTGCGGCTGCTGGTGCAGGCGCTGCTGCGCTCGGGTCGCCTGACGTCCGAGCGCGCGCTGACCTATCGCGAGCTCGGCGAGCGCGGTGCCTTCGACGATGCGCAGCAGCGCGGCCGTTTCGCGCGCCTGGCGCACCTGGCCGAGCGCGACCGCTATGGGGCGGGCGCGTTGCGGTCGGATGAGTGGCCCGCGGTGGCGGACGAGGGCAGGACGCTGTATGCGCAGCTGCTCGCGCCGCGCGGCCCGCCCGCCGGAGGGCAGGCACCATGAGGCAGGCACCATGAGGCAGCGCGCGGTGACACTGCTGCTGGTGGTCGGCGCGCTGGCCGTGTTCTATGCGCTGTTCTTTCCCAAGCCGGCATCCCCCGGCGGCGCGGCGCCGCCGCTGAGCACCGAGAGCGGTCCCGAGGGGCTCGCCGGGGCGTGGCAGTGGCTGCGGCTGACGCACATCCCGGTGCAGAGCCTGCGCGCGCGCTACGACCAGCTCGACCGGTTCGGAGGAGCCGGCACCGGCAACGTGCTGATCGCGAGTCTGCCGCAGCGCCTGCCGATGAACCGGGCGGAGGGATATGCGCTCGGGCGCTGGGTGGAGCGGGGCAATACCCTGGTGGTGCTGGCGGCGCTGGACGATACGCCACGCTGGGCGAGCGCGGCGGGGCCGCAGCTGCTCGCGGAGCTCGCGCGCATGACGCGCTTCAGCTTCGCCGTGCGCGAGCCGACGCGCGCGCAGACGCTGCGCTCGCTGGCGGGGCCGACCACGCTGCGGATCGTGCCGCTCGGCCGCTCGGCGCTGCTCGCGGGCGTACAGCGCGTAGAGGACGTGTCGCAGCTGCCCGCGTCGATCTGGGTCGGTGCGCCGGGCCCGGGCATGACGGCGCTGGCGATCGCCGCGCGGCAGGCGCCGGGTGCACGCGACGCCGTGATGTGGGTGGCACCGCGCCGCGCCGGACTGCAGATCGTGTGCGCGTTCGCCGCGGCCTTCAGCAATGGGCAGATCGATCACGCGGACAACGCGCGGCTGCTCGCCAACATCATCGCGTGGTCGCGCTCGCCCACGGGCCGGGTGATCTTCGACGATGCGCACCAGGGGCTGGTGAACTTCTACGACCCGCAGGCGTTTTTCGCCGACCCGCGGCTGCACGCCACCCTGTGGTGGATCCTCGGCATGTGGCTGGTGTGGGTGCTGGGCTCGCAGGCGCTGCGCAGCCGGCCGGGGGCCTGGTGCCCGGTGGACGAGACGGCGCTGATCGATGCCAGCGGGCGCTTCTTCAGCGCCCGGGTGTCCGGCGAGGAAGCGGCGCGGGGGCTGCTGAGGAATTTTTTTGACGAGATCCACCGCCGGCTGCGCCAGGCACAGGACGGCACGCCGCCCTGGGAGTGGCTCGCGTCGCAGCCCGCAGTGCCGCCCGCAGCGCTGGCGGCGCTGCGCGAGCGCGAGGCGCGCGTTGCCGCCGGTGAGCGCGTGAGCCTGACGCGCCTGCACAATCTACTGGCACGCCTTCGAAGGAGCATCGGATGAGCACTGCGCTCGAGCAACTGGAAGCGGTTCTGCAGGACACGCTCGGCAGGAGCGTCATCGGCATGCGGCACATGATCCGCGCGCTGACGATCGCGGTGGTGGCGCGCGGGCACGTGCTCGTGCAGGGCGCCCCGGGCCTGGGCAAGACGCTGCTCAGCAAGGCGCTGGCCGCGGCGCTCGGCGGCAGCTTCCGGCGCATCCAGGGCACCGCGGACCTGATGCCGGCGGACATCATCGGCGTGCACATCCACGAGGGCGGCGGCCGCGGCGAGGCGGCGCGCCGCGGCGAGAGCGCTGGCGGCGAGGGTGCTGGCGGCGAGGAGGGCGCCGGCCGCGGCTTCGTGTTCTATCCCGGCCCGCTGTTCGCCGACGTGCTGCTGTTCGACGAGATCAATCGCGCCGGCCCGAAGACGCAATCGGCGCTGCTGGAAGCGATGGAGGAGCGTCAGGTGTCCGTGGAGCGGCAGCTCTACCGGCTGCCCGCCGGCTTCTTCGTGGTCGCGACGCAGAACCCGCGCGATTTCGAGGGCACCTATCCGCTGCCCGAATCACAGCTGGACCGCTTCATGCTGCGCCTGGAGCTGCCCTACCCGCAGCGCGAGGACGAGCTGGCGGTGCTCTCGCGCTACGGTGGCGTCGAGGGCGCTGCGGGCGCTGCGGCCACGGCAGCCGCCGCAGCCACCGCGGCGCTGGCGGGCCGCGCGCCCGCAGCCGCAGCGGCGGTGGTCCCCGGCGCGCTGGATGCGGCGCGGGCGCAGGCTGACGCGATTCACGTCGCCGCGGCGCTCAGCGCCTACATCCTCGATCTGGCCAAGGCATCGCGCGAGCACGCGCAGATCACCCTGGGTCTTTCCACCCGTGGCGCGCTGGCACTGCTGCGCGCCGCGCGCGTGGCGGCGGGATTGCGCGGGGCGCAGTATGTCACGCCCGATGATGTGAAGAGCGTGTGGCCGTGGGTGGTGCCGCACCGTCTGGTGCTCTCCAGCGAGGCGCTGCTGGAAGGCGCCACCGAGCAGTCGCTGGCGCGGCGGCTGCTCGAGCAGGTGCCGGTGCCGCGGTGAGCTTGCGCGCGCATCGCGGTGAGGCGGCCCCGGCCCCATGAGTCTGCGGCGTAACGCGCTGCTGCTGGTGCTCGCCACCGGCGTGCTGGCCATCCTCGGGCTGTGGAGCGGTGGCGCGCTCGAGCGGCTGTGGCGCATTCCGGCGGGGCTGCTGCTGCTCGGTCTGGCCTACGAAGGCTGGCAGGCGGCGCGCGCCGCCCCGACGCTGCAGGTGCAGACCGCGCAGCGCTGGTTCCTGGGACGGGCAACGCCGCTGCGCCTGCTGCTGGGACCCGCACGGCCGCGTGCGCTGACGCTGCAGCTCGCGCCCGCGGCACCCGCACAGATCGCCATGAACCGGGCCGTGCGCAGCGTGCGCGTGCCCGGCGCCCTCGAGCTCAGCGCTACGGCGCGGCGCCTCGGCGGCTTTGAGTGGCCGGCGATGTCCGGGCGCCTCGGCGGGGTGCTGGGGCTCGCCTGGTGGTCCGAGCGGCTGGCGAGCACCTGTCACGTGCAGGTGGTGCCCGACGTGCTGCAGGCGCACGAGCGCGCGGCCGGCACGGGATTGCGCGGCGAGCGCGCGGCGCTGCGGCTGGGAGCGGGCGCGGAGATTCTGCAGCTGCGTGACTATCGGCGCGGCGACCCGCCGCGCGCCGTCGATTGGAAGGCGAGCGCGCGGCGCGGCCGGCTGATCAGCCGCGACTACTCCGAGGACCAGCACCTGGAGATCGTGCTCGCGGTGGATGCGGGGCGCGCGAGCGGCCTGCGGGCGGGGGACACCGATCGACTGGCGCTGTATGCGAACGTGGCGGCGCGCTTCGCGGAGCGCGCGGCAGCGCTGGATGACAGCGTGGGACTGGTGCTGTACGCCGAGCGGCCGCTGGCGGCGGTGGCCCCGGGACGGGGCACGGCCGCGGTGGCACGCGTGCGCGCGTGTCTCACCGCCGCGCGCGTGCACACGGGCGACGGCAATCCGGCGCTGGCGGCGCTGCGGGCGCGCGCGCTGCTGCAGCGGCGCAGTCTGGTCATCTTTCTGACCGACCTGGACGAGCCGAGCGCCCTCGGGGAGCTCGCGGCGGCGGTGCGGCTGCTGCTGCCCAAGCACCTGCCGTTCCTCGCCGGAGTGGACAGCGAGAGCGCGCAGCGTCTGGCGTATGAGTCGGTCGGGGATGATCTGGGGGCCTATCGCGCGCTGGCGGCGCAGGAGTACTGCGCCGCGGTGACGCGCAACGTGCAGGCGCTGCGCGCGCTCGGCGCGGCCGCGGTGCTGGCGCGACCGCGGGCGCTCGAGCAGGCGGTGCTCGAGGCCTATGTGCGCTTCCGCCAGCGCCGCAAGGTCGGTTAGCCGGCGCGCGCGCGCGTCCACCCCAGCAGCCGCCCGCTCAGGAACAGCAGCATCAGGCACCAGTAGCCGGCGCCGATCACCGCCCGCGCGAGCAGCGGTATGCGCGGATCGGGCGAGATGAATCCTTCGATGAACCCGCACACCACCAGCAGCAGCGCACAGGCGAGCAGCACGCGGCCCACGCGCCGCGCCGTGCGCTCGAAGGACTCGCGTCGCGACGGCAGCGTGGGACGCAGCAGCGACTCGCCCACGGCGATGCCCGCGGCGCCGGCGATACAGATCACCGACAGCTCCACCGGTCCGTGCGCCAGCACGAAGGTCAGCAGCGCGGTGGCGAGACCGTGCTGGTGCGTGAAGGCGAACGCGGCACCGAGCATCAGTCCGTTGAGCGCCACGAGGTAGCACACCCCCAGTCCGAGGAAGATGCCGCTGCAGAACACCGTCAGCGTGACCGCGATATTGTTCGACAGGATGCCGATCGACAGCACCGAGGAGGGCACCACGTTGAGCAGGTCCTGCGTCCAGAGCCGCCCATGCTCGACGTCGTCGATCATCCGGGCACTGGCGAACAGGCTGATGAGCTCCGGATAGGTGCCGATCAGCCACCAGCCGGCCGCGGCGCTCACGATCATCAGCGCCGCGATCCACAGGATCGTGGGGCGCAGCGCCCGCACGATCGCGGGGATCTCGTCGCGCAGCAGCGCGAGCAGCGCCGCGCCCGACCAGCGCGGGGCGCGATCGATCTCGGCGTGGGCCTGCAGGTACAGCGCCTCGAGTCCCGCGCTGGTGCGCGTGCCCGGCAGCAGCCGCCGCGCCGTCGCCAGATCGCGCGCCAGGGCGCGATAGCGCTCGACGTCGCGCTGCGCCTGGGAGAGGTCGAGAGCGGCGCGCCTGCCGGGCGCCGGGGAGGCGCGCGCCGCGGCGAGCCAGGCGCTCCAGGCGGGCGAGCGCGCCTTGACCCAGGCCGCTGCATCGCGCCGCGTGCGCTCAGCGGCCGCGCCGGCCTGCGGGCTAGCATCGGGCGCGCCGGCACTCATGCGTGCTCATCGGCGGGCAGCAGCTCGCGCAGCCGGGTGTGCAGCTGCGCCTCGCTCCAGGTGTCGCGCGGCGCGGATTCGGGCCGGTCGAGGCGCGCGAGCAGGTCGCGCGCGAGGGCGCAGCGGCGCTCGGGCTGCAGGGCGCTCCAGCGCTCGAGCAGCTCCAGCACCAGCTCTGCGGCCTCGGGCGCCAGAGCGCCCGCGCCCGCCCGGCCGAGTGTCCCACCGAGCTCGGCCAGCGCGGCACCGGGCGCGGCGTGGTCCACGACCAGCAGCGTGCCGGCGGCCAGATCGCCGATGCGCACGCGCTGCTCGGTCAGGAAACAGCACAGCAGGCCGATCATGTAGAAGGCCGGCGCGCTGTCGATCAGGCGAAAGACATTGCGGATCAGCAGCGCCCCGGTACCGGGTGTGCCGCCGCTGCGCGTGACGAGCCGCAGTCCCGCGCGGCGCAGGCCGGGGGTGCGCCCGCGCATCAGCACCTCGAGCACCGGGTGATAGAACACATAGATGCACACCGCCGGAGCCACCACCGCGTACATGAACAGGCTGTGCCCTCCCGAGCGCGGGCCCAGCAGTCCCCCGGGATTCAGCAGGCCCACGAACACCCAGGCCAGCGCCGCGAGCACGCGGATCTGCCAGTCGATCAGGAAGGCGTAGCTGCGGCTTCCCGGGCCGGCGATCTCCAGGCCCGCGTCCACGCCGGTCAGTCCTGCGATGCGCAGTCGCTCGGCCGGATCCGCTGGCTCTTGTGGCGAGATGGCTATCATCGAAAAAAAACCCCGCTCGCGCGGGGTTCAATCTTCGCAAACGCACAGGTCCATCGCGAGCGGACCGCCAATATGCCGCAGGCCTGAGTCGCGGGCCCAATGGGCCTGTCCCAAAAACGTGGGACGAGCGCGTCAATTCGCGCCAGCGGCTCGCGGCGGCCGGCAAAAATCTCGACCACCGCGGCCTGTGTCCGCCCGACAGCCTGAGTTCTTCCGTTGACCGGCGGAATCGTGACTGTCAGATTATCGCTGCAACTGTATGCAGCGCAACAATCAGCGTGGATGATAGCGCGACGCTCGAGTTAAGGCCATAGCGTGACACGGGAATTTTTCACCGCGGGGGCTCCAGGATGTCACGCCTCACCGGTGGCCGGCGGCAAAGTGTGGCATGGATCACACCCTCTGTCCCACACCCCCGAAGGCCTGCGGCCGGCAGCGCTCGCGGCTCAGAATGCCGCGACTCCCGTGACGGCCCTGCCCACGGCCAGCTGGTGAATGGTCTGGGTGCCCTCGTAGGTGACCACACTCTCCAGGTTCAGCAGGTGCCGGATCGACACATGCTCGGCGCTGATGCCCGCCGCGCCGAGCAGGTCGCGGCACTCGCGCGCGATGTCGAGCGCAACGCGGCAGCTGTGCCACTTGCCCAGGCAGATCGGTGCGGGGTCGAGCTCGCCCAGATCCTTGCGGCGGGCCAGGTGCAGGGCGAGCAGCTGCGCCGTCGCGAGCGCGCGCACCATCTCCGCCAGGCGGATCTGCACCGCCTGCGTGTGGGCGAGCGGCCGGCCGAACAGCACGCGCTGCCCACAGTGCTCCAGCGCCTCGGCCAGGCAGGCCTGAGCTGCCCCGAGCGCACCCCAGCCGATGCCGAAGCGCGCATGCGACAGGCAGGAGAGCGGGGCACGCAGGCCCAGCGCCCCCGGCAGCATCGCCTCCGCGGGCAGCCGCACCTCATCGAAGAACAGTGCGCCGGTGCTGGAGGCGCGCAGGCTGAATTTGTGCTGCACCTCCCGGGCGCTGAAGCCGCGCGTGCCGCGCTCCACCAGAAAGCCACGCACCCCCTCGGGGGTCTGCGCCCACACCAGCGCCACGTGCGCGATCGGGCCGTTGGTGATCCACATCTTCGAGCCGTTCAGCACCCAGTCCGGGCCGGCGCGACGCGCGACGCTGCGCATGTGCCCCGGATCGGAGCCGCCGTGGGCCTCGGTCAGCCCGAAGCACCCGATGCTCTGCCCACGGGCCATCGCCGGCAGCCAGCGCTCGCGCTGCGCCTCGCTGCCGTAGGCGTCGATCGGGTACATGCACAGGCTCGATTGCACCGAGACCAGGCTGCGTAGCGCGCTGTCGCCGCGCTCGAGCTCGCGGCAGATCAACCCGTAGCTGGTGGCATTGAGGCCCGCGCAGCCGTGGCCCTGCAGGCTCGAGCCGAACAGTCCCAGCTCGCCGATCGCCGGTATCAACTCGGCCGGAAAGCGCGCGCTCTCGAAGCACTCGGCGATGATCGGCAGCACGCGCGCGCTCACCAGTCGCGCCACGGTGTCGCGCACCGTGCGCTCCTCCTCGGTGAGCTCGGCGTCCAGGCCGAGGAAATCCAGCGCGTCCAGCGTCGGCTCGCCCGCGCCGGGGCCGTCCTGCGCGCCCGCGGTGGGCTGCACGGTGTGGCCGGCGCGGCGCGCGGATCGGGCGGCGCGGCGATCTGGCGGGCTCATGGCGGGGCTCTCCATTGCACGTCAATTCATGCATGATGCGCCAATGCCGGCGCACCTGACGCTGTTGATTCTCGCGCTCGCCGTGGCGCCGGTCTCGGGTCTGGCAGAGGGCCCCGCGGCTCCCGCGGCTCCCGCGGCGCGCGTGGCCCCCGCGCGGGCGGCCCCGGCGCGGGCGGCCCCGGCGACCCCTCCGGTGCCCGCGGCGCAGATTCCCTGGGCGGTACGGCGCGATCTCAATCGCGCTCAGGCGCAGCTGCGCCAGCAGCTCTCGCGGCTGCCGCGGGATGAGGGCATCGAGGTACTGCGCGCCAGCGATTCGGTGACCCTGCGCGTGCCGGCACACGTGCTGTTCGCCCCCGACAGCGAGTCACTGCGGCACGACAGGCTCGCCGCGCGCGTGCTGTCCGTGCCCGAGCGGCTGCTGCGGGTGCGCCGCCGACTGGGCGCGCAGATCGAGGTCTACACGGACAACATCGGCGGACGCGGTCTGAATCAGGTCATCTCGCAGCAGCGCGCCGCGGCGCTGCTGTCAGCGCTGCGGCGCGCGGGCATCGCCGCCCGGCGTCTGCAGGCACAGGGAGCGGGGCTCTCCGCGGCGATCGCGAGCAACGATACGCCCGAGGGGCGCATGCGTAACCGCCGGGTGGAGTTCGTGTTCGAGCGGGCCGGTACGCCGGCCGCGCCGGCCGCGCCGGCTGCGCCGGCTCTCAAGCCCGTCGGGGCTGCCGGCGCGGGGACGCCCGCGGTGCGCTCGAACAGCGCCGCCGCGGCGCCGCTCAGGCCGGAGCCGGCAGCAGCGCGCGCAGGCGCGTGATCGCGCCCGCCTCGATCTGGCGGATGCGCTCGGCCGACACGCCGTACTCGTCGGCCAGCTCGTGCAGCGTGGCCTTGTCGTCGCTCATCCAGCGGCGCTGCAGGATCGCGCGGCTGCGATCGTCCAGCCGCTGCATGGCCGCGGACAGCTGCTCGGATGAGGTGCTCGCCCACTCTTCGCGCTCGGCCTGCTCCGCCGGATCCGCGTCGGGCGCCGGCAGGTACGCCGCCGGTCCATAGCCCTCTTCCTCGTCGGTGTCGCCGGCGCCGGCATCGAACGGCAGGTCGCGCGCCGACAGCCGCCGTTCCATCTCCGACACCTCGGCGGTGCTGACGCCCAGGTCCTGCGCGACCGCGCGCGTCTCCTCGGGACTCAGCCAGGAGAGGTTCTTCTTCAGGCGGCGCAGGTTGAAGAACAGCTTGCGCTGCGCCTTGGTCGTGGCGATCTTCACCAGCCGCCAGTTGCGCAGCACGTGCTCATGGATCTCCGCCCGGATCCAGTGCACCGCGAAGGAGACGAGGCGCACGCCCACGCTCGGGTCAAAGCGCTTGACCGCTTTCATGAGCCCGATGTTGCCCTCCTGTACGAGGTCGTTCATCGGCAGTCCGTAGCCCGCGTAGCCGCGTGCGATGTGCACCACGAAGCGCAGGTGCGAGAGCACCAGCTCGCGCGCCGCCGCCAGATCGTTGTGGCGGCGGAAGCGGCGCGCGAGCTCCTGCTCGCGCTCGCGCGACAGCACGGGAATACGGCTCACCCTCTCCAGGTAAGCATCGAAACTGCCGATCGGGCCGGCCAGGCCGAGCCCTGTCTGCTGAGCAATCAGCGCGGTCTGAGCGTTCATCGTCTGGGGAATCCTCCGGTGGAGCATTTTAGCACTCTCGTCTTTAGAGTGCTAATCGGCCCCCGTGTTCCAGTCCTCTGCGGTCCAGCCGCCCTGCTCCCTCTGACCGCCCGGCCAGCGGGCCCAGCAGGCCTCAGGCCGGGCGTGGCTGGATGCGCGCGATCTGCCGTCCTGCGGCAATCGCCGCGCCCAGCCAGCCGAGCAGGGCCCCGGCGCCGATCAGGATGCCAATCTCGGGGCGGTCCGGGCCCCGCAGTGCAAAATGGCTGCCATAGGCCGCCGCCAGGTGCCCCACCGGGTCGGCGAGCGCGAGGCAGACGGCCGTGACGATCCCCCAGGCCAGCAGGGCGGCCACGACCCCATAGAGCACCCCCGCGTACAGAAACGGCCGCCGCGCATAGGCATTGCTGCCGCCGACGAGCTTGGTGAGCTCGATCTCCTCGCGCCGACCCTGGATCTCCAGCCGCACGGTGTTGCCGATCACCACCAGCACGCCGAGCGCCAGCAGCACGGCGCCCAGCCACAGCAGCCGGCGCGCGAGCGCCATGATAGCGTTGAAGCGCAGCGCCCAGTCGCGATCCAGCTGCACCGTGTCGACGCCCGGCTCGGCCGCGAGCGCCGCCCGCAGGGCATCCAGGCGCGCCGGACTGGTGGCGGAGGCGGCCGGATGCACCTCGAGCACGTTCGGCAGGGGGTTTTCGTTGCCGGACAGCGCGTCGAGCGCCGCGCCCAGATCCGGCTGCTGGCGCAGAATCGCCAGGCCCTGCGCCGCGCTGATCAGCGTGACGCGCGCGACGTCGCGCCGCGCGCGCACCGCGCTCGCGAGCTGCCGTGCCGCCGCCTCGGAGATCTGCGGCTTCATGTAGACCGACAGCCCCAGCGAGTCGGCGAGGCTCCCCCCGATCCCGCCGACGTTGTCCACCAGCACCTGCAGCGCCAGCGGCAGCGCCAGCGCCAGCCCGATGGCGAGCACGGTCAGCGCGCTCGCCACGCCGTGGCGTGCGAGCTGCCCGAGCGATGCGCGCAGCGCGTGTCCGTGGCGCGTCACCCAGTTGCCGATGGTGCTGCTCACCCGCCGCTCCCGGACGCCCGCGGCCGTCAGCGCACCGCGACGATGACCGGCAGCGGCTCGGCGCCCTCGGCGCCGGGGGCGCCGGCCAGCAGGCCGTCACGCAGCGACAGCTCGCGACAGCCCGAGGCGCGCACCAGCGCCACGTCGTGAGTGGCGATCAGCACGGTCGCGCCCGTCTGCTGAATGCGGCGAAACAATCCGATCATCTCGCCCGCGAGCGCTGCATCGAGGTTGCCGGTGGGCTCATCGGCGATGAGCAGCGGCGGATGGCTCACGATCGCACGCGCGATGCCGACGCGCTGCTGCTCGCCCACCGACAGCTCGTGCGCCAGGGCGCGCTCGTGACCGAGCAGCCCCACCTGGTCGAGCGCGGCGCGCACGCGCTTGCCGACCTCTCGCAGCGACACATTCGCGACCATCAGCGGCAGGGCAACATTGTCGAACACCGGACGCTCGCGCAGCAGGCGGTGGTCCTGGAAGACGATGCCGATGCCGCGGCGCAGGCGCGGGATGCGTCGGGAGGATAGCTTCGCGGTGTTCTGCCCGTTGACCCAGACCTGTCCGCGGCTCGGACGCTCGAACAACGCGATGAGGCCGAGCACGGTGCTCTTGCCCGCCCCGGTGCGGCCGGTCAGAAAGGCCATCTCCCCGGCGGCGATCTCGAAGCTGACGTCCGAGAGCGCATCCCGACCGTTCGGATAGCGCTTGTTGACGCGCTCGAAGCGGATCACTTGGAGTATGCCCCGGGTCCGCGTGCGGCGGCCGCGGCGGCCGCGGGAGCGCCGGCAGCGCCGGCAGCATCGGCTGCGGAGCCGTCCTCGAGGGCGGCTTCCGTGGCCCCATCCACCAGCGCGGCGGCGAACGCGCGTGCGTTGAAGACGCCGAAGTCCTCGGCGCGCTCGCCCACCCCGACGAAGCGGATCGGCAGCGCCAGCGCACGTGCGATCGCCACGACGATGCCGCCGCGCGCGGTGCCGTCCAGCTTGGTGAGCACCAGGCCGGTGACTCCGAGGGCTGCATGGAACTGCTGCGCCTGCGCGAGCGCGTTCTGCCCCTGGTTGGCGTCGAGCACCAGCAGCACCTCGTGCGGGGCGGTCGGCTCGATGCGCTGGATCACGCGCTTGATCTTGCGCAGCTCGTCCATGAGGTGCGTCTGACTGTGCAGGCGGCCGGCGGTGTCGGCCAGCAGCACGTCGACGCGCCGTGCCTGCGCCGACTGCAGGGCATCGAATATCACCGCGCCGGGATCCGCGCCCGTCTGCTGCGAGCTGAACAGCGCGCCGGTGCGCTCGGCCCACACGGACAGCTGCTCGACCGCCGCGGCACGAAACGTATCACCGGCCGCGAGCATGACCGACAAGCCTGCGGCGCGCAGCCGCTGCGCGAGCTTGCCGATGCTGGTGGTCTTGCCCGAGCCGTTGACCCCGACCACCAGCACGACGTAGGGGCACACCGCGCGGTTCACCGCAAAGGGCTGCTCACAGGGCGCGAGCAGCTGCGTCAGCCGCTCACGCAGCGCCGCCAGCAGCGCTTCCACGTCGTCGAGCTCATGGCGCGCCGCGCGACGGCTGAGGTCGGAAAGGATCTCCGTGGTCGCCTCGACGCCCACGTCGGCGGTCAGCAATCGCGTTTCCAGGTCCTCGAGGACGGCCGCATCGATTTTGCGTCCGCGCACCAGCGCGCGCAGGTCACGCGCGATCGAGGCGCCGCCACGATTCAGGCGCGCGCGCAGCCGCGCGAGGAAGCCCCGGGACTCCTGGGCCTCGGGGAGGGCCTGGGGTTGCGGGGACACCGGGGTCCGCCGGGAGGTCCGCGCCTCCGGGGGGTCAGTGCCGGACATGCAGATTCGCCGCGGACATGGCAGGGGATTGTCGCACGTCACGCCCCCCGGCGATGCCGCGGGTGCGTTAGGCTCTCGCCATGGTGCCGCCGCCACGCTCACGGCCACGCCGGCGCTCTGCACCGCGCGCGGACTCAGCCTCGCGCGAGCGCTCCCCGGCGGCCGGGCGGCCCGCGCCGCGCCCTGCGCCACGGCCCGCGCGCGCCGCTCGCGAGCAGCGGCGGCTGCGCATCATCGGCGGGTACTGGGGCGGGCGCAGATTCCGCTTTCCGGCGCTGCCGCTGCGCCCCACGCCGGATCGCGTACGCGAGACGCTGTTCAACTGGCTGCAGGAGCGCACCCGTGGCGCACGCTGCCTGGATCTGTACGCCGGCTCCGGCGCGCTGGGCCTGGAGGCGCTGTCGCGCGGCGCGGCCTGCGTCGTGTTCGTCGAGCAGCAGCCGCGCGCGGCGCAGGCGCTCGAGCGGCTGCTGCTCGAGTGGCAGGGCACGCCGCCGCAGGCACAGCGGCTGCCAGCGCCGCCGCCGCAGGCGCAGACACGCGCGCCGGCGCCGGACGGCACGTGGCGGGTGCTCGGCGGCCGCGCGCTGCAGTTTCTGCAGTCGGAGGCGAGCCGCGGCGAGCGCGGCGTGCCACGGTGCTTCGATATCGTGTTCCTCGACCCTCCGTTCGCCTCGGGCGAGCTGCCCGCCGCCATCGCCGCGCTCGAGCGCGGCGGCTGGCTCGCGGCCCAGGCGCGCATCTACCTGGAGCACGCGCGTGGCGAGCCTCTGCCGGCGCTGCCGGCCGGCTGGCGCGAGCTGCGGGCGGGTGGCGCCGGGGAGGTCGGTTATCATCTGCTCGCGCCCGCCGAGGCGTGAGACGCGAGGCGCGCACGGGCGCGGGAGGAGGGGCAGCCATGGGCATCAGCGCCGTCTATCCGGGAACCTTCGATCCCTTCACACGGGGTCACGAGGACATCGTGCGGCGCGCCACCAGGATCTTCGATCACGTCGTGGTCGCGATCGCCTCCAATCCCAACAAGACGCCGGCCTTCGCGCTCGCCGAGCGCGTGGAGCTCGCGCGCGGCTCGCTCGCCGACCTCGGCAACGTCGAGGTGCTCGGCTACAGCGGTCTGACCGTGGAGTTCGCGCGCTCGCGCGGGATCGGCGTGATCGTCCGCGGCCTGCGCGCGGTGTCGGATTTCGAGTTCGAGTTTCAGCTCACCAACATGGGCCGGCATCTGCAGCCGCAGATAGAGACCGTCTTCATGGTCCCCACGGAAAAATTCACCTTCATCTCCTCGACCCTGGTGCGGGAGATCGCCGCTCTGGGCGGCGACGTCGCGAGCTTCGTGCACCCCAACGTCGAGACGGCCCTCAAGCGGCGCTACGGCCGCTGAGCGCGCGGGTGGCGATGCGCGGCGGGCGCCGGCAGCGCGGCAACGCACCGCGCCGCTCGAGCTCGACCGCGCGCCACAGATACCACGCCGCCATGCTGCGGTGGGGCCTCCAGCGCTCGCCGAACTCGGCCAGCGCGCGCGGCAGGGGCAGGCCCTTCAATCCGTAGGCGAGGCGAAAGCCGTTGCGTACGCCGAAATCATCGACCGGCAGCACGTCGGGTCGCTGCAGCCGGAAGATCAGCAGCATCTGCACGGTCCAACGGCCGATGCCGCGCACGGCCGTGAGCCGCTCGATGATCTCGTGATCGGCGAGCGACTCGAGCTGCGCCGCGCTCGGCACCACCCCGGCGAGCGTCTTGGCCGCGAGGTCCCGCAGCGCGGCGATCTTGGCGAACGAGAAACCCGTGCCGCGCAGTCGCTGCGGGTCGGCCTGCAGCAGCCGCTCGGGCGTCGGAAACGTCGCGCCGAACAGCCCCTGCAGCCGCGCGAGGATGCTCGCGGCGGCGCTGCCGTGCAGCTGCTGATGCGCGATGGCGCGCGCCAGCGTCTCGAACGGGGAGTGCTCGAGGTGCTGCGCGAGCTGCGAGCTCGCCACCAACCGGTATGGGCCCACCGCCTCGATCAGCCGCGCCATGACCGGATCGGCGCACAGGACGCGCTTGCCTGCGCGGCTCACGGGCGGCTCACGCGCGGCTCATGGGCGGCTCACGGGCGGGTGCCGCCGGATCCACGCCGTCAGATGCGCTGGCATGTCGGACAGAAGTAGCTCGAGCGCTGCCCCTGGGTGATCCTGCGGATCAGCGTACCGCATCTGCGGCAGCGCCGGCCATCGCGCTCGTAGACGTAGAGCTTGTGGCGAAAGTCCCCCGGATGACCGTCGGTGCCGACATAGTCGCGCAGCGTCGTGCCGCCGGCACGGATCGCGGCGGCCAGCGCGGCGCGCACGGCCCGCACCAGCCGCGCGCACTGCGCGCGCGACAGCCGGCCGGCCCGCCGCCGTGGATGTATGCGCGCGCGGAACAGCGCTTCACTGGCGTAGATATTCCCCACGCCCGTCACCAACCGGGAATTCATCAGCACCTGCTTGATCGCGACGCGCCGGCCACGGGTGGCGCGCTGCAGGTAGGCGGCGTCGAAGCCGGCGCCGAAGGGCTCGGGGGCCAGATGCCGCAGCAGGCGGTGGCGCGACGGATCCTCGGTGGTGTAGTGCAGGCTGCCGAAGCGGCGCGGATCGTTCAGGCGCAGCGTCGCGCCGTCCTCCAGCACCAGGTCCAGCTGATCGTGCCGGCCAGGCGGGGTGTGCGCCGGCAGGATGCGCACGCTCCCCGACATCCCCAGGTGCAGGATGAGCGTGGCGCGCTCGAGCCGCAGCAGCAGGTACTTGGCGCGCCGCTGCACCGCCAGCAGACGCTGGCCGGCGATCTGCGCGGCCATCGCCGGGTCGACCGGCCAGCGCAGGCGCGGCTCGTAGACGCGCAGCTCGCGCAGGCGCCTGCCCGCGGCGGCGAGCTCGATGCCGCGGCGGGTGGTCTCGACTTCCGGCAGCTCGGGCATGTGCTTCGTGGCGGCGCGCTGTCGCGCTGTCGCGCCGGCCCGCCGGTCGCGTCACTCGAGGCGCGCGCCGGCGCGCTCACTTGCGCCGGCGAGCCTACTTGCGCCGGCGAGCCTACTTGATCTTGGTTTCCTTGAAGCTGACGTGCTTGCGTGCGACCGGGTCGAACTTGCGCACTTCCATCTTGTCCGGGTGCAGGCGCTTGTTCTTGGTCACCACGTAGAAGTGGCCGGTTCCGGCCGAGGACAGCAGCTTGATCTTCTCGCGCATGACGGGTTCCTCAGAGCTTCCCGCCGCGGCGGCGCATCTCGGCGAGCACCGCGCCCAGGCCCTTCTTCTCGATGGTTCGCAGCCCGTGAGTCGACACGCGCAGCGAGATCCAGCGCTTCTCCTCTTCCAGCCAGAAGCGCTGCGAGTGCAGGTTCGGCAGGAAGCGGCGCCGCCGCTTGTTGTTGGCATGCGAGACGGTGTTGCCGGTCGCCGGTCGCTTGCCGGTGATCTGACAGACGCGAGACATGGGCGGGTCCTCGAAGCGCGCAACGGAAGCGGCCGGCAGGCCGCGGGAAGCCGAGCCTTATACCAGTGCGGCCGACGGCGGGCAAGCCGCCCGGCCGCAATCCCGGGGGCTCACGGCTCCGCCCGCTCCACCGCCGCCAGGCCGGGTCGCAGCGCCCGCAGGTCGCGCACGGGCTCGCGCTGCAGCAGCACCAGCGCGACGCCCGCCAGCACCAGCAGCGTCGCGACGATCGCCGCGGGGGTGACGCGCTCGCCGAGCACCGCCGCGCCCAGCGCGAGCGCGATCACCGGGTTCACCAGCGCGTAGGTGGAGATCTTCTGCGCGGCGACGTGGGCCACCAGGTACGAGTAGCAGCTGAAGGCGATGATGCTGCCGAAGAGGATCAGATACGCCAGCGCCAGCAACGACTGCAGCGACACGCGGGAGGGCGCGAACCCGATCCACTCGCGGTCCACGAGCGACATCAGCAGCTGGAAGCCCGCGCCGACCAGCATCTGCAGGCAGGTGAAGTTGCGCACGCGCGCCGCTCCGACGTAGCGCGGCTGCAGCAGCGTGCCGAGCGCCCAGGCGAGCTCGGCCGTCAGCGCCGCGATCACGTAGATCGGCCGCGCGTTGTGTGCGATCGCCCGGGTGTTCAGCGACAGCACGGTCACGCCGGCCAGGCCCAGCGCGACGCCGAGCACCGCCAGCGGCCGCGGCGTGCGTCGCGAGAAGAACATCCAGTCCAGCAGCAGGATCGACACCGGCAGCGCGCCGACGAACAGCGCGGCGATGCCCGAGGGCAGGGCGAGCTGCGACCAGATCACGAAGCCGTTGCCTATGCCGGTCAGCAGCACCCCGCACAGCGCCGTGCCGCCCGCATGCAGTCCGGCGAATGGCCGCGGCTCGCGCGAGCGCAGCCAGGCGTACATCAGGCCGCCTGCGATCAGGAAGCGCACCGCACCGCTGAGGAACGCGGGCATCGTACGCAGCGTCAGCGTGATGCACAGAAAGGTCGTGCCCCAGATGACGTAGATGGCCGTGAACGCCAGCAGCGTCGCGGGCAGCGGGGTGCGCGAGGACGTCATCGGCATAGCCTGCCGGCGCATGCGCCGGCTTGTCCAGCGCGCGCCGGGCGCGTGCCTCCCGGGCTAGTGCCCGCCGGGCGGGTGCGTCACGAGCCCGCGCAGATGCCGCACTTTGTCCGGATTGCGCACGACGTAGATGCCCACGATCCGGCCGTCGGCGATCTCGAGGGCGGTGGTCTGCAGCGTATCGTCGCCTTCCACGGTCACGAAGCCCGGCAGGCCGTTGATGAAACCACAACGCAGCATCTGCGAGGGGTGCGCGGCGAATGCGCGGGCCAGGATCGCATGCACCCGCAGGACCTCCTCGATGCCGACGATCGGTGTCATGGCCGCGGGCCGCCTGCCACCGCCATCCGCATGCGCCACGACATCCGCGGCGAGCAGCGCTCTCAGGGTCGTCAGATCCCCACCGCGCGAGGCGGCGAAGAAGGCCTGCGCGATCTGCAGTCCCCGCTCCCTGGGGAGCGGAAACCGCGGCCGCTGCGCGCGCACGTGCGTGCGTGCGCGGCTGGCGAGCTGGCGGCAGGCGGCCGGATCGTGGCCGATGGCCGCGGCGATCTCGTCGAAGCCCGCGCCGAACACGTCGTGCAGCAGAAAGGCGGCCCGCTCGAGCGGCGAGAGACGCTCGAGCGCCATCATCAGCGGCAAGGTCACATCATCCACCTCGTCGGCCTCGCTCTCGACCAGCGGCTCGGGCAGCCAGGGTCCCACATAGCTTTCGCGCCGGCGGTGTGCGGACTTCATGGCATCCAGGCACAGCCGCGTGACGATGCGCCGCAGGAAGGCCTCGGGCTCGCGCACCGCCGCGCGATCGCTGTCCAGCCATCGCAGGAACGCGTCCTGCACCACATCCTCGGCTTCCGCCACCGATCCGAGCATCCGATAGGCCAGGCGGAGCAGCTGCGGGCGCAGCGGGTTGAACGAGTCCTCGGCCGGCTGCGGGGCCGGACCGCTCATCAGGCCGCTTTGCGGGTCGCCGCGGCCGGGTCCCCGAGCCGAAAGCCGACGTTCAGGCGATTGAAGGCGTTGATGGCGCCGATGAGCAGCGTGATCCGGATCTGCTCCTCTTCGCTGAAATGAGCCTGCAGCGCCGCGTAGAGCTCGTCCGGTGCGCCACGCTCGGGCAGTCGCGTCAGGGCCTCGGTCCACCCCAATGCCGCGCGCTCGCGCTCGCTGTAGAGCGGTGAGTCGCGCCAGGCGTCGAGCTGATACAGACGCTCCTCGCTCTCGCCGTGCGCCCGGGCCTCGCGCGTATGCATGGACAGGCAGCCGCTGCAGCCGTTGATCTGTGAGGCACGGATCAGCAGCAGGTCGCAGAGCGTCGGATCGATCCCTTCGTGGGAGGATTTTCCAAGGTCGATCAGGGGCTTGATGAGGCTCAGCAGGTGAGTCGTCCGGGTCAGCCGTGATGTCATGCGTGCTCTCCTTCGAGGTGCCTTGCAATGACATGACGAGTCAGCGGGTCGGAATGTGACATGGCGAGTGATGTCGCCGGATCCCCGCTGAGCGGCAGCCCGAGGCCGGCGGCAGCCGAGGCCCCGCAAGCCTTCTGACTAGATGAGATTCGCAAGCAGGATGGCGAAGATGTCCGTCCAGGCATGCGCAATCATCCCCGGACGCAGGCTCCTGCGCCACCCGGCAACCAGACCGAAGAGCAGTCCGTAGAGTCCGGCACTGATCCCGGCGCTCACGCCTTCATGAGACCGGCGCGATCAAACCGTCGGCTGCGAGCGGCTCACGCGGCGGCGACGCCAGCCGCGCGCCACGCTCAGCTACGCTCAGATCAGTCCGCGCTCGGCGAACGACAGGCAGGCGTTGTCGGCCACGATCAGGTGATCGAGCACGCGGATGTCCACCAGCTGCAGCGCCGCGCGCAGCCGCCGCGTGATCAGCTGGTCGGCCTGACTGGCCTCGGCGACGCCGCTCGGATGGTTGTGCGCCAGGATCACCGCGGCCGCGTTGCGCGCCAGCGCCTGCTTGACCACCTCGCGCGGATGCACGCTCGCTCCATCGATCGTGCCGCGAAACAGCTCATCGAAGGCGATCAGGCGGTGGCGGTTGTCCAGGTGCAGGCAGCAGAACAGCTCGTGCGGGCTGTCGCGCAGCCGCGCCCTGAGGAACTCGTGCGTGCTCGCCGGACAGTCCAGCGCCGGGCCGGCGCGCATCGCCTGCTCGTAGTGCCGGCGCGCGAGCTCGAGCGAGGCCTGCACGCGGCAGTAGCCGACCACACCCAGGCCCGGCTCGGACAGGCAGCGCGCGCGGTCGGCGCACAGGAACGCGCGCAGCGTCCCGTGCCGCGCCAGCAGCTCGCGCGCGCGGCTGACCGCGTCCAACCCCCGGCGCCCCGATCCGCCGAGCAGCAGCGCCAGCAGCTCCGCTTCCGACAGCGACGCCGGCCCGGAGGCGAGCAGCTTCTCGCGCGGCCGCTCGCTCACCGGCCAGTGCTTGATGCTCATGCGCAACGCTCGATCCAGGGCGGTCGTATATGCCCGAAAACTGTGCACCAGTCTGCAGCACCATGCGCCGGCCGTGCGATCGTCATATCGTGCGCGCATAGCGTGAAAGGCCGATAATTCGCGCATGCAAGGCAGACACATCCTGCTTGGCGTGAGCGGTGGCATCGCGGCATACAAATCCGCCGACCTGGTGCGTCGCCTGATCGAGCAGGGCGCCGAGGTGCAGGTCGTCATGACGCACGCGGCACAGCAGTTTGTCACCGCCACGACGTTCCAGGCGCTGTCGGGCCGCGCGGTGCGCACCGAGCTGTGGGATGCGGCCGCGGAGGCGGCCATGGGCCACATCGAGCTTGCCCGCTGGGCCGAGCTGGTGCTCATTGCGCCCGCGAGCGCGGATTGCCTGGCGCGGCTCGCGCAGGGTCTGGCGGATGACCTGCTGAGCACGCTGTGCCTGGCGAGCGCCGCGCCGCTGGCGGTGGCGCCGGCGATGAATCATCTGATGTGGAGTCACCCCGCCACTCAGGCGAACGTCGCGGTGCTGGCGCGCCGCGGCGTGCAGCTGCTCGGCCCCGCGGTGGGCGATCAGGCCTGCGGCGAGAACGGCCCGGGGCGCATGCTCGAGCCGCACGAGATCGTGGCGCGCGTGGCGCAGCTGCTGCCGGTGCACGGCCCGCTGGAGGGCCGGCGGGTGCTGGTGACGGCCGGTCCCACGCGCGAGGGCATCGACCCGGTGCGCTTCGTCAGCAACCGCAGCTCCGGAAAGATGGGTTTCGCGGTCGCACAGGCCATGCACGAGGCCGGGGCCGAGGTGGTACTGGTCACGGGGCCGGTGTGTCTGGACGCCCCGCCCGGGGTCAGCCGCATCGACGTGGAGAGCTGCGAGCAGATGCACGCGGCGGTGCAGCGCGAGCTGCCGGGCACCGCGATCTTCATCGGCACCGCCGCGGTCGCCGACTATCGGCCGATGTGCTGCGCCGAGCAGAAGATCAAGAAGCGCAGCGACACGCTCACCCTGGACATGATGCGCACCCCCGACATCCTCGCCGGGGTGAGCGCGAGGCCCGCGGCGACGCGGCCCTTCGTGGTCGGCTTCGCCGCCGAGACCCAGACCGTCGAGCAGAACGCGCACGACAAGCTGCTCGCCAAGAATCTGGATCTGATCGCGGCCAACGAAGTCGGCCACACCAAGGCGTTCGACACCGAGGAGAACGCGCTGCTGGTGCTGTGGCGCGGCGGCCGCGCCGAGCTGCCGCACGCGAGCAAGCTGGCGCTCGCCCGCGCTCTGACGCGCATCATCATCGAGCGCTACCTGGCCTGCGAGGCCGCGCGGGCAATGCCCGCCGACCCCGCCTGCGCCGGCGTCAGCGCGCCCGCCGCGGGCGCGGCATCGACCTCGGCCGGGGCCTCGACCTCGACCTCGACCTCGGCATCGACATCGGCCCCTCCGCCAGCTCGCGGCACCCTCGCGGCCAGCTCCTGATGGTGGCGCCAGCGGCGCGCCGCCGACTCAGCGTGCGGATCCTGGATGCGCGCCTCGGGCGCGAATTCCCGCTGCCACAGTACGCCACCGCGGGCTCGGCGGGGCTGGACCTGCGTGCCTGCCTGGAGGCGCCGCTCGCGCTCGCACCGGGAGCGGCCGAGCTGCTGCCGACGGGCCTGGCGATCCACGTGGAGGATCCGGGGCTGGCGGCCGTCATCCTGCCGCGCTCGGGGCTCGGGCACCGGCATGGCATCGTGCTCGGCAACCTGGTGGGGCTGATCGATTCCGATTATCAGGGCCAGCTGCTGGTGTCCTGCTGGAATCGCAGCGCCGCGCCCTACGAGGTGCAGCCGGGCGAGCGTATCGCACAGCTGATCGTGGTGCCGGTGGTGCAGGTGCAGCTGGAGATCGTCGAGGAATTCTCGGCCACTGACCGTGGCGCGGGCGGCTTCGGGCACAGCGGCAGGCATTGAGGACCGGGCCCGACGATGGCGGGCGGCCGCCGAGACCGGCGCCGGCTCAGGAGCTCGGGCGCGAGGTGAGCTCGCGATAGCGCTCGAGGTCGGCGGCGAACTGAACCCGCAGAGTGATCTGCTCCTGCTGCTTGGCCTCCAGCTCGCTGCGCTGCTGGCGCGTCTCCCGCATCGTGCGCACCAGGTCCTCGACCAGCTCATCGGGCATGCGCTGCGCACCCGGATCGGCGCTGTAGGGGGCGAAGTGCTGCGCGCGCTCCTCGAGCGCGTCCAGCCGCAGGGTCAGTGAATCGATATAACTCGAGGAGGCCTTGATCTGCCCGTTGATCTGATCGAGCCGCTCGTCACGCAGCTGCTCGATCTCCTGGGCCGAGGCGTAGGTGGTCAGCAGGAACTTGTCATGCTGCGCCCGCTGCGCGGCCGCCTGCGCGGCCTGCTCCTGCGCGCTCAGCTGCGCGGCGCTCTCGCGACCGGCGACGTGACCGATCTGCACGCCCTGATCGTTGAGCACGTCGTGCGCGTCGTCGGCGTACTGTGGCGGCACGCTGTCCCCGTAGTGCACGATGCCCTGCGCGTCCACCCAGCGATACACGCGCGTCGCGTCGTCGGCCGCCGCCGCGGCCGGCCGCGGCGCGCCCGACAACCCGAGCATCGCGAGCAGCGCCAACGCGCCGAGCACCGGCCGGGCAGGTAGGTTGTGCGTGAGCATGGTCGACATCTTCGATGCGATCGGACGGGGTGCCCCGCCCGTGCGTCGATCCGGGCCCCGCCACGCGCGCATCTTGCCAACGCGACGCCCCGCGAATTGAGAACCAGGTCACGCCGCGGGCGCGGCAGCGCCGGAGGTGTGAGCCGCGTCACGCTGCCGGGGCTGCCGGCCGTGACACAGCGCACGTATTCGTGCGCCACGCTCCGACTTCGCGCTCACGCCACGCCCTGCACACCATAGCGCTCGCGATAGGCGCGCATCGCCGCCAGCTGCTCGCGGGTGGGCGCCGATGCCGCCGTCGCGCCGCCCGGGTCCGAGCCGCCCGCGCCCCGCTCCAGCGCGCCGATCAGCTCATCCAGAGTGAGGATGGCAATACAGCGCAGGCCGAATTGCGTCTGCACCTCCTGCACCGCGGAGCGCTCCGACAGGCCACGCTCCTGCCGGTCCAGCGCGAGCGCCACGGCCACCGGCGCGGCTCCGGCACGGCGGATCGCTTCGACGGATTCGCGGATGGCCGTACCGGCGGTGATGACATCATCGACGATCACGGTGCGACCGGCCAGCGCAGCGCCGACGATCTGACCGCTCTCGCCGTGCTCCTTGGCCTCCTTGCGATTGAAGGCCCAGGGGACGTTGCGGCCGTGATCGGTCGCGAGCGCGATCGCCATGGCCGCCACCAGTGGAATGCCCTTGTAGGCCGGCCCGAACAGCATGTCGAAGGCCACGCCGGAGCGCAGCAGCGCCGCGGCGTAGCAGCGGCCGAGCAAGCGCAGCGACTCGCCGTCGTTAAACAGCCCCGCGTTGAAGAAGTAGGGGCTCACGCGTCCGGACTTGAGCGTGAACTCGCCGAAGCGCAGCGCCCGGCGCCGCAGCGCCAGCGCGATGAATTGCCCTTGATAATCCTCCAAGGCTCACATCCTGGCCGGGGGAGCCGAGGTTATGATCGCACCATGTCGAGCATACCGACGGCCGGCCCCGGCGCAAGCGCAGGCGCCCGTCCCGCGGCGCGCACGCCGGGGAGGCCCGCGCCCCTGCGCCGCTGGGCCACGGCCGCGAGGGTCTACCGCGAGCCGCGGGTGCTCGCGATGCTGTTCCTGGGTTTCTCCTCGGGCCTGCCGTTCTATCTGTATTTCCAGACGCTGTCGGCGTGGCTGCGCCAGAGCCACATCGCCACGGTGACCATCGGCATGCTGTCCTGGGCGGGGCTGCTGTATTCGCTGAAGTTCGTATGGGCGCCGGTGGTGGATCGCTGGCGGCTGCCGTGGCTGCACCGCTGGCTCGGTCGGCGACGCAGCTGGATGCTGCTCGCCCAGCTGGGCATCGCCGGCTCGCTGCTGCTGATCTCGGCGAGCCATCCGGCCAGCGATCTGCTGCACGTGGTGATCAGTGCCGCGTGCCTGACCTTCTTCGGAGCCACCCAGGATACGGCCATGGACGCCTGGCGCATCGAGTCTGCGCCCGATGAGATGCAGGGCGCCATGATCGCCTCGTATTCGCTCGGCTACCGGGCGGCAATGATCGTCGGTGGCGCCGGTGCGCTCGGGCTCGCGGCCGAGCTCGGCTGGCACGCAAGCTACGCGATCATGGCGGCCCTGGTCGCGGTCGGGCTGATCACGGTGCTGCTGGTGCGCGAGCCGGCGCCGCCCGCCGCCCGCGGCACGGTCGTCAGCGAGGAGCGGGCCATCGCCTGGCTGAAGCGCAACGCCCACTGGCCGGCCCCGATGCGGCGGGCGGGTGCGAATTTCGTCGGCGCGGTGGTATGCCCGCTGCTGGATTTCTTCGAACGCCAGGGCATGCCCACCGCGCTGCTCGTGCTGGCGCTGGTGGCGACCTATCACTTCACCGACTATGCCATGGGCTCGATGATCTATCCGTTCTATATCGACCATGGCTACACCCTCGGACAGATCGCCACCGTGGTGAAGCTGATCGGTGTCTCGGTCAATCTCGTCGGAGTGGTGCTGGCGGGTCTGCTGATCGCACGCTTCGGTCTGCGCGCGGCGCTGGTGCTCGGCTCCGTCCTGATCATGTGCTCCAATCTCGGATTCGCGCTGCTCGCGCACACCTCGGGGCCGACGCTGTGGGGACTGGGACTGGCGAACGTGCTGGACAATCTCGCGCTGGCGACACAGGGCATGGCGCTGATCGCGTTTCTGTCGAGCCTCACGAGTCCCAAGTACACCGCGACCCAGTATGCGCTGTTCAGCGCCTTCTACGGGCTGGCCGGCAAGAGCCTGGAGGGCACTTCCGGCTTCGTGCAGCATGCCATCGGCTACGTGCACTTCTTCGTCTACACCGCCTCGCTGAGCCTGCCGCCGCTGCTGCTGCTGTACTGGCTGGCGCGCCGCCACGAGTTCGAGCCCGCGGCCCGGCGTGACGGCACGCTGGCCTCGACCTGAGCGAGCCGCACCTGAGTGAGCCGCACGTGAGCGAGCCGAGCCTGAGTGAGCTGAACGTGAGCGATAGCCCCCGGCTGCTCTGCCGGCTCGAGCAGCTGAGCCCCGGCCGCTGCCGCGAGTTCCGGCTCGGGGCGGGTGACTGGCCGCTGCGCGGGTTCGTGCTGCACACCGCGCGGGGCGTGCGCGCCTACGTGAACCGCTGCCCGCACCTCGACTACCCGCTGAACTATCTGCCCGACGAGTTCCTGACCTACGATGGGAGTCTGGTCCAGTGCACGATGCACGGCGCGGTATTCGAGAAGGACTCCGGCCTGTGTGTGCGTGGACCGTGCCTCGGCCGCTCGCTGCACGCACTGCCGGTGCGCATCGAGGCCGGCTGCGTGCTGCTCGCGGACGCGGTGGATATCGACGCGCTCGCCGCGCGCTTTGCCTGATGCGGGGCGGTGCGCAGCCGCGCTACGAGATGGCGTCGGGGGATTCGAACAGGTCCAGCCCGTCCAGGCCGCCGGCCATCCGCTGATCGGATTCGTAGCCGCTGTTGGGACTGGGCGCCTCGTCCTCGGTCTCCACGTCGACCGAGCCGCTCCAGTCCTCGGGTGCCTCCGCGTCGGTGATGTCGCCGTTGGTGCGCTGGGCTTCCCAGTCGTCCAGCTCGAACTCTTCGACGGTACCGTCGAAGTGCTGTACTTCGATGGTGCCATCGTCGTCATCGACGGCGACCACCTCGAGCGTGTCGCCGCTGCGAGTGCGATACCATTCTCCGACCTCGGGTCGCGCGCTCATGGGCCTGCTCCGCTGCTCCGCTGCTCCGCTCACGCGGCTACTGGCTTCTCAATCGGTCCGCTTGACGCGGATCATGTTGCGCCTGCGGCTGGCGGCCTTCAAGGCCCTTTGCATGGCGCAGAGCATCATCCCGAGGCTGCGTGCGGCGGATGTCACGCGCGCCGCAGAAACACATACTCGTGGATGCGATGACCCAGGCGCTCGCCGCGCTTTTCGAAGCGCGTGGCCGTGCGCCCGCCGGGTGTGGCGGCGGCATCCCCTGCCGGCCGGTCCAGCGCCAGGCGCTCGAGCGCCGCGCAGGCGCTCAGATCCACGAGCATCTGCTCGGCGTACGGCTGCCAATCGGTGACGACGTGCAGTCGGCCCCCGGCGCGCAGCCGGGCGGCCAGCAGCTCGATGACGGCCGGCTGAACCAGGCGGCGCTTGTGGTGACGCTTCTTGGGCCAGGGATCGGGAAACAGCAGCTGCACCTCGTCGAGGCTGGCGTCGGTCAGCTGCAGCTGCAGCACCTGCACGGCGTCGTGCGCGATGACGCGCAGGTTGGTGAGCGCGGCGCCGGCCGCGCCGAGCAGCAGGTGACCGATGCCGGGCCGATGCACCTCGACGCCGAGGAAGTCGCGCCCGGGATCGCGCAGCGCGCGCGCGAGCAGGTTGTCGCCGTTGCCGAAGCCGATCTCGAGCGTGCGCGGGGCCGAGCGCCCGAAGAGCCTGTCCAGATCCAGCGGTCCGGGCGTGAAGGCCACGCCGTAGCGCGGCCACAGCTCCGATAGCGCGCGCTGCTGCGCCGGGGTGATGCGGCCGGCGCGCACCACGTAGGAGCGGATGGCCTGCGGCGGGCGCACGGCCCCGGGTGTCTGCGGCTGCATGCGCCGATTATGGCACCCGCCCGCCAGTCACCCCCGGCCCTTGGCGGCCGGCCCGGCAGCAATCCGGCGGCCCGGCGGCGGCCCGGCGGCCGCGGGGCGTGAATTTGGCTTCCGGCCGGCGGGGCGCGGTATAAAGGTGTCGCAGAGGTGCCGTCGTGCTCGACTGGCTGCTCAAGTATCCATTGGCCGACTACGCCCGGGGAAAGCTGACCTTCCTGGGCGGGTGGCCGTGGACAGGTCTGGCGGCGGCGTTCGCGGTCGGTGTGGGGCTGATCGTGGCCTTCGCGTGGCGGCGGCGCCACGCGCTCGGCGCCGGCCGGCTGGCGACGGTCTGCGTGCTGCAGGGGGCGATGCTGGCCCTGGCGCTGCTGGCGCTATCGCAGCCGGCGCTGCTGTCGAGCTCCCTGGCGAGCGGCGAGAACACCCTCGCGGTGCTGCTGGATGACTCGGCGAGCATGAGCTATCAGGACGGAGCGGGCACGCGCCTCGAGCAGGCGCGCAGCGTGCTGGGCTCCCCGGCGCTGGCGCAGCTGGCGCGCCGCTACCGCCTGCGCGACTACGTGTTCGCCGGCGAGCTGCACACCGTGGACGATTACGGCGTGATCCCGCCGCCGGGGGACCGCACCGCGATCGGCGCATCGGTGCTGCAGGTGCTGCGCGAGCTGCACACCAGTGCCCTCGGCGCAGTGCTGGTGATCAGCGACGGTGACGACAACGCGGGTGCGATTCCCGATGCGACGCTCGAGCAGATCGCCGCCTATGGCGTGCCGGTGCACACCATCGGCATCGGGCGCGTGCGCATGCCCGAGGACCTGGAGCTCGAGGACGTCGTGCTGCCGGAGCGCGCGCTGCCCGGCACGAGCATCGCCGCGCGGGTCTCGATCCGCCACGATGGGCCGGGGGCGACGCGCCTGAAGGTCTACGACGGCGAGCGTTTCCTCGCCAGCCGCGACGTCATGCTGCCGGACGACTCCGGCGAAACCAGCGTGCCGATCTCCTTCACGCTCGATCAGGCCGGCCAGCGCGAGCTGTCCTTCACGCTGGATCCGAAGCCCGGCGAGCGCGAGCTGCGCAACAACACACGCGTGCGCATGATCGATGTCGCCGAGCGGCGCGCGAGCGTGCTGTACGTGGAGGGCGAGCCGCGCTGGGAATACAAGTTCATGCGTCGCGCCCTCGATCAGGACACGGGCGTGCGGCTGGTGTCGCTGTTACGTACCAGCGTCAACGGCTACTACCGCCAGGGCGTCGACTCCCCCACGGAGCTCGCCACCGGCTTCCCGAGCGATCGCCGCACGCTGTATGCCTACGATGCGCTGATCATCGGCAGCATGCCCGCCGCCTGGTTCACCCCGCAGCAGCTGCAGATGATCCACGACTTCGTCAGCGAGCGCGGCGGCAGCCTGCTGATGCTCGCGGGTCCGAACGGACTGGGCGATGGCGGCTGGGGCGATACCGTGGTCGGCCAGATGCTGCCGGCGCGTCTGCCCGCCAGCGGCGGCAGCGGCG
>DATJSD010000059.1:0-17560 GCA_035504335.1 Steroidobacteraceae bacterium | reverse complement strand
GCCGTAATGCCGGAAAGAGAGTTCCAATAGGATCGACGCGATTGGAAGGATCAGCATCAATGCAAAAACCATAGCGATACACATCTGGCCTGCGCACCTATTTGTCCGTGTTCCGCCAGACTGGCTTTCGAAACGTTACCGCGTCTTACCAATGGCAGCTTTCGGGCGACGAGAGCGATGCGCGGAACGACGGCTCCTTGGCCGATAGCGTCATCGGCGCGTCGCCGAAAATCCCTGACCGCTGGGACCCGTTGCCCAGGTTTCGACCAAACTTTCGGCGAAACTCCCCCTTTTCCTCGGCCAGCCATTTTGGCAATTTATTGAGTTGCCCCCTACTCCCACTCGATCGTCGCCGGCGGCTTGCCCGAGATGTCGTAGACCACGCGCGATACGCCCGGCACCTCGTTGACGATGCGGCGGGAAACCCGCTCGAGAAACTCATAGGGCAGGTGCGCCCACTGCGCCGTCATGAAATCGATGGTCTCCACGGCGCGCAGCGCGATGACAGGATCGTAGCGGCGGCCGTCGCCCATGACGGCGACCGAGCGCACCGGCAGGAACACCGCAAAGGCCTGGCTGGTGCGCTCGTAGAGTCCATGGCGGCGCAGCTCCTCGATGAAGATGTGGTCGGCGCGGCGCAGCGGCTCGATGTACTCGGGCCGCACCTCCCCGAGGATGCGGACCGCCAGACCCGGCCCGGGAAACGGATGGCGGTGGATCATCTCCGGCGGCAGCCCGAGCTCGGCGCCGATGCGCCGCACCTCGTCCTTGAACAGCTCGCGCAGCGGCTCGACCAGCTGCAGCCGCAGCTGCGCCGGCAGTCCGCCGACGTTGTGGTGCGACTTGATGACGTGGGCCTTGCCGGTGCGCGCGCCGGCCGATTCGATCACGTCCGGATAGATCGTGCCCTGGGCGAGGAAGCGCGCCGCGCCGATGCGCCGCGCCTGCTCCTCGAACACCTCGACGAACAGCCGGCCGATGAGCTTGCGCTTGACCTCCGGATCGCTCTGACCGGCGAGCGCCGCGAGGAAGCGCTCGGCCGCGTCCACCCGGATGACCCGCACGCCCAGCGAGCCGGCGAAGGTCGCCATCACCTGGTCGGCCTCCCCCAGACGCAGCAGCCCATGGTCGACGAATACACAGGTCAGCTGCGCGCCGATCGCCCGCTGCAGCAGCGCCGCGACCACCGAGGAATCCACGCCGCCGGACAGGCCGAGCAGCACGCGTGCGTCGCCGATCTGGCTGCGCAGACGGCCGAGCAGCTCGTCGATGATGTTCCCGGGTGTCCACAGGGCGTCACAGCCGCAGATCTCGCGCACGAAGCGCTCGAGCAGCGCCCCACCCCGCGGGGTATGCGTGACCTCCGGATGGAACTGCACACCGTAGAAGCCCCGGCGCTCGTCGGCCATGGCGGCCACCGGCGCATCCGCGGTGCTCGCTACCGCGGCGAAGCCCGGCGGCAGCGCCTCGACGCGATCGCCGTGGCTCATCCACACGTCGAGCCAGCCCCCGCCGTCGCGCTCGCGATCGCGGATGCCCTCGAACAGCCGGCAGGCGGCGGTGAGCCGCAGCTCCGCGTAACCGAACTCGCGCGTCCCCGAGCCGAGCACGCGTCCGCCCAGCTGCTGCGCCATGGTCTGCATGCCGTAGCAGATGCCGAGCACCGGCACGCCCAGCTCGAACACCGCCGCCGCAGCGCGCGGCGGGGTGGCGTCGGTGACGGATTCCGGACCGCCGGAGAGGATGATGCCGCGCGCGCCGAAGGCACGCACCTGTGCATCGGGGGCATCCCAGGGATGGATCTCGCAGTACACCCCCAGCTCGCGTACCCGCCGCGCGATCAGCTGCGTGTACTGGGCGCCGAAGTCGAGGATCAGGATGCGATGCGCGTGGATGTCCGCGGCGGGTGTGGGGGCCTGAATGGCCGCTGCGGACGCGTGGGCCGGGGGCAGCGGCGCCGCTGCGGCGCCGCCGGCCACGCGCTCACGAGGCGCGGTAATTGGGCGCCTCCTTGGTGATCGTGACATCGTGCACGTGGCTCTCGCGCACCCCGGAGCTGGTGATACGCACGAAGGTCGGCCGCGTACGCATCTGCTCGATGTTGCCGCTGCCGGTATAGCCCATGGCCGCGCGCAGCCCGCCGGCGAGCTGATACAGGATGGTGACCAGGCTGCCCTTGTAGGGCACGCGCCCCTCGATGCCCTCGGGCACGAGCTTCTCGAGCTCCGTGGCCGTGTCCTGAAAGTAGCGGTCCGCCGAGCCATGCCGCTCGGACATCGCCCCGAGCGAGCCCATGCCGCGATACGCCTTGTAGGAAGCGCCCTGGTAGAGCTCGACCTCGCCCGGGGACTCCTCGGTGCCGGCGAACAGTCCGCCGATCATCACCGCATGCGCGCCGGCGGCGATCGCCTTGGCCAGATCGCCCGAATAGCGGATGCCGCCGTCGGCGATCAGCGGCAGGTCGCGCCCCTCGAGCGCCGCGGCGACATTGGCCACGGCGGTGATCTGCGGCACGCCGACCCCGGCGATGACGCGCGTGGTACAGATCGAGCCCGGACCGATGCCGACCTTGATGGCATCGGCGCCGGCCGCGGCCAGATCCAGCGCGCCCTCGCGCGTGACGACGTTGCCGGCGATGATCTCCAGGTCCCGCCAGCGCTCCTTCAGCCGCGCCACCGTCTCGAGCACCCCGTGCGAGTGGCCGTGCGAGGTGTCCACGACCACCACGTCCGCACCCGCCTCGCGCAGCGCCGCGACCCGATCCAGGGTCTCGGGGCCGGTGCCGACCGCCGCCCCGACGCGCAGGCGGCCACTCTCGTCCTTGCTCGCGCGTGGGAACTCGGTGGCCTTCTGGAAATCCTTCACGGTGATCATGCCGCGCAGCTCGTCCTGGCCGTTGACGACGAGCACCTTCTCGATACGGTGCTTGTGCAGCAGCCGCTGCACCTCTTCCTTCGGCGCGTTCTCGCGCACCGTGACCAGCCGCGCCTTGGGCGTCATGACGGCGCTGACCGGCGCATCCAGCTGGCGCTCGAAGCGCAGGTCGCGGTGCGTGACGATGCCGACGACCTTGGTGCCGCTGACCACGGGCACTCCGGAGATGCCGCGCGCGCGCGTCAGCTCGATGACCTCGCGGATCGTCATGTCGGGCGGCACGGTGATCGGATCGGTGATCACCCCGCTCTCGAACTTCTTCACGCGGGCGACTTCGCGCGCCTGCGCCTGCACCGGCATGTTCTTGTGGATGATGCCGATGCCGCCCTCCTGCGCGATGGTGATCGCCAGGCGCGCCTCCGTCACCGTGTCCATCGCGGCGGACAGCACCGGCAGACCCAGCCGGATCTTGCGCGTCAGCTGGGTGGACAGGTCGACTTCGCGCGGCAGCACGTCGGAGCGCGCGGGAACGAGCAGCACGTCGTCGAAGGTCAGCGCTTCCTCGAGAATTCGCATGCGGCCTCGCGCGCTTCGAGAGAAGCGGCTCATTGTAGCAAAGGCTCCGGGGGCTCGCTTAAGATCGTGCCGATGAAGCCGGATACGCCCCTGCGGCCCGCCCCGCTGTTCGGCGATGCCCCGCCCTGCCCGGCCATGCCGGCCGCGCCGCCTGACGCGGTGCAGCCGGGCCGTGTCGTCTACTCGGTCTCGAGGCTCAATCGCGAGGTGCGCAGCCTGCTCGAGTCGGGCATCGGACAGCTGTGGGTGCAGGGCGAGCTCTCCAACCTGTCCAGGCCCGGCTCGGGGCATTGGTACTTTTCGCTCAAGGATCGCGACGCACAGGTGCGCTGCGCAATGTTTCGCACCCGCAACAGCCGCAGCCTGTTCGTGCCGCGGGAAGGCCAGCTGGTGCTCGCGCGCGGCCGCGTCAGCCTGTATGAGCCGCGCGGGGACTATCAGCTGCTGGTCGAGCAGCTCGAGGACGTGGGGCTCGGCGCCCTGCAGCGCGCCTTCGATGAGCTCAAGAGCCGCCTCGCCGCCGAAGGGTTGTTCGCCTCCGAGCGCAAGCGTGCGCTGCCCGCGGCACCGCGCCGCATCGGGGTGATCACCTCGCCGAGCGGCGCGGCGATCCGCGACATCCTGCACATTCTCGCGCGGCGCTTTCCGGCCGCCGCGGTCATCGTCTACGGCGTGCCCGTGCAGGGCGCGGCCGCGGCCCCCGCCGTGGTCGCCGCGCTCGACCTGGCGAGCGCGCGCGCCGAGTGCGAGGTGCTGATCCTGGCGCGCGGCGGCGGCTCGCTCGAGGATCTGTGGGCCTTCAACGACGAGCGCGTGGCCCGCGCCATCCATCGTGCGCGCCTGCCGGTCGTGACCGGGATCGGTCACGAGATCGATTTCACGATCGCGGACTTCGTCGCCGACGTGCGCGCGCCGACCCCCTCGGGCGCCGCGGAGCTGGTGGTGCCGGACGTGCGCGGCTGGCTGCAGCGGCTCGCGCAGCTGCAGGCGCGCTTCGCGGCGGCCGCGCGCCGCAGCCTGCAGGCCGAGCGCGCGCGACTCGTGAGCCTGCAGCGGCGGCTGCAGAGCTCGCATCCGGGGGCGCGGCTGCGCTCGGCCAGCCAGCGGCTCGATGAGCTGGAAAGCCGCCTGCAGTTCGCGCTGCAGGCGCGGCTGACCGCACACGCCGCGCGCCTGCAATCCCTGGCACGTGCGCTGCAGACGGTCAGTCCGCTCGCGACGCTCGAGCGCGGCTTCGCCGTGATCACCCGCAGCGCCGACGGCGCGCTGGTCACCGCCGCGGAACAGCTGGCGGTCGGTGACACCTTCGACGCGCGCCTCGCCCACGGCAACCTGCGAGCCGCGGTACTGTCGCGCCGCTCCTGAGCGTCGGGCGCGACGCTCAGCCGCGCCGGCGCCGGCCCGGCATCGTGCCGCTGGCGCGCCGCGGCCGCGCGCGCCGCTCGCGATCGTAGGGATTGACGTCGGTGCGAAACTCGATCGCCACCGGGGTGGCATACAGATCGAAGCGCTCGCGGAATACGTTCGCGAGGTAGCGCCGGTAAGCCTCCGGCACCGCTGCGGTCTGATTGCCGTGAACCACGATGCGCGGCGGATTGCGTCCGCCCTGATGGGCATAGCGCAGGCGGATGCGCCGGCCATGCACCAGCGGCGGTTGGTGGGCCTGCAGGGCGCGCTCGAGCGTGCGCATCACCTCGGCGGTGGGCATCTCGCGCATCGAGCCCTCGTAGCCGCGCACCACGTCGCGCGCCAGCTCCCCGACGCCGGTGCCGTGGCGCGCCGAAATGAAGTGCAGCGGCGCGAACGGGACGAAGTCGAGCTTCAGCGCCAGCTGGCGGCGGATCTGCTCGCGCTGCGAATCGGGAATGTGATCCCATTTGTTGACCGCGATCAGGATCACCCGGCCGCGCTCGAGCGCCTGACCGAGCACGCTCGCGTCCTGCTCCCCGATGCTGTCGTGTGCGTCGAGCACCAGGATCACCACGTGCGCCTCGGCGATCGCCTGCAGGGTGCGCGCGACGCTGGCGCGCTCCACCGCGTCGGTGACCTGCGCGCGGCGGCGCAGCCCGGCCGTGTCCACCAGCAGGAAGCGGCGTCCGTCGCGCTCGAACGGCACGAGGATGCTGTCGCGCGTGGTGCCCGGCGCATCGCTGGCGATCACCCGCTCCTCGCCCAGCAGGCGGTTGACCAGCGTCGACTTGCCGACATTCGGCCGGCCGATGATGGCGACCCGGATCGGCTCGGGCTCCGCCGTCTCGGGTGCGGAGGCCAGGGCCTGCGCGTCCGCGACCGGCCCGGAGGGCTCCAGATCCGCCAGCGCCGCATCGATCAGCTCGCGGCAACCCTCGCCGTGCGCGGCGGCCACGGCGACGGGGACGCCGAGTCCCAGGCGATGGAAATCCGCCGCCACCAGGTCGGAGTCCAGGCCCTCGGACTTGTTCAGCGCCAGCACGACGGGCTTGCCGCTGTGACGCAGCTCCCGGCCGATGAATTCGTCGTGCGAGGTCAGCCCCGCGCGTGCGTCGGCGACCAGAATCAGCCGATCGGCCTCGGCGATGGCGCGCTCGGTCTGCAGGCGGATCTGGGCCTCCAGGCCCGTGGGGTTCTCGATCAGCCCGCCGGTATCGATCAGCACGCAGGGCACGCGGCCGACGCGCGCATAGCCGTACTGCCGGTCGCGCGTGACGCCCGGCAGATCCGCGACGATCGCGGCGCGCGTGCGCGTCAGCGCATTGAACAGCGTGGACTTGCCGACGCTCGGCCGCCCGACGATGGCGACGATCGGCAGCACGGCGATCTCACCGCGGTATCAGCGGTTCGCGGACGCGTTCGCGGACGCGGCGGCCCCGGCGGTGCGGTACGCCGCCAGCTGCCCGCCATCGTCGAAGACCAGCAGCAGGCCGTCGGCGACCGCCGGGGTGGCGCCGATGCGCTGCTTGCCCACCCGCACGCGCGCCAGGTAGCGGCCGGTGGCCGGATCAAACCAATGCAGGTAGCCCGCCAGATCACCGACCACGATCGCTCCGTGATAGACCACCGGCGCGGACAGCTCACGGTTGACGAGCTGCTTGTCCTGCCAGATCACGGTACCGTTCTGGGCGTTCAGGCGCACCAGATCGCCATTGGCATCGGACACGTACAGGGAGTTGCCGTCGACCGTGAGGCCTCGATAGCTCGAAAGATCGTGCGTCCAGAGGATGCGGCCGCTGTCGAGCACCAGCCGCGCGACACGACCCTGATAGGCGACGGCGTAGAGATCGACGCCGCTCAGCACGACCGGGGCATCCACGTCGATGAGCCGCTGCAGCTCGGAGGTGCCGTGCGGCTGACCGACCGCCGCGTCCCACGCGATCGTCCCGTCGGTGCGATCGACCGCGAGCACGTGCCCATTGTCGAATCCACAGATCGCCAGGTCTCCCACCAGGACGGGACGGCTCGTGCCGCGCAGCGACAACTGCGGGACGCTCTGGTTGGCCAGCCAGGTATCGGTGCCCTTGGCGGTGGTGAGCGCCTCGAGCCGGCCGTCCACCCCGCGCACCACCACGAAGTCGTTGCCGACCGCGGGCGCGGACAGGATCTCCGAGTTCACGTGCTGCCGCCACCGAACCCGGCCATCGCTCTGCGACAGCGCAATCACGTCGCCCTTGGAGCTGCCGACCACGACCAGGCCCGCACCCACCCCGGGCCCGCCCGACAGCGGCACCCGCAGCTTGCGCCGCCACAGCCGCCGCCCGGTCATCAGGTCGAACGCCTCGAGCTCCCCGCCATGCGAGGCCGCGAACACGCGCTGACCCGCGACGGCGAGCCCCAGCCCGAGCCGCAGCTTCGGCGCCTCGCGCCGCAGCCGCGTGTGCCACACGGCGCGCACCGCGATCCGATTGCGCATCTTCAGCAGCGGCGCGGGTGCCGAGGCCTTGTTGGTTGCGCAGCCCGCGACCAGCAGCGCCGTCGCCAGCACGCCGGCCATCGCCCCCAGGGCGATCGCGCGCGCGCCAGCCGCGATCGGCGGCCGCGCCCGCCGCAGGAGCTGCGCGCCGCTCACGAGTGCGCCAGATCGTCGATCTTCAGGTCGAGCAGCTGCGCATCGACCGTATCCGCGCCCGCGCGCGCCGCCAGATAGGCCTGCAGCGCGCCGGCGCGGTCGCCCTTGGCGAGCAGCGCGTCGCCGCGCACCTCCGCGTAGCGGGCCGCGAAGGCGCCCGGCTTGACGGTCGGATCGTTCAGCGTGCGCAGCGCCTCATCGGGCTTGCCCTGCGCGATCTGCACGCGCGCCAGCCGCAGTCGCGCCAGCACCCGCAGCTGCGGATCGTGCGTGCCGGTGAGCACGCGGGTCAGGTGGGCCGCGGCGTCGCCGAGCTGATTGTTCTGCACGGAGATGCGCGCGGCGGCCAGCTCCGCCTGGTCGGCGTAGGGCGTACCGGGGTAATCGTGCGCCAGTGCGTCGGCGAGGGTCGAGCCGAGGGCCAGCTGCCCCCGATCCAGGGCGGTCAGCATCGCCTCGTAGCGGCCCTCGGCCGCAAGATCGGTGCGGTTGACGCGGCCCTGCCAGTAGTTCCAGCCGCCATACGCGAGCAGCACGACGATGATGGCCCCGAGCATCCAGGGCCCCGATTCGCGCAGCCAGGTGACGACCTGCCGCCACTGTTCCTGTTCGTCCAGATAATCTTCCACTCACCCTCTCCCGACGTCGCCCGCGATACCGGCCGTCGCCGCCACGACCTCGTGTGCGTCCGGGGCGGCCGGTTCGCGCTCGAGCAGCACGGCGATGCGCGCCGGCAGATCCGTCAGCGCACAGTCCGTCTGACCGCCCTCGCGCCGCAAAGGTTTCACGGCAACCACCCCGCGCGCCAGCTCGTCCTCGCCCAGTATCAGCGCCAGGCGCGCGCCGCTGCGGTCGGCGCGGCGAAACTGCGCCTTGAAGTTGCCCGCCCCGAGGTTCAGCAGCACCCCGCGCCCCGGCAACGCATCGCGCAGCCGCTCGGCGAGGCGCGCGGCCTCGCGCTCGGCCGCCTCCCCGACCGCCACGATGTACAGCTCCGCTGCGCTGGTCTGCGTCGGGCTGCCGCTCTGCCGCATCAGCGCCACGCACCGCTCGATGCCCAGCGCAAAACCGATCGCCGCCGTCGCCTCGCCCCCGAGCTGCGCAATCAGCCCATCGTAGCGGCCACCCGAGCAGATCGCGTCCTGCGCGCCGAGCGCATCGGTGACCCACTCGAACACCGTGCGTGAATAATAGTCCAGTCCGCGCACCAGCCGCGGATTGATTGTGTACGTTATGCCCAGCCCCTGCAGCGTGGCGCACAGCGACTCGAGGTGGGCCCGCGAGGGCTCGTCCAGGTGGTCCGACAGCAGCGGCGCCGCCTCGATCAGCGGGCGCATCTGCGGGTTCTTGCTGTCCAGGATGCGCAGCGGGTTGCCCGTGAGCCGCCGGCGGCTGTCCTCGTCGAGCGCCGCCTCGTGGGCGTGCAGGTACTGCACCAGCACCGCGCGGTAGCGCGCGCGCGCCTCGGGAGTGCCCAGGGAGTTGAGGATCAGGCGCACGCGCGTCAAGCCGAGCGCGCGCCACAACCGCGCGCCGAGGGCGATCAGCTCCGCGTCGACGTCCGGCCCCGGGAAGCCGACCGCCTCGACGTCCAGCTGGTGGAACTGCCGGTAGCGCCCCTGCTGCGGGCGCTCGTGACGGAACATCGGACCGCTGCACCACAGCTTGTGGCGCGCCCCGCGCAGCAGACCGTTGGAGATCAGCGCGCGCGCGATGCCGGCGGTGGCCTCCGGCCGCAGCGTGAGGCTCTCGCCGCCGATGTCCTGGAAGGTGTACATCTCCTTCTCGACGATGTCGGTGTACTCGCCGATGGAGCGCTTGAAGAGCTCGGTGTGCTCGACCAGCGGTACGCGCACCTCCTCGTAGCCGTAGGCGGCGAACAGCTCGCGCGCCGTGCGCTCGAGCCGCTGCCAGGCGCCGATCTCGCCCGGCAGCACGTCGTTCATGCCGCGCACCGGCGCGACGCCGTGCCGCTCAGTCAACCGGGGCGCTCCGCTCCGCGGCGATCTGCAGGGCCCGCGCCTGGCCGGAGTCGGGGAATTCCTGGTTGAGGCGCTGCCGGTAGCGCTGCTGCCCATCGGTATCGCCCTGAGCGCCCGCGATGCGCCAGGCGAGCAGCAGCAGCTGCGGCGTCGGCGGGTTCTTGATCAGGAAGCCATCCACGCGCAGGCGCGCCTGCAGGTAGCGCTGCTGCGCGAATTCCACGCTCGCCGCTCCGAACACGGCGTCGGCAAAGGTCGGATTGGACTGCAGCGCGCGCGTGAAGCGCTGCAGCGCCTCGGCGTCGCGATGCAGGTTCTGCAGACAGATCCCCGCGTTGGCGTATGCCGCCCAGGGTGTCTGGTAGAGCGGATTGGCCGCGGCCTCGTCGGCGTAGCGCACGCCCTCGGCGGAGCGGCCATGGCTGCAGAGGTACACGGCGTAGTCGTTCAGCATCAGCGCCGAGCGATGCGACAGCGCCAGCGCGCGGTGATAGTCCCGGTCGGCGTCCTTGGCCTTGCCGAGCCGCGCGTCCAGCAGCGCCATCGCCAGGTACACGTTGGCGTTGTGCGAGTCCTCGCGCAGCGCGCGGTCGAGCTTGGTCTGCGCGAGCTGCAGGTCGCCTTCCTTCATGTAGTCCAGGCCGAGCTGCACGTTGATGTTGGCCGCGTCGGTGTTGTTCGACGGCTGCGTGTCCACCGCGGCGACGCCGCCGCCGGCGCAGCCGCTCAGCGCCGCGCAGACGAGCGCGGCGCAAAACCCCAGCGCCGCCGTCGCACTCCCGTGGGGCCGCGCCATCGCGTGCGGCCGCAAACTGTTGAGCGCCCCTGTCATATGTGCTCCCTCATGCGCCGGAAGATCGAGGCGTGGTGCCGCCCGGCGCGCTCGCCCGCACCGCGCCGTGGGCGGCGGCACGCCGCCGCGTGGCGGCCGCCATCTTGCTGCCGAGGCGCACGACCGTGCGATCCCTGACGCGGCCCACCAGCTGGCCGCAGGCCGCATCGATGTCCTCGCCGCGCGTGCGCCGGACGGTGGCGATCACCCCGCCGCGGATCAGCTCGTCGCGGAAGCGCGCGATCGCCTGCTCGCTCGAGCGCCTGAAGCGCGTACCGGCAAACGGATTGAACGGGATCAGATTGACCTTGGCCGGGTGTCCGGCGAGCAGCCGCGCCAGCGCGCGCGCCTGCGCCGGGGAATCGTTGACGCCCTCGAGCATGACGTACTCGAAGGTGACGCTGCGGCCGTTCTGCTCGTCGATGTAGTGCCAGCAGGCGCAGAGCAGCTCGGCGATCGGGTGCAGGCGGTTGATCGGCACCAGCTCGCTGCGCAGCGCGTCGTCCGGGGCATGCAGGGATACCGCCAGCGCGACGTTGATGTCCTGGGCGAGGCGGTAGATCTGCGGCACCAGGCCCGAGGTGGACAGCGTCACGCGCCGGCGCGACAGATCGAAGCCGAGATCATCCAGGAATATACGTAGCGCCGGCAGCACATTGCGGTAATTCGCCAGCGGCTCGCCCATGCCCATCAGCACCACGTTGCTGACGGGGCGCACGCCGCCGTCACGCTCGCCGCCGCCCAGCTCGCGATGCGCCAGCCAGACCTGCCCGACGATCTCCGCGGTCGACAGATTGCGGTTGAACCCCTGCTGCGCGGTGGAGCAGAAGGCGCAGTCGAGCGCGCAGCCCACCTGGGAGGAGATGCACAGCGTGCCGCGGTCCGGCTCCGGAATGTAGACCATCTCGAAGGCCTGGTCGGCCCCGCCCGCCAGCAGCCACTTGCAGGTACCGTCGGCGGCGCGCTGCGTCGCGAGGATGCGCGGCACGGCAATCGTGGCGCGCTCGGCGAGCTCGGCGCGAAAGGCACGCGCCAGATCGCTCATGTCCGCGAAGCGATCGCAGCCGCGCTTGTAGATCCAGCTCATGAGCTGTCGGGCGCGAAACGGCCGGCTGCCCAGCTGCGCGCAGAACCCCTCGAGCTCGGCGCGCGCCAGTCCCAGCAGATTGACGCGCGCGTCGCCGCGTGCCTCGACGAGCGCGCCGGGCGTGGCCGCCCCCGCCTGCATCACGCGCCTCGCCTGCGACGTCTGCGGCTCACTCAGCGCTGCTGCACCCTCGGCCATGAACCCTTCACCGCCATACACCGCCATCTCACGCCTGCGCACACCTCACGCACGCGGACACAGCTCGGTCGTACTGAAAAAAAATGCGATCTCCCGCGCCGCGCTCTCCGGCGAGTCGGAGCCATGCACCACGTTGGCCTCGATGCTCTCGGCCAGGTCCGCGCGGATCGTACCGGGCGCGGCCTTCTTCGGATCCGTCGCCCCCATGATCTCACGGTTGAGCGCGATGGCGTTGTCGCCCTCGAGCACCTGTGCGACCACGGGCCCCGAGCTCATGTAGCGCACCAGGTCGGCATAGAAGGGCCGCCCGCGGTGCACCTCGTAGAACCGCTCCGCCTGGCCCGCTGTCAACTGCAGCATGCGCGCCGCCACGATACGCAATCCGGCCCGCTCGAAGCGCCGGTAGACCTCTCCGATCTGATTGCGCCGCACACCATCGGGCTTGACGATCGACAGGGTGCGTTCCAGCGGCATGAGAGGCTCCGTAGAAAAAAGGCCCGCAGTATAGGGGCTGGCCGGCTCGCTGAGCAATTAACTCGTTCACGGAAGTACGCGACTTCTAAGGATTTTCGCGACCCGGCGCGCGCACGCACCGCGGCCCTGCGACGCTTCAGACCGAGAAGCTCTCGCCGCTGCCGCACTCGCCGCGCGCGTTCGGATTCTCGAAGCGGAAGCTCTCGTTGAGCCCCTGACGCACGAAATCGATGCACGTGCCGTCCACGGCCACCAGGCTCGCGCGGTCCACGAACACCTTCACGCCGTGACTGTCGAACACGGCGTCATCGGCACGCGCCTCGTCGGCGAAGTCGATGACGTAGCTGAAGCCCGAGCAGCCGCTGGTCTTCACCCCCAGCCGCAGGCCCAGGCCAGAGCCGCGCCGCGCCAGGTGGCTGCGCACGCGCTCGGCCGCCGATTCGGTCAGTGAAATCGCCATGAAACCGCCATGCATCATTACCCAGCCCTGTAGTGTACCCGGGTTTTGTCACCGATCGGTCAGCACACCCCCCACCCCCGCCAACCGGCCTCCACGCAGCGCAGCATCGCCGCGGCCCCGAGCGGGCCGCGCGCCGGCTCACGCGGTCGGCTCGGGCGGCAGCGCCTCGGCGCCCAGCGCGGCCCGTAGCGCATCCTCGATGACCAGGAGCCGCCCGAGACGCTCCGGCGGTATGGACAGCGCCAGGGCCCACCGAGCCGGCTCGTCGAGCGTCCGAATCGGCAGCCGCGCCCCCTCGAGCCGCCCCGCCAGCCACTCGCAGCAGGCCAACGTATAGGGGCAGCCATAGGCCCGGTAGCGCGCCTCGCGCACCCGCCCCGCGGCCACCCGCAGGCTGAAGCGCACCCGGGTGCCGTGCTCGGTGCGTCCCGCCTCCCCGCCGAGCACCCGTTCAGCCGCTCGCGCGCTCCGGACCTCCCCGGCGTGCCGCAGATCGCTGAACAGCAGACGTACCGCCTCCCCGAGCGGATCGCGCGCCCTGGCCGGGCTCCTCGCCCGCCTTCCCGCACCGCCTGTCCTGCGGCCCTGCGTGGCGCGGCCGCTCATGGGGCCGCCGCACGCAGCCGGCGCACCTCGCGCCGCACCGCCGCCACCGCGGTGTCGATGTCCCGCGCGCGGGTGGCGCGGCCCAGGCTGAAGCGCAGCGAGCTCTGCGCGAGCTGCGCATCGCGACCGAGCGCGCGCAGCACGTAGGAGGGCTCCTCGCTGTCGGAGTTGCACGCCGAGCCGCTCGAAACGGCCAGCTCCGTCAGGCCGGCCAGCAGACTCTCGCCCTCCACCCCGGCGAAGCAGACGTTGAGGATGCCCGGCACACGCCGCACCGGATGACCGTTCAGCAGCGCCCCTTCCAGGCCCGACAGCCCGCGCCACAACCGCGCGCACAGCCGCTCGAGCCGCGGCGCCTCCGCGGGCAGCAGCGCGCCCGCCAGCTCGCAGGCCAGACCGAAGCCGACGATCTGATGCACCGGCAGCGTTCCGGCGCGCACCCCGCGCTCCTGGCCACCGCCGTGCAGCAGGGGCTGCAGTGCCGCGCGCCGCGCGGGCGCGACGTACAGCGCGCCCACGCCCTTGGGTCCGTAGAGCTTGTGCGCCGTGAAGCTGAACAGATCCGCGCCAAGCCGCGTGACATCCACGGGGATTCTGCCCACGCTCTGCGCACCGTCGACGTGCAGGCCGATGTCACGCTCGTGGCACACGGCGGCGATCGCCGCGATGTCCTGCACCACACCGATCTCGTTGTTCGCGTGCATGATGGAGACCAGCAGGGTGTCCGCGCGCAGCGCGGCGCGCACCGCCTGCGGATCGATCAGCCCTTCCCGGTCGGGAAGCAGGTAGCTGACCGCAAATCCCTCCCGCTCCAGCGCGCGGCAGGCATCCAGGACGGACTTATGTTCGCCGCGAGCCGTAACGATGTGGCCACGGATCGCGGGCTCCGCGCCCTTCGCGCCGCGCGCACCGGACGCGCCGCACGCACCGGGCGCGCCGCGTGCGCTGCCGAGGATCGCCAGGTTGTTGGACTCGGTCGCCCCCGAGGTCCAGATCAGATCGGCCGCCGGGCAGCCGATCAGCGCCGCCGCCTGCGCGCGCGCGCGCTCCACGCGCTCGCGCGCGGCACGCCCGTAGGCGTGCCCGGAGGCGGGATTGCCGAACGTTCCGCGCACCGTGAGGCAGGCGCGCATGGCCGCCGCGACGCGCGCGTCCACCGGCGTCGTCGCCGCGTAGTCCAGATAGATCGGTGCGCCCACCGCGCTAGCCGGCGCGACGGCGTCGCTGCTGCACGGCCGTGAGTATGCCGCGCAGGATGTTGATCTCGTTCTGGTCGGGTTCCGCGCGCTGGAACAGCCGCCGCAGACGTTTCATCAGGTGTGTGCCCGACTGCGTGCGATCGCGAAAATCGATCTGCTCCAGCACCTCGGCCAGATGCGCGTAAAACAGCCGCATCTGTGCGGGGCTCGCGAGCGGCGTGCCGCGCGCGAGCGGCGTGGCGCACGCTGGCGGTGCGCCGCCCGCGACCGGCACGGCGGGGGCGCGCAGCAGCCGCGCGCGCAGCAGCTCGTAGGCGACGATCTGTACGGCCATGGCCAGGTTCAGCGAGCTGTAGGCCGGATTGGCCGGTATGCGCAGCAGCGCGTGCGCCGCCTCCAGCTCGGCGTTCGACAGCCCGGTGCGCTCGGAGCCGAACAGCAGCGCCACCGGCGCCTGCTCGCAGGCCTCGAGCGCGCGCGCCGCCGCCTCGCGCACGTCCAGCACACGGAAGTACTGATCGCGCTCGCGGCTGGTGGTCGCGAGCACCAGCGAGCAGTCCTGCAGCGCCGCCGCCAGGTCGCTCTCCACGCGCGCCCGCGCCAGCAGGTCCTCGGCGCCGGAGGCACGCGCGCTCGCCTGCGGGTGCGGGAAGCTCGCCGGACGCACCAGCACGAGTTCCTCGAGCGACATGTTCTTGAGCGCGCGTGCGGCCGCACCGATATTTCCGGGATGAGAGGTCCCGACCAGGACGAAGCGGATGGGATGAGGCACGACCTGTTATCCTAACCGTTTTGCCGCATAACCGTTTCACCGCACAGGCTGCGACCGCACGCCCGCCGCGCCATGCATCCGCTGCTCAACATCGCCGTACGCGCCGCGCGCCGCGCCGGGGAGATCATCGTGCGCAGCCTGATGCACCTGGAGGGGCTGCAGGTCACCACCAAGGGCCGCAATGACTACGTCAGCGAGGTCGACCGCGCCGCCGAGCGCGAGATCATCGCGACCATCCACAAGCACTATCCGGCCCACGCCATCCTCGCGGAGGAGAGTGGCGCGAGCGGCGAGAGCGAGACCGTGTGGATCGTCGATCCGTTGGACGGCACCACCAACTTCCTGCACGGCTTTCCGGTGTTCGCGGTATCCATCGCGGTCCAGCAGCGCGGACGGCTCGAGATCGGCGTGATCTACGACCCGATGCGCCAGGAGATCTTCAGCGCGGCACGCGGCGCCGGCGCGCATCTGGACAACCGTCGCATCCGCGTCAGCCGCCAGCGCGGCCTGGAGGGCGCGCTGCTCGCGACCGGCTTTCCGTTCCGCGACAACGACGCCGACAGCGCCTGCTACTTCGAGATGTTCCGCGCGCTCAGCGCGCTGACGGCCGGGATCCGCCGTCCCGGCGCCGCGGCGCTCGATCTGGCCTATGTGGCCGCGGGACGCGTCGATGGGTTCTGGGAGCTCGGACTTTCGCCGTGGGACACCGCGGCCGGCACGCTCATGATCCAGGAGGCCGGCGGCCGCGTCGGCACCCTCGCCGGGGAGCCCTACCGCCTCGGACCCTACATCGCGGCGGGCAGCCCCAAAGTGTACGAGGCGCTGATCGCCGCGCTGGCCCCGCACCTGCCCGAGCGCCTGCGTGGCCTGTGATGCAGCCCGGCCCGGGCGCCGCGGGACAGCGGCGCTCGCGGCCGCGTGAAATTGTGCGACCCGTATAGCCGCTGCGAGGCGGCTGCGTGTAGAGTGCGGGCAGGACGGGGATTTTGCCGGGCGGATCGCTCTTCATGAAACACGCGGGCCTGTTCGCGACCAAACCGGTCGACGATTACCGGCGGGAGGCCGAAGGCAGGCACCTGGTACGGGCGCTGGGCATACCCGCGCTGATCACCTTCGGCATCGGCGGCATCATCGGTACCGGTATCTTCGTGCTCACCGGACTCGCCGCCGCCCAGCATGCCGGTCCGGCCATCGTCATCTCCTTCGTGCTCGCCGGCATCGGCTGCATGTTCGCCGGACTGTGCTACTCGGAGTTCGCCGCCATGGTGCCGGTGTCCGGCAGCGCCTATGCCTACAGCTACGCGACGCTCGGGGAGCTCACCGCCTGGTTCGTCGGCTGGAACCTGGTGCTGGAATACATGATGGCCTCCTCGGTGGTCGCCGTCGGCTGGAGCAGCTACGCGGTCAAGCTGCTGCAGGACCTGGGCGTGAACTTCCTGCCCGCGAAGCTGACCTCCGCGCCGTTCGCCACCCTGACCGCCGACAGCCTGCAGCTGCACGCGACCGGTGCGTGGTTCAACCTGCCGGCGGTGTTCATCGTCGTGATGGCCACCGCGCTGTGCTACAAGGGCATCCGCGAGTCCGCGATCGTCAACACCATCATCGTGCTGATCAAGATCAGCATCGTGGTGGCGGTGATCGTGTTCGGCGCGGCCTACATCCACCTCGGATACTGGGCGCCCTACATTCCCAAGAACACCGGCACCTACGGGCAGTTCGGCTGGAGCGGCATCTCGCAGGCCGCCGCGATCATCTTCTTCGCCTACATCGGCTTCGACGGGGTTTCCACCGTCGCCCAGGAGGCCAAGAACCCCGCCCGCGGCATGCCGATCGGCATCCTGGGCAGCCTCGCCATCTGCACGGTGCTGTACGTGCTGATGTCCGCGGTGCTCACGGGCCTGGTGCCCTACACGCAGCTCAACGACGCCGCCCCGGTGGCCACGGCGCTCGAGGCGCACCCGCAGCTGCTGTGGCTGACCCTCTGGGTGGAGGTCGGCGCGCTGCTCGGGCTGACCTCGGTGATCATCACCCTGATCATCCCGCAGGCACGCATCTGGTTGACCATGGCGCGCGACGGGCTGATGCCGCGGGCGTTCGGCGCCGTACACCCGCGCTTCCACACGCCGCACGTCTCCACGCTGATCACCGGCGGGCTCGCCGCGGTGATCGGCGGGCTCCTGCCGATCGACATCCTCGGGGAGCTGGTCTCGATCGGCACCCTGGTCGCCTTCATCGTCGTGTGCCTGGGTGTGCTGATCCTCAGATACACGCGGCCGGACCTGCCGCGCCCCTTCCGCGCCCCGGCCGTCTGGTTCACCTCGCTGATGGGCGTGGGCTTCTGCGGATGGATGGCCTACTCGCTGCCGAACGCCACCTGGTGGCGCCTGCTGCTGTGGAGCCTGCTCGGCTTCGCGCTCTACTTCCTCTACGGCTATCGTCACAGTCGTCTGCGTCAGCC
>DATJSD010000058.1:0-22394 GCA_035504335.1 Steroidobacteraceae bacterium | reverse complement strand
ACCGAGCACTGGACGCTGCAGCTGCAGGCGATCTACACGCGGCAGTATGTGGCGACCCCTCTGCCGGGAATCCCCGGGGTGACGGTCTATCTGAACCTGCTGCGGCAGTTCGGTCGGCTGCCGCTCTGAGCTCGAGGCGCGCCTGCGGCCGCCACAGCGCCGCTGGCCGATGCGTTTCCGATGACGAGCATTCGACAGCACCCGCTCAAATGCGAGCGGGTTCGTCGGCGCCGCAACACACGGGCAGGGGACGTGCGTATGACAATCGACAGCCAAGATAATGTTAAATAGCGCTACAAAAAAGCTATTTTGTATTACGTGGTTGCATCCGAGAATTAAACTAAATGTCACGTCGCTGAGACGTGCGAGTGCGATGCTCCGTGGCAGCGGGAACGCATCGCGCTGCGCGAGGCTGATCGACCCGGGAGACGGGATGGCGGGAGCTCGACGAGCTGACCTGCCTGGGGGTGCTGGCGTCAAACTGTCATAAAAGCATCAATTCCCGGTCATCGCATTTCGTGAGCATCTCCCTTGACAACGAAGTCGACAGGGGAGCCGCTCATGATCCACCGGTGTCTGGCCCAGGCGTTGGCCGGCTGCACCGCTGCCTGCCTGCTGAGCGTGACGGCGAGCGCGGCCACGTTGCGCGACACGCCATCGCTGTACCCCGCGTCGGCTCCCACCATCGGCTTCGGGGACGGGGCCTGGTATCGCGGCTCGCTCGACGAGCCGGCGCTCTGGGCGAGCTCCTGGGATATCGGTGCAGCCCGTGATTCCTCCGCCTGGTCACTGACCGATCCGCCGGGCAGCACCGGCGGTGCCTGGCCCCCGCCGGCAGTGTTCGTACCGCGCGCGATGTTCGGCGCGTTGTCCGACGGTGTGGATCGCTTCGGCGGCATCGACGATGCGCAGATGAGCCCGGTGCCGCTGCCCGGCTCCCTGGGCCTGTTGGCCTCGGGGATTCTGGCGGCAGGTGCCTGGATGCTGCGCCGACGCCAGCGAGAAACGGCCTGATGAGCCGTCACCCTGCACAGGACGTGCGCCAGCTGTGCGTAGACAAAGGGTCACTATGAACAATCTCGACCGTACGGGGATCGACAGTCGCAAGCAGGCGGTATCCATCCGCATGAACCGCGGTGACGTACGCAACATCAAGCGTCTGGCCGAACGGCTCGGCGCGCGCGATTCGGACGTCATCCGCTTCGCGATCAAGCTCATGCTCTCGAAGCTCTCGCTGCTGCAGGACCCCGCCGTGCGAGGCCGCAGTCTGGTGCCGGTGTTTCTCGAGGTGGGCCCGGACCTGATGCGCCACTTCGAGCTCGACGTCGCGCGGCTCGCGAGCATCATCAACGACGGGGTGGATGCGGCGCAAGGCGTGGACCCCGGCGATATCCAACTGCTCGCGATGCACGGCCTGCAGCGCTCGTACCTGAAGCTGCGCGTAGCGAGCTTCCGGCGCGTGCGCGCCGGCCTCAACGGCGGCGCCGCGTCCCCCGAAAATTCGAACGGCGCGCACGCCGGCCCCCGGCACGCCGACGGTCCTGTCGCCATGGAAGACGATGCGGTCGAGCAGTCGCTGCGCCAGTACCTGTACGACAAATATCTCTACAGCGAGGCGTCCGTGCCCACGGCGCTGGTCGGTAACTCCGGAGGTGGCTCATGAGCCGTCCTTTGAAATACATCGGCCTGCTGGCATGTGTGTCGCTCATCGGTGCCGCTCACGCGGCGCGGGCCGGTACACTGCCCGGCGACCCCACGGTGCTCTACAGCGAGAGCACGCTCGCCACGAACGATACTCCGAGTGTGACGACGCTGGACGTGCCGGGGCCCGGCGAGATCTTCCTGACCCTCACGGACCTGTCGTTCCCCGCGCCGTTCGCCTCGCTGAAGTTTGCACTCACGGATACCGAAAGCGCGCTCGTGGGTCTGGCGCCTCCGGGCACGCTGACGCTGGATCTGACCAAGCCAACCACCCTGTATGCGGAAGTGTTCCAGACGGTTGCGCCCGCGACCGGCATGGGGCTGTATAACCTCACGGCGACCTACCTCGGCAGCTCGCCGGTGCCGCTGCCGGCGAGCGGGCTGCTGCTGGGCGGCGGCCTGCTGACGCTGCTGCTGGCGCAGCTGGCGGGGCCTGCGCGGCGCCCCGCATGCGGATTCGGCGGGCATCAACGGCGGCTGGAAATCCATGGATAGGCGTATGTGGTCCCACGCAAGCCCGATGGCCGCGGCGCTGCTGCTGCTGCCGCTCACCAGCACCCCGGCACTCGCTTCCTACCTGACCTTCGACTCCTCGCCGGTGGAGGGTACGGCCGCGGCGGATATCGACTTTGTCAGCGGCGAGGGGCTCAACGGTGATTCCATCAGCGCGGGCTGCACCGCCTGCGTGGCCGTGACCTCGCCGCCGCAGCTCGCGGTGGGGACCTATGGATTCACGCTGAGCGCCACGGGCGGCAGCGCCGGACCCGTGAGCGCCGTGCCCGGCGTTCCGGGACTCGATGTCGAGTCCTACGACATCAGCGGCACGCTCGCGGTGAGCGGTGCGGCGAACCCGGTGAGCGCAACCCTCACCGGGGCCAGCATCTTCGCCGAGCCGGGCTCGAGCAGCGCGACCCTGGAGTTGAATCTGGGAACGGCCTCCTCCGAGGGTCAGACGCTGCCCGTGAATCTATACCTGTGGTTCAGCGGCGTGACCTCGGCTCCGGTGACGCTGAATTCGGACTCGTCATTTGACAGTATGACTCTCGATTGGACCGGTACGCTCTCCAGCACCCCGTATGCGCCGCTGGTGCCGGTGCCGGTACCGGGCAGCTTCGCTCTGCTGCTCAGCGGCCTGCTGCTGGCCTGGGCGCTCGGCGCGTGGGCGCGCCGATCCGCCGCGGCGCGACCGCGGATGCGCACGGTCGGGGCAGGGGGCTCGTGGGGTTTTCTGCAATACATCAGTCACACGGTGTGCGTACATTGAAAAAAATGAGAGCGGTTCCCCTCCTGTGCCTGACCGTGGTGCTGCTCGCGGTGAGCGCGCTTGGCTACGCCGCCGACGACTACCTGCTGCAGCCGGGCGACATTCTCACGGTGTCGGTCTGGAAGGAAGCCGACCTGACCTCGGATGTGCTGGTGCGGCCCGACGGCGGTATCAGCATGCCGCTGGTGGGAGAGATCGCCGCGGCCGGGCACACGGCCGAGCAGGTGCGCTCGGTGATCGAGCAGCGGCTGCGCAAGTACATCCCCGATGTCACGGTCGCGGTGATCGTCAAGCAAACGGCGGGGGACCAGATCTTCGTGATCGGCAAGGTCAATCGACCGGGGGCTTACCCGATCAACCGCCCCGTGGATGTCATGCAGGCGCTCAGTCTGGCGGGAGGCATGACGCCGTTCGCGGCCGTGAATGACATCCGCGTCCTGCGCCGCGAGGCCGGACACCAGATCACCCTGAAGTTCCGCTACCGGGACATCGAGCATGGTCGCAGGCTGCAGCAGAACATCGTGCTGCAGAGTGGCGATACGGTGGTGGTGCCGTGAACGGCGGGGCGCTGGTGCCCGTGGGGACCGCCCTGACGGCGCCCGGCCCGCAGGGCGGGCGTGAGGGCACGCGCGCTGCGACGCTCGCGGATCGCTGGGCCGCGCTCAAGCGCCGCCGCTGGGCGGCGATCTGGACGGCCGGTGTGGTGCTCATCGCCGCCATCGCCGCCGCGATGCTCTGGCCGCCGACCTACCGCTCGACCGGCACCATCCTGATCGAGCAGCAAGAGCTGCCGCAGGACCTGGTGCAATCGACCATCACCACCTACGCCGATCAGCGCATCCAGGTCATCAGTCAGCAGGTGATGACCACGGACAACCTGTTGCAGCTGATCAGCCGCTTCAATCTGTATCCGAAGCTGCGCAGGAACGAGCCACGCGAGGTGCTGCTGGCGAAGATGCGCAAGGACATTCACTTCGCGATGATCAGCGCGGACGTCATGGATCCACGCGAGGGCCGCGCCACCAAGGCCGATATCGCCTTCACCGTCAGCTACGACAGCCGCTCGCCCGAGACCGCCGCGCGCGTCGCCAACGAGCTGGTGTCGCTGTACCTGGACAAGAATCTGCAAAACCGCCAGCGGCTGTCCGCCGACGCGGAGAATTTCCTGGAGCAGCAGGCGCAGCAGCTGCAGCAGAGCATTGCCGGCACGCAGAACGCCCTGGCCACGTTCAAGGACAAGCACCTCAATGCGCTGCCCGACGAGGAGGCGATCAATCGCGATACGCTGATCCGGGACCAGGATGAGCTGCGCGACATCGATACGCAGCTGCGCTCTCTCGAGCAGCAGGCCACCTATCTGGATGCACAGCTGGCGCAGATCAGCCCCACCTCGCAGGTCTACACCTCCACGGGCGAGCGGGTGCTGTCGCCCAGCGATGAGCTGAAGTACCTGCGCACCCAATATGATCAGCTGAGCGCGGTCTATGCGCCGGACTATCCCGATGTGGTGCGCCTCAAGCAGGAGATCGCCGGGCTCGAGCAGGACACCGGGCAGGTGGATTCCGGCAATGACCTGCGGCGTCAGCTCGAGGCGGCCCGCACGCACCTGGCGCAGCTGCGCGAGCGCTACGCCGCCGATTACCCGGATGTCGTGCGGCTGCAGCGCCAGGTCGATTCGCTGTCCCGGGCGCTGCAGCAGGCGTCGCTGGGCGGCGCCACGAGCGCTGCTGCCGCCGCGGCCGCGCACCCCGACAACCCGGCCTATATCGAGATCAAGGCACAGCGCGACGCGAACAGCGCCGAGCACACCTCGCTGCTGAGCCAGCGCGCGGCCCTGCTCGCGACGATCGCGGATCTGCAGGGAAGACTCGCGGCGACCCCCGAGGTGGAGCGGGGCTTCGATGCGCTGATGACGCAGCTGGAGAATCAGCAGATCCAGTACCGCGAAGTGCGCGAGAAGCAGATGGACGCCAAGATCGCGCAGAACATGGAAGATGAGCAGAAGGGAGAGCGCTTCACGCTGATCGATCCGCCGCTCGTGCCCGAGCAGCCCGCAAGCCCCAACCGGCTGCTGCTGCTGGCGCTGGGAGTGATGCTGGCGCTCGCGGGTGGCGCCGGCATGGTGGCGCTGCTGGAAGCCCGCGATGGCAGCGTGCGCAACCGTCAGGATCTCGAGTCGCTGCTGCGGGTCGCGCCGCTGGCGATATTGCCGCGTATCGTGACGCAGGCGGAGCGCGCGCGTACGCGCTGGCGGCGACGCTTCGTGCTGCTGGGGAGCGCGAGCGCCTGCGCGCTGATGCTGGTGCTCACCGACCTGTACTATCGCCCGCTCGATGTGCTCTGGGTCGTCGCTCTGCGCAGGCTCGGCGGCTAGGCGGGGCAGGATGGACGCGATCGTTCGACCCATCGATGCGGCGCGGCTCGAGCGTGAGCGGCGAGGCGAGAGTGCGGAACTGACCGCGGGGCACGCGGAACCGCCGCGGGCGGCGGGCGGTCCGGCCATCGGTCTCACCGACACGGTCATCTTCGAGCATCCGGTGGTGCAGCTGGATGAGGAGCATCGCGAGCGCGAGCGCATCCTGCCGGCCGGTGCCGGCACCGAGGCCGGTGCCCCCTATAAGATGCTGCGCACACAGGTCATGCGGCGGCTTGCGGATCTGGGTGCCAACTCCCTGGCCGTGCTCAGCGCCCACAATGGCGAGGGCAAGACGCTCACGGCGATCAATCTGGCGATCGCGGTGGCCGCGCACCCCGGCTTCACGGCGCTGCTGGTGGACCTGGATCTGCGCCGCCCGAGCATTCACCGACGCCTGGGCATCGAACCGCAGATCGGTATCGAGGACTGCCTCGCGCAGCGCCGGCCGATCTACGAAGCGATGGTCAAGGTCGCCGGCTACGAGCGCCTCACGGTGCTGCCGGCCCGTGCGCCCGTGCCCTATTCCTCGGAGCTGTTGGGGACACAGCGCATGGCGGAGCTGGTGCAGGAGCTGCGCAATCGCTACCTCAATCGCGTTCTGATCTTCGATCTTCCTCCGGTGTTGCTCTCGGATGATGCGCTGGCGTTCTCCCAGCACGTGCAGGCGGGACTGCTGGTCGTGTCGGAGGGCCGTACGGCGCGCGAGGGCGTGACGCGCAGCCTCACGCTGCTGTACAAGCTGCCGATCGTCGGCACGGTGCTCAATCGCTCGCAGGAGCGGCTCGGCAGCTACTACTGAGCGCCCCCCGCCGATGCGAGGGCGAGGGCCGGTGCGAGGATTGGGGTGGCTGGCGCTCGCCACCGTGGGCGCCGTCCTCATCGGCTCACCCTGCCGGAAGGGGTGGGCGGCGCCGGGCGCGTCGGCGGCGATACGCGCGCCTGCGAGCTCGGGCATCAGCGCCGGTAATCTGGCGGTGGTCATCAACGACGCCGATCCGCTCAGCGTCGCGATCGGCAACTACTATGTGCAGCGCCGGCATATCCCCGCGGCGAATGTCGCGCGCGTGACGTTCGGTGACCAGCGTGCCGTGCTGCCCGCCGAGCAGTTCCTGGCGCTCAAGGCCGCGGTGGATCGGCAGCTGCCGGCGTCGATCGAGGCCTACGCGCTGACCTGGCGCGAGCCCTACCGTGTCGAGTGCATGTCGATGACCGCGGCGTTCGCCTTCGGGTTCGATACGCGCCTCTGCGCAAGCGGCTGCGCTGCGACCCGGGTGAGCCCCTATTTCGATTCCTCGAGCACCCGCCCCTTCGAGCAGCTCGGCCTGCGCCCTTCGATGATGCTCGCGGCGGCGAGCTTCGCCCAGGCCCGGGCGCTCATCGACCGGGGCATCCGCTCGGATGGCAGCGAGCCGCATGGAGCGGCGTACCTCGCGATCAGCGGAGATGCCACGCGCGACGTGCGCGCGGTGCAATACCCGGATGTCCGCATGCTCGTGGACGGTCGGGTGCCGATCCACATCGTCAACGGACCGCTGGAGCATCGCAGCGACGTGATGTTCTATTTCATCGGCGCGGTGCACGTGCCGGGTCTGGACACCGATCGCTTCCTGCCCGGGGCGCTAGCCGATCACCTCACCTCCTATGGGGGGGTACTGGTGGGCGGTACCCAGATGAGTGCGCTGCGCTGGCTCGAGGCGGGGGCCACCGGCAGCTACGGCACGGTGGTGGAGCCATGCAACTTCACCGCCAAGTTTCCCAATATCGGGCTGCTGATGCGGCATTATCTCGCCGGTGAAACGCTGATCGAGGCCTACTGGAAGAGCGTGGCGATGCCGGGGCAGGGGCTGTTCATCGGTGAGCCCCTGGCGGCGCCCTATCGCCGCGGTCCCACCCATTGACAAGCAGCCCGCCGTCACGCGCGGCCTTTCACCGGGGCTTCATGCGGCCTCGCTACGCTGGTGCGATGACGTCGGGCAAGACTGCCGCAGCGCTGAGCTCCGCCGGGCCGCCGCACGGGGGGGCTGCGGCGGGTGTCTGCGCCGCACCTCTGCCGGCGCGCCGCCGGCTGATCTTCATCAATCGCTACTTCCATCCGGATCTGTCGGCGACCAGCCAGCTGCTCACCGATCTGGTGGGCGCCCTGGGCGGCGCGGGCTTCGAGCTGCACGTCATCTGCTCGCGTCAGCTGTATGGGGATGCGGGCGCCCGGCTGTCGAAGCGGGGCCGGTACGGTGAGGCGCGGGTGCATCGCTGCTGGTCGCTGCGCTTCGGGCGCCATCGGCTGGCGGGACGCGCCGCCGATTACGTGAGCTTCCTGCTGGCGGCCACGCTGCGACTGTGGACGCTGGTGCGGCGTGGCGACGTGCTGGTCGCGATGACCGATCCACCGATGCTGTCGGTCAGCGCGGCGCTCATCGCGCGGCGGCGCGGTGCTCAGCTGGTCAATTGGCTGCAGGACGTGTTTCCCGAGGTGGCGATCGCGCTCAAGGTGGCACCGCTGCCTTCCTGGGCCGGGGCGGCGTTGCTTGGCGCGCGCAACTGGGCGCTGCGAGTGGCGGCCCGCAACGTCGTGCTCGGCCCGAGCATGCGCCGACGCGTCAGGGCGCTGGGCATCGCCCCGGCGGCGGTGCCCGTGATTGCCAACTGGGCGGATGGTGAGCTGCTGAAGCCGCGCCCGCCCCAGTGGAGCAGTCTGCGACGCAGCCTGTGCGCGCAGCCGTCATTCGTGATCCAGTACTCGGGCAACCTCGGGCGCGCCCACGAGTACCAGACCCTGCTCGGCGCGGCCCAGGAGCTGTGCGCCGAGCAGGACTGGCTGTTCCTGTTCATCGGCGCCGGCGCCGGGATGCAGTCGCTGCGACAGAAGGCGGAACAGTCCGGGCTGCAGAACATGCGCTTTCTACCCCTGCAACCACGCGAGCACCTGGCGGACAGCCTCGCCGCGGCCGACGTGCACGTGACCTGCCTGCTGCCCTCGCTGGAGGGGTTGATCGTGCCGAGCAAGCTGTACGGTATCCTCGCCGCCGCGCGCCCGGTCATCGTGATCGGGGATCCGGACGGAGAGCAGGCGCGCGCGGTGCGCGCCGCGCGCTGTGGCAGCGTGATCCGCTGCGGGGACAGCGCGGGCCTGGTGGATGAGTTGCGGCGCATGCGCGCGAATCCGGACTGGCTGCAGGAGGCGGGGCAGAACGCCCGGGCACTGTTCGAGCGGCGCTACACGCTGGCCGGCGCGGTCGACAGGTGGCGCGAGCTGCTCGGGCAAGTGACCCAGTCGCGCGCCGGTTGAGCGCGAGCCCGGTGCGCGGGCGCCGATGGCCCGGCGGCCCGCATCGGGCGCGCCCGCAGATCCGGCGCTGCACTCGCGCCCCGCGCCCGGCGACGCGCACGCGGCCCCCCCTTGCGGTGGCGGCGAAACGCTGCCGGCTCAGGCCGCGAGCCGGCGCCGGCGCGGCGCCAGCCCCAGCACCGCCAGACCCCCGAGCAGCAGCGCCAGCCCGGCGGGCAGCGGTACCGGCGCGGGCGTGACGTCGAGCTGGCCCACGTAGCTGCCGCTGCTCGTGCCGGTCTCCAGACCCGCGAGCTGCAGCACGTATTCGCCCGCCGAGAGCATGGCGGTGGGCAGCTGCGTGCTGGAAACCGCGCCGTTGGTGCTCGTCGACCAGTTGTCGATCAGGCCCGCCACTGCACCCGTACCACCGATGGTCAGGTTCTGTCCACCGTCGGGGTATTGGTAGAGCCGCGCGGTCAGGTCATCGAGTCCGAGCTGCGAGCCGAGGCTCAATGAAAAGGCGTACGCACTCGCAAGGGATCCCGACACGTCGATCACGTAGGTGTCGACGAAGCCGTAGTTCTCGCCATTGATCTGCGTGGCCGCGGGATAGGAACCCGCGGGCGCGAGGAACGTGTTCTGCAGGGTGTAGGTGCTGGCTCCGTTGCCCGTCAGGTTCTCGACCACGACGGGGCCGGTACCGTCATTGACCCCGTCTCCGGTGATGCTCGCCGGCGTCTGTCCGTCGGCGCTCGATGCCCAGCTCAGTGTGGCGGTGAGGGTGCCATTCAGCGGCACGCCCTGTAGCGTATCCGCAAAGGCCGTCGGCACGACGCATAGCACACCGGCCGCAGCCAGGTACAGGGCGGATCGCAGCAGCTTGCAATGAGGAAACACGTCGCAGGCCTCCCGGTCGGCTTCCCTGCCAGCCCCAGCGTCTTCCGCGCGTATTCTCTCGCACCGTTACGTCCGGCATATGGATCTATTGTTAAGCTTGTGTATCAGGCGGTGGGCACGCTGATATTTGATTTTACGGCTGATTTTGCGACGCTTAGCGTTTGCGGGCGCGATCTCGCGCGCGTGCGCTGACTCGATCTCGTCACACTGGGCCCGTAACCTGCCCGCGGGCATGAACCCGCCGACCCTGGAGCCGGCCATGATCGAGCTGCATACGCCGCGGGGGTTGAAAGTCGATGTTCCCGAGCGGGCGGACGAGGATCCGTCGCCAAAGTTTGCGCTCGCCGATGCGGCCGCGATCCGGCAGTACTACGCGGACAACGGCTACGTCGTGCTGCGCGAGCTGCTCCCGACGCGCGACTGCCACAACATCCGCGGTCTCTGGGAGCGGGAGGTCAAGCCCAGTCGCGACTTCATCTACCGTCAGGCCACGGCCAGGGCCGAGCGCCATGTCTTCAACGCCCAGGGCTGGGTGATGAATCCCATCCTCAATCTGCAGAGCGTTGACCCGGGCCGCTACCCGCGGTTTCGCGACTACGCCACCGACCGCATCCTCACGGCCCGGCCGCTGGCCGAGGCCTTCGAGCTGATACTCGGCGAGCGGCCGAAGATCGTGCAGTCGATGTATTTCGAGGGCAATTCCGCCACCTGGGAGCACCAGGACAGCTACTACCTGGACTCCGAGAAGCTCGGCTGCATGGCGGGCGCGTGGATCGCGCTGGAGGACATCGGCGCCAGCGCCGGCCGATTCTTCATCTGTCCGCAGTCACACCGGATCGATCTGGGACGCCAGGGCCTGCACAACCACATCGCCGATCATCACGATCTCTACATCCGCTCGGTCGTCAGGAAGGTGGAGGAGCTGGGCCTGCCGATCCGGGCACCGCGGCTCTGCCAGGGCGACGTGCTGCTGTGGAATTCCCGGACCATCCACGGCTCGCTCGACAGCCAGGACGCGCGGTGCTCGCGCTCATCCATTACCTGTCACGGCATTCCGGATTCGCATCGCTTCCTGCAACTGCAGACGCGGATCAAGCCGCTGCAGATCCGCACGATCAACGGTGTGAGGGTGCACTGTCCGAAGGACCTGGCGCGGATGCGAAACCGCGCGATCCTCTACCTGGAGACGCGGCATTCCAAAGCCTTCCATCTGGCGAAGCGAACCGGTATCCGGTGGTTGTTTCGTCTGAAGGGCGCGCATTGATCATATCGGCCGGCCGGCCGCACGCCGACGCAGTTCCTCGCGCTTGCAGTCAATGGCGAATTCGTACCAGGCGCGCAGAACGCAGAACGTGAGGCCGGCGCGCCCTTCGAACAGGCCGCCTCGAATGAGGTACAGACCGCAGAACACCAGCGCCGGGCGAAACGGCATCGAGTAGATCAGCCGCTTCGCCGCCGATCGGCGCCGCGTGGGATCGGACCCGAGCAGCTCCGACCAGCGCCATCGGGGCTGCTCCTGACCGAGCAGCGCAGCTTCCATGGTCGAATAGCGATCGTGTTTGATGATCCACGCATGAAAGCCCTTGTTGAAGGGATAGTGGTCCAGATGGTGGCGCAGTTCGAGGACCCGGTCCGCCGTCCTGATCTCTTCGTTATAGGCCCGCTCGGCATGTACCCGTCCGAGTCGTGCGAGCCGTCCGAGCCAGGTGGGGTAGCCGCTGCTGCGAGGAATCCACCTTCCGTACAGGTGATCGCGCCGTCGCAGGCGAAACAGGCTGACATCGGGGGGGGCAGCGCGCACCGCATCGATGAGTTCCGGGCGCAGCTCTTCGGTAACGCGCTCGTCCGCATCCAGCATGAATACCCAGGGATAACGGTACGTTATCTGGCTGAGGCCGAAGTTGCGCTGGCTGGCATAATCCTGGAATCGGTGCTGGATCACGCGGGCGCCCAGGGTGCGCGCAACCTCGACGGTGCCGTCCGTGCTGTACGAATCCAATACCACGACGTCGTCGCACCAGGACACCGAGCGCAGGCAGTCGGCGATGTTGTCGGCTTCGTTGTAGGTGAGTATCAGAACGGAAAGGGCCATGAAAAGCCCCTGAACCAGCAGGGCCATGGAACGCGCAAACTCAGCAGCATCTCTGAAAATGGTTGCGATTGTGTGACGCCCGGCTCGAGCGCCCGCCGGTTGCAATGATCCGGCAATAGAAGGGCATCAGAGTGAGTGCTCGCCGGGTGAGCACGCGGCGGGGAGGGGGCCGGCCGGGCCAGCGTGATGCGAGCGTGATGATGGGAATGCCATTCACGGTGACCAACGTGATCTGCCGCTTCAATTCCGCGAGCGGCGGGCCGCCCAGGACCGTCTGCATGATGTCGCATGCGAGCGTCGGCCACTGGCGGGCAGAGCTGTTCACGACCGACTACTGCGTCGGGGCGCACGATACGCTGCTGCTGGATCAGTACCGCGGCCATGTGAACATCATGGCGCGCAACGCGCAGGGGGTCGCGGGCGGTCTGCTGCGGATGATCAGACTGTTCCGTTCCTACGAAGCACAACTGCTGCGCGGCGTCGCTCCGGATCTGATACATATCCACGGCGTGTGGAGCCCGATGTTGGCCGCGTTCGCGTCCAGCGCGGTGCGAAACGGCATTCCGTATATCGTCGCGCCCCACGGCATGCTCGAGCCGTGGTCGCTCAACGTCCACCGGCTGCGCAAGTCGCTCGCCCTGGGAACCTACCAGGGGAAGCTGCTGGCCGATGCCGCGGCCATTCATGCGACCAGCGTCCAGGAGGCGAGGCATCTGCGGGTGCTGCCCTGCGTTCGCAGCCCCGTGTACGTCGTGCCGAACGCGGTCGACTTTCCGCCCGACGCCGTGGCGAACGCGGCCGCCTGCGCAACCGACGCAGCCCCGCGCACGAATGTGCTGCTGTTTCTCTCAAGGGTGCACCCCAAGAAGGGTGTGGAGCTGCTGTTGCGGGCGTGGAACGAGCTGCGTCCCGGCGGCTGGCAGCTGAACATCGTGGGGCAGGGCAACCCGGGCTACGTCGCGGGGCTCAAGCGCTGGTGCGCCGAACGGCGCGTACCGGGTGTGTTCTTCCTGTCCCACGTCGATGGTGATCAGCGCGAGGCGATGTTCCGTGAAGCCTCGGCGCTGGTGCTGCCGACCTATAGCGAGAATTTCGGGAACGTGGTCGCGGAAGCCATGGCGAGGGGGATCCCGGTCATCACGACCACGGGAACGCCGTGGTCGGCGCTCAAGGAGCACCGCTGTGGCTGGTACATCGAGCCGACGGCCGCCGCGCTGCAGACGGCCCTCGGGGAGCTGGTGACGACGGATGCACAGCAGCGAGCAGCCATGGGCAGGAGGGGCCGTGCGTATGCGCTGAAGAGCTTTTCGATCGAGGCGGTACGCAAGGCGTTGCTGCAGATGTACCACGGCGTGCTGGGACGGCAATCCGGCCCGACGCCAGCTGCGGGGTCGGCGGAAGATGAATTCCGTTCCGTCGGCTAGCCGCGGGCGACCGGTCGCCTCGACGAGGGTGCAAGTGTCGCGCCGGGATCGAATGCGGCGCGCGATCTGGCAGCTCGTCTGGCTGCTGCTCTACCGGCCGAGTCCGCGACCCCTGCACGCATGGCGCCGGTGCCTGCTGCGCATGTTCGGAGCGGATATCGGCAGCGCGGCGCACCCGTATGCACGCGCGCGGATCTGGGCGCCATGGAACCTGCGCATGGCCGAGCACAGCTGTCTGGGGGACGACGTCGACTGCTACAGCGTGGCACCGATCACACTCGGGTCGCACGCGACGGTCAGCCAATATGCGTTTCTGTGCACCGCAAGCCATGACTATCACGATCCGGCGATGCCGCTGATCGCCGCCCCCATCGTGATCGAAGCCGAGGCGTGGGTGGCGGCCGACGTATTCGTGGGCCCGGGGGTGACGGTTGGCCGGGGTGCCGTGGTCGGCGCCCGCTCCACGGTCACGACGAACGTGCTGCCCTGGACCGTGGTGGCCGGTTCCCCTCCCAGCGTGCGCGGCGCGCGCGCGCCGTTCGTGCGCAACTGAGCCGATGGACCGGGCCGCACGTCTGCGGCCGTGTCACACGCGGATCGCCGCACGGACGGCCTCGACGATCCCGGCGGCGCATTCTGCCATGGACCACGAGCCGATGAGGCGTCGGCCCTCGGCGCCGACGGCGTGCAATCCCTGCCGGCCCAGTGCGAGTGCTGCAGCCAGGACGGAAGCGAGAGCCGGCAGATCCCCGGAAGGGAAGGTCCAGCCGGTAGTGCCGTCTCGGACGAGATCCCTGGCCGCGCCCACACGCGAGCCGGCGATGACGGCCCGGCCGCTGGCCATGGCTTCATTGAGCGCCAGACCCCAGGTCTCGCCGGGGCCACGCGACGGCAGCACGAACAGATCACCGAGGCGATATACCGCCGGCATGACACTTTGGTTCTGAAACGGCAGAAAGTGGACGTTCGAATGACGGCTCGCCCGTTCGCGAAGCCGGCCCTCGAGGACGCCATCGCCGACGAAGATCAGGTGGGCCGCCTGTCTGTCGGCGTCGCGCATGCAGCCGTAGGCCTGCAGCAGAAGCAGCGGGTCCTTCTTGGGCTGGAATTTTCCGGCAAAGACGATGGCCACCTCCTCCGGAGCGATGCCGAGCCGCAGGCGCCAGGAATCGGCGCGCTCCCGCTGCTGCCCGCCGTCGTCCGCGAAGCGGTCGATGTCGACGGCATGCGGAGCGAACAGCACGCGGCTGGAGGGCACCCCGCACCACAGATAGTAGTCGCGGTTGCTTTGTCCGACCGCGATCGCGATATCGATGTGGCGGTAGATCCACCGCAATACCGCCCGTCTGGCGCTCCTGCGCAGCGGCGATACCGGATCCAGCAGCGTCGAGTCGCCGCGAAACAGCACGGGGATGCGACCCTTGAAGTGACACAACGACTGCAGGTGGGAGTAATAGGGCCACCCGAAGATCAACACGGCATGCGGTTTCCAGGCCTCGATCGCCGGAATGAGCTCCGGGTTGCGTAGTCCAAAAAAGTGATCGGTACCCGCCCGTCGCGCGATGTTGGCGACGAACCGATACGGATAGCCCTGCAGGAGAGGCACGTCCCAGGCGAACTCGCGTGCGAAGCCCGTGTCGTACGCGGCGCCGGCGCTGCGCTGCGACCAGGTGTAGAAAACCTGCAGCTCCAGCTCCGCACGGGTCGCGAGGCTGCAAAACAGCGGAGCGTAGTATTGGATGGGATGTGAGCAGATGATCGCGAGCTTGCTACGGGCGGTCATGGATACGGTAGCGCCAGTGTGTCCTGCACGCATCGATCGAGCTGCGCGCGCGCGTCGCCGGGTCTGGTCGAGTCGTAGATGCGATAGTTGGCGGCCGCCAGCAGCGCAGACACCTCTGCGGCGTTGGGTTCTCCCACCTCGATGTACAGCGCAGGGCGCACCTCGTGAAGCATGCGGTATGCGCCCCGCAACGCGAGAGCTTCCGCTCCTTCGACATCGATCTTGAGGAAGGTAGGGGGACGGAACGTCTCCAGCAGCGTATCGAGCGTCAGGGTGGGCACGTGCAGGCGTTCCCGCGCGCCACCGGACTGCGTCCGCCCACCCGTGGCGGTGAGGTAATTGGAAGCGCGGCCGCGGCTGGCGACGACGAAATCGGCGACCCCGTTGCGATCGGAAACGGCGAGCGAAACGACGCTGACCGCCGCACGCGCGTTGCGTGGCAGGCGGGAACTGCGGCGCAGCAGGTGCGCCAGCCAGGCGTCGGGTTCGATCGCCACGACTTCGCCGGCCCGGGCCAGACCCGCAGCGGCAAACGTGAATACGCCGACGTTGGCGCCGACGTCCCAGACGACCGACCGGTCATGAACGTGCTCCATGGCCAGGCGCAACACGGACGGATCGAAGGCAGCGTCGTGCGGCTTCAGATATTTCAATTGGGAATCGGGGGAGACGTACACCGCCAGGCCGCCGACGCTGGATGGCAGGCGCCTCCTGAAGGCGATTCCGCGCGAGAGCTTTTCGGCCAGTGTTCTGAGCATGGCGGAGCCACGGTCACCTGCGTCAGGCAGGGCCGCTCGGCAGCGCGGAGGTCCACGGATTCTCGTGGCGGCGCAGAGCACAGATCATCAGGATCGGACCCAGCGCTTCGGCGATGGTGAGTGCCGCGGCGGCGCCGTCGGCGACGAACAGGTGCACGAGCACCGGCAGAATCGCCAGATTCATCAGCCCGACCATCAGGTAGATGCGCCACAGATAGCGCGCAAGACCGAGATTGACCATGATGGTCTGCGCGAGCAGGCTGGCCGCGGTCACCAGCACCGGAATCGGCGCCATGATGCGCGTGACCAGGCTGGCCGCGCCGTAGGAGGGACCCGCCAGGATTCTGACGATCAGCGGCGCGAATATCGCCGTCAGCAGCGCGACGGCCCCGATCGCCGGCAGCAGCAGCCAGGAGACGCGCCTGACCAGCTGCCAGGCCCGCGGCCGATCGGAGGCGAACAGCAGGCTCGCCCTGGGATAGACGGCCTGCGTGACCGGTGAGGTCAGGCTGAGCATCGCCGAGACCAGCCGGTTGCCGACGCTGTAGAAGGCGACCGGGCGTGCGCCGGCCATGAGCCCGAGCACGAAGGTATTCGTATAGAGGTACAGGCTGCTGGAAACAGTCGACAGAAACATGTCGAAGCTGCCTCGCAGGGCGGCGCGGATCTCGGCGAGCGAGGGTCGATAGAACGTCGCAGGTTTGGCGGGATATCCCAGAGCGAGCGCGGCGAGCAGGCCGATGAGCTGGGGAGAGGACATGAAGACGGCCGCGAGAACCGTGTCCCGAGGCGTTCTGACAAACACGAATATGGCGGTGGTCACGAGGCATTTGGCCAGTACCTGGATGATGGCGGTGTCCCTGAGCCGCTCCAGGCCCTGGAAGTACCAGGTGGGGAAGAAGCTGCTGCCGATCAGAAGCAGGCTGCAGGCCGCAAATACCGTCCAATCCTCGCGCAGCCGCGGCACCGCCCCGACGGCTACAAACACGATGACGGCAGCGAGCAGCAGCAGCGCGCACTTGGCTGCCTGCGTCGTCCAGTAGATGCGCGCGACCTTCTGCGGATCCTCGCGGGCGACGGATATGTCCCTCGCGGCCGTGAGATTGAAGCCGAAGTCCGTCAGCATGATGAAGTAGCCCATGAACGCCTGGGCGAAAACGATGGATCCGTAGGCTTCCGGGCTGAGCACGCGCAGCAGATAGGGCAGCAGCGCGAGGGGTAAGAGAAAATTCAGCCCTTGAACCGCATACAGCGATAACGCGTTGCGGGCCAACCGACCGCGTGCAATACGGACGATCCGAGGAGCTAATGCGCTCAACATCGCAGCCGATGGCGGTTGTCCGAAGTTGCGGTAACGTATTGGAAACTATGGACATGATAACCAGCCGGCGGATGCGGCGCTTCGTCATATTTCCTTAATGCATGGCAGTATCTAATGCCCCGATGCTGCGCGAGAGGGATGGCACGCCGGCCCGGGTGGATGTTGTCCCGGGCATGCGCGTGGCCGTCGTGCTCGTCAACTGGAACGGCTGGCGCGAGTGCATCGAGTGCCTCGACACGCTGCTGCCCCAGGCGCACGACAGTTTCCACATCTTCGTCGTCGACAATGCATCCACGGACGGCTCGGTAGAGCGCATCGTCGCGTGGTGTCACGCGCCCACCGCCGATGCGTCCTGGCGACGGCACTGCGGCGTGGCACGCCTGACGGACCGGTCGCCCGCGCCGCCGGTCCAATGCCGGATCGCGGCTCAATCCGCGACCGCCCTGCCGGCGCCGCAAGGCGGCTGCCGGCTGACGATCGTGCGATGCACGGAAAACCGCGGCTTCGCCGCGGGCTGCAATCGTGGCATGGTCGCGGCGGGCCTCGGTGAATTCGATTATTTCTGGCTGCTGAATCCGGACACGACGGTGGCGCAGCACGCGCTGACGGAATTGCTCGCGCGCGCGGCGGCGTCACCCCGGGTGGGCATGGTGGGCTCGACGATCCGCTACTACGACCGGCCCGAGATCGTCGAGGCCTTGGGCGGGGCGCGCCTGGATCGATCCAGCGGCGCGACCTCCCACATCGGGCAGGGAGAACGCGCGGATGACACCCCCGTGGACGCCGCCGCGGTCGAGCGCGAAATGGCCTACGTCATGGGGGCCTCGATGCTGGTGCGCGCGACATTCGTCAGGGAGGTGGGCCTCATGCAGGAGGACTATTTCCTGTACTTCGAGGAGATCGACTGGGTGCTGCGGGCGCGGGGCCGATTCCTGCTCGGCTTCGCACCGCGCAGTCAGGTTTTCCACAAGTCAGGGGCAAACAGCCGCAAGGCGGCCCCGCTGCTCAGCACACGGTTCTACTATCGCAACCGCCTGCGATTCGTCGCGCGCTTCATGCCCGAGCATCTGACTGCCGCCAAATGGCAGATGGTCAAGGACATGCTGCGACAGATCGCGCGAGGGCAATGGCCGTACGTACGGATCGTGCTGTCCACCCTGATCAATGCCGGGAGCATCACCGCGGGCGTAGTGCCCTACAGCTGATCAGAAGGCGGCGCTCAGTGCCGCGACCTGCAGGCGGCCGAAGTACAGGCGCACCCCGGTGGCGGCCCCGCCGCTCGTGGCCCGGGACAGAATCGCAGTGGCGGTGCGGGTATCCACCGAGATGACCCGCGTACGTGGCGCAATGCCCGCCCCGGCCACCCAGTCGCCCGCGACGCCGGGGCCGTTGCCCAACAAAATGTCCGGCGCAGACAGATCGGTGATGGTCGTCGAATCGTGCAGCGTGCCGGTCAGCGGCGTCGCAGGGGCCCATTGGCGCACGGCAATGAACATCTGGCCCGGGCTGTAGCGATTCCAATGGGTCACGGACTCGTATTGTTCGGGATCGAAGAGAAAACCGCAGCGCACCAGCGTAGCGCTGATGCTCGCCACCTTGAGGGCCGGTACCACCCAGCGGTTTTTGCTCGAGCCCTGCGGCAGCATGCCCCAGAACAGGATATCGCCCACCAGCAGGTGGCTCTCCGAGGTGTGGAATCGGCAATGGCCGGCGCCGTCAGTGGACAGGAACAGATCCGAGACTGCGACCGGGCACTGGACGTTGTCGGCTGCAAGCGGCTGGTACACGTATTCGACGTTGCCGTTGGTCACGCGCCGGCTCTGGTAGGTTGCGCAGAAGCGCCCTCCGGGCGCAAACGGTGCGATGCTGTGGGAACGCGGGTAGTCGTCCGACAGGTACATGGCGCCGCCGGTGGCGGCGGCGGCGTAGCAGTCCAGCAACCGGCACTGGACCTGATGAGCGTCCTTCACCAGGCCGACGAAGGGCGGAACTCTGTCGGTACCGCTGCCCGGCAGGAAGCACTGCTCGAAGGAGCAGACCGTATCCGCCGCAATGACGTTCAGCGCATCGACCGGGGTCGAGTTGGCGTCACGGGTGATCGTCGTCGCCTTGAATACGGTCGGTGAATAGGATTCCAGCAGCAGCGGCGGCGGCGCCGTGAACTGATCCTTCGAGGTGATGGTGTAGTCCCCGCCGAGGAAGCTCAGCGGCTGGCGCGAGTAGCCGGCGCCGAGGCCGTAATTGCCCAGCGTGCGAATCGATTCCGCGTAGTTGTCGTCGAGCACGAAGTTGCCGACCGCGTTGGGCAGCGTGAAGATGCGATACAGGTAGCCGTGATTCACGCGGTCAAACTTGGGCGGACAGCCCATGAGCGCGCCGTAGTGGTATCCATCGATGCCCTGCCGGGCAAAGCCGAGATTGCCCATTTGCATCATGCAGTGACGGGCTTGCGAGTGACCGACGGCATAGCAGCTGTCGACGCGACTGATCCAGAGGTTCCTGAAGAGGATGTCCTCCGTATTGGCGGACAGCCCGCTGATGCCGTAGGCGACCCCGACGACGAAGCAGGCTATCCAGACGTCCTCGATGAGGATGCCGACCGAGCCACCGCCGGAGCGGAAGTAGTACGAGGACATTCCCGGATAGCGGTCGTCGTGCGGGACGCCGGTATCGTTGAAGGCGTCTATGGCAAGCGCGCAATAGGGGGAGTAACGGTTGTCGCGGCAGCCTGCGCCGATATACGCGGCCGGGCGGTCGATGGGCATGACGATGCCGTTCGGAGCGAGGTTTCGACCCTGCAGGGCAAAGCCCCGCAGATGTGCGCCGCTCATGAGATCCAGGATCAGGGCCGGCCGGTCCACGAAGGTGGGCGCGATGACGGTATGGGCGCGGCTGGGAAACCCGATCGGATCGAGACTTCCCAGACCGCCGGCCCCGAAGAACTGCAGATTCGCGTATTCGTGCCGCGCCGCCCGCGGGTTGGCGATCAACGGGCCGTCGATGCGGTAGGTGCCGCCCGGCAGGAACACCGGCAGATGCTGCGAGATACCGCTCGAGATGGCGGCGTTGATCGCGGACTCGCACGGTCTCGTACCGTCCGGGTCCAGTCCGGCAAAGTCGCGACAATCGATGTACTCGCCGGGGGCCGCTCGCAGCGGCTCGCGGGCGCGGACGGCAGAGCTGTCCCCCAGCGTACAGCCCGATGCGGCCGCCCCGAGCCAGGCGAGGCGTTTCAGGGTTTCGCGCCGCGATGCCGCCTGACCGCTCACGGGGGTGCAGAACGTGCGCCGTGGCCCCCCGGTGTGCTTGTCGGCAGTCACGCGAGGATTGTCCGAGCGCCGCTCGATCGCTGTCAAGGCAGAGGACATCGCCCGGCAGCGAGCGGGTCGCGATTTCATCGGACTGACACAGCAGCGTGGGACACTGACCCGCTGGCCGCAGGCTCGGAAGAAGATTGCCGCGAAAGATCGCGTAAAGATGTCGCCAAACCGTGCAGCGCCGACCGTGATCTATCCGCTGCTGGGCGCTGAATTTGATCTGGGATTCGTGCGCGTGGCGGGTCACGGGCTCGGGAACTGCTTTTTTACTTATTTCCACGCCGTCGTGCTCGCTGACAAATGGCGGGCGCTGATGGTGGCGCCTCCGTGGTTTTCCCTGAAGCTGCGCCCGCTGCTCCGCGGCTCGGTCTCCAAGCGACTCTATTGGCGCATGTTCAAGCCCTGTACGAGAGATATCCACGGGGTGGGCAAGCTCGCCCTGCTGCTGCGCGGCTACCACCGACGGGTGACCGTGCGCGTCGGCGGGGCGAGCGAGCCGGTGGTGGTTCCGGGCGCGCTCAATCTGGTCAAGAGCGCCAGATTCACCTTTGCGGGACTGCATGAACACCGCACCCTGATACGCGACAGGCTGCTGGCGATCGTCAACGAACCGATCCCCCCGGATCATCGCTGGGGCGCAAGCCCGTACATCGCGGTGCATGTCAGACTCGGAGACTTCTCCGAGGCGAAGGATGCGGCCCGCATCGAACGCGGTGAGCCCAATCTGCGCATCCCGCTGCGCTGGTACACGGGTGTGATCCAAGCCCTGCGCAGGCGCTTCGCGGCGCTGCCGCTGTGGATTTTCTCGGACGGCGAGGAGCGGCAGCTGGCCCCGTTGCTGCGCGACGGCGCCAGCCTGTATCGCTCGGGCTCGGACGTCACGGATCTGCTCGCGATGGCGGGCGCGTCCGTCCTCGTGGGCTCCAACTCGACGTATTCGCGCTGGGCCGCGTTCCTGGGCGGTATGCCCTCGATATGGCTGCAGACCGCCGCGACCCCCGAGGCGCCGTCGGGCTCGGGTGCAGCCATCAGCTATGTACCCCTCGACGATGCGTCGCCGAAATTATGGACGTGAGCGACTGAACATGCTGGCGGCTGTCTGGAAAGGCGGAATCGGCGTGTACGTCGGATTGAACGTACTGTTCCTGGCTGTTCTCGGTATCGGTATGGCTGTGGGCGCGCCCGCGGACCCGCGCATCGTCTATCTGCTGCTGCTGTTCGCACTCTGCAGCAGCCCGGTGATCGATATCGACGGTCTCAACGGGCGTTATTCGCTGCTGGCGATCTTCATGGGCGTCTACTTCCTCTTCTACGGCATGGAGGACCTGACGAATCTGTTCAACGGAATCTCGAGCGGCGGATCGACCGGCACGCTCACGCCGACCGAGGTCGTGATCCTCGTCGGGGGAGCGGTTCTGGCACTCGGCTACCGATGCGCGGTGAACCTGGGCGGACCAGGTGCCCCGAGCCGTCGCGTCAATGACTGGCCGATGCGACCGACGATCAGGGTCGGTCTGATGCTATGGGTGATCGGCATCCTCGCGACCTACTACTGGTATTTCTTCGTCGTCACGGACAAGACACTGCAGGGTACCGCAGGCATTTCGCGGCTGAGCGAATATACGACGACGGGCCTGGTGCTGGCGGAGATGCTGCAGCCGGTGGGGTTCCTGCTGCTGGTACGCGCCTGGCGCTCCACGCGCAGCAAGCTGCTGTTCATCCTGGTGATGGCGATGCTCGCCATCCAGGTGGTGTTCGGCTTCGTGATCGATATCAAGGGGATGGCGCTTAACGGCATCGTCCTGGTCGTCGTCGTCGTGGTGCTGGCGGAAGGCAAGCTTCCCAAGGCGTGGCTGCTCGGCGGCACGCTGTTCACCGTGCTGGCGTTTCCGGTCTTCCAGACCTACCGCGCGGTCGTGACCGGAAGCGATGAGGCGCGCACGACGGTGCTGAGCCATCTGGGCGCGACGCTGGATCGCGTGCTGGCGGCCGAGAAGAGCGTGAGCAGCGCCGCCGTGCATCCGCAGACGATCTTCCAGCGCCTGTCGCTCAAGGGCAGCGTACAGATGATCGTCGACGGCACGGGCAACGGTGTCGCGTTCCAGCACGGCTACACCCTCACGCCGATCCTGGAGGCATTCGTGCCGCGAATC
>DATJSD010000057.1:0-30312 GCA_035504335.1 Steroidobacteraceae bacterium | reverse complement strand
GCACTGTCAATAGAGCAGCGCCCGCGCCTCGGTCAGCTGCCGCAGCGCCAGCGACAGATCCGCGCGCGTGTGGGCCGCGGACAGCTGCAGGCGGATGCGTGCCCGGTCGCGCGGCACCACCGGATAGGAAAAGGCGACCACGTAGATGCCCATGTCGAGCAGCCGCTCGGCAAGCCGCGCGGCCGTCACGGCATCGCCGATCATGACCGGTATGATCGGGTGCTCGCCCGGCAGGATGTCGAAGCCCTGCGCCGCGAGCTGCTGCCGGAACCAGCGCGTGTTGTCGAGCAGCGAGCGGCGCAGCTCCCCCGACTCGCGCAGCAGCTGCAGCACGCGCAGCGTGACGGCGGCGATCGGCGGTGGCAGCGAATTGGAGAACAGGTACGGACGCGAGCGCTGCCGCAGCCACTGGATGATCTCGCGCCGCCCGGAGGCGTAGCCGCCGCAGGCACCGCCCAGGGCCTTGCCGAGCGTGCCGGTGAGGATGTCGACGCGCCCCATGACATTCAGATACTCGGGAGTACCCCGCCCCTGCTCGCCGAGCACGCCGACCGCATGAGAGTCATCGACCATCACCAGCGCCCCGTGGCGTTCCGCCAGCGCGCAGATCTCCGGCAGCCGCGCGACGTAGCCGTCCATGGAGAACACCCCGTCGGTGGCGATCAGCACACGGCGGCTGGCGGGTGCCGCCTCCGCGAGCCGCGCCTGCAGCTCCTGCATGTCGCCGTTGCGATAGCGCAGCCGCCGCGCCCTGCACAGCCGGATACCGTCGATGATGGACGCGTGGTTGAGCTCGTCGGAGACCACGGTGTCCTGCTCGTCGAGCAGCGCCTCGAACAACCCGCCGTTCGCATCGAAGCAGGAGTTGTACAGGATCGTCTCCTCGGTGCCGAGGAACTCCGACAGCGCGCGCTCGAGCTCCACGTGCACCTGCTGCGTGCCGCAGATGAAGCGCACCGAGGCCATGCCGAAGCCCCAGCGCTCCAGCGCCGCGTGCGCCGCCTGCAGCACGGCGGGGTGATTGGCCAGACCGAGATAGTTGTTGGCGCAGAAGTTCAGCACCTCGCCCTGCGCCACCCGCACGTGTGGCTGCTGCGCCGAGTGCAGCTCGCGCTCGGCCTTGTACAGACCCGTGCGGCGCAGCTCCTCCAGCGAGGCCGCCAGTTGCCCTGCGACTTGTCCGTACATGGCGTCTCCTCAGGCGCGCCAGTCCAGCACCACCTTGGCGGCCTCGCCCGCGCGCAGCGCGGCGAACCCCTGCTCGTATTCGTACCACGGCAGCCGGTGCGTGATGACCGCGGAGATGTCCAGCCCGGACTCCAGCATCACGCTCATCAGGTACCAGGTCTCGTACATCTCGCGTCCGTAGATTCCCTTGATCGTGATCATGTTGAAGATCACCTTGCGCCAGTCGATCGCCTCCGAGCGCGCGGGGATGCCGAGCATCGCGATCTTGCCGCCGTGACAGAGGTTGTCGAGCATGCCGCGCAGCGCCGCCGGACTGCCGGACATTTCCAATCCCACATCGAACCCTTCGCGCATGCCCAGCCGCTCCTGCACCGCGCTCAGCGGCTCGCTGCGCGGATCGATCGCCACGCTCGCGCCCAGCCGCCGCGCCAGGGCGAGGCGCTGCGCATTCATGTCGGTCACCACCACATGGCGCGCACCCGCGTGGCGCACGACGGCCGTGGCCATGATGCCGATCGGGCCTGCGCCGGTGATCAGCACGTCCTCGCCCAGCACCGGGAAGGACAGTGCCGTGTGCACCGCGTTGCCGAACGGGTCGAAGATCGCCGCCACATCCTCGGGGACATGCGGGCTGTGCCGCCAGACGTTGCTCATCGGCAGGCAGACATACTCGGCGAACGCGCCGGCGCGGTTGACCCCGACCCCCTGGGTATGGGCGCACAGATGGCGGCGACCCGCCAGGCAGTTGCGGCAGCGGCCGCACACCACGTGCCCCTCGCCGCTGACGCGCTCGCCAGGCTTGAAATCCGCGACGTTGGCGCCCACGGCCGCGACCTCGCCCACGAACTCGTGGCCGATGATCAACGGCGTCACGATGGTCGAGCGCGCCCATTCGTCCCATTCGTAGATGTGCAGATCGGTGCCGCAGATGCCGGTCTTGTGCACCCGGATCAGCACATCGTTGATGCCCGGCTCGGGCACGGGCACATCGGCGCGCCACAATCCGGGCTCGGGACGACTCTTGACGAGCGCCTGCATGCTGGGTTCAGCGCCCATGCGCCGCGGCTTGCACCATGCCGATTACGATAACACGGCGCCGCCCGGCCCCGGCGCGCTCAGCCATCGTCACGGCCGGCGTAGCCCACGGGCGCCGGTGCGGGTGCCGGCGCGGGTGCCGGTGCGGGTGCCGACGCGCGCGCCGTGGCCACCCGCGGCCGCAGCGTCAGCCGTGCCGCGACGAACGCCACCAGCGCGCAGCCGGCGATCCCGAGCAGCATCGGCTCGGGCTGCGCGCGCGCCAGCCATCCCACCAGCGCCATGGTGGCCCCGCCCACGATCAGGCGTATGGCGCCCATGAGCGCCGAAGCCGTCCCGGCCATGACGCCGTACTCCTCGAGCGCCAGCACCGTGGTGGTGGGCTGTATGATTCCGAGAAAGCCATAGCCGACGAACAGCAGCGCGACCATCGGCGTGAGGCCGGTCGCACCCGCCGCCGCCGCGACCGCCAGGGCGCACATCGACACCGTGAAGCCCGCCACTGCGAAGCGCACCACACCGACCAGGCCCAAGCGCCGCGTCAGCGGACCCGCGAGCTGCGCGAATCCCATGTACGCCACCGCGTTCAGCGCGAACAGCAGGCTGAACTGCAGCGGGGAGAGTCCGTAGTGATCGATCAATACGAACGAGGCGCTGCCCAGATACACGAAGAAGGCCGACATGCCGAACGCGCCGATCAGCGACAGACCCATGAAGGGCCGATCCGTCAGCAGGCGGCGATAGGCCGCCAGCACGCCGGCCCAGCCGGCCGGCGCCGCGGAGCCCGCAGGTGCCGCGCCGCGCGGGCGCGCATTGGTCTCCGGCAGCTGTGTCGTCGCGAGCAGCAGGGCAATCAGCGCCACCAGCGTCAGCAGCGCGAACACGCCGCGCCAGCCCACGGCGGCGATCACGAAGCTGCCCGTCAACGGCGCGAGGATCGGCGAGACGCTGACCACGGCCATGAGCAGCGCCATCAGGCGCGTGGCCATGTGTCCGGTGTGCAGGTCGCGCACCACCGCGCGGGGTATCACCATGCCGGCACAGGCACCGGCGGCCTGCAGCGCGCGCAGCCCGATCAGCAGCCCCGCGCTGGGCGCCAGCGCACAGCCCAGGCTCGCCAGCGCGTACAGGCCGAGCCCGACCTGCAGCGGCAGGCGACGCCCGACACGATCGCTCAGCGGTCCGTAGAAGAGCTGGCAGACCCCGAGCATCACGAAGAAGACCGTCACGGTGGTCTGCACGGTGCCCGAGGCGGCGTGCAGCGAGCGGCCCATCGAGGGCAGGGCCGGCAGGTACATGTCGGTTGAGAATGGGCCGACCGCCGTGATCAGCCCGAGAACCACGGCCAGGCCGAGGAACTGCCGCGACCGCACCGCGCTTGCGCTCATACGCTTGAATCGGGCCGACCGGCGGGCGCGGGCGCGCCGCTGCAGCGGCCTCTAGCGCGCGCTCACACCACGCGGCTGAACCACAGCAGCGACAATGCCGCCGACACCAGCGCCGCCAGCGCCGCGGCCGCCGTGAACAGCGCGGTAATCTCGGTCTGCTGGGTCTCCACGACGATGCTCTTGCTCAGCAGCCGGTAGACGGCTTGCAGGTCCTCGGCGCTGCCGGCGCGAAAGTATTGCGCCCGCGTGATGTCGGCAATCCTCTTCAACGCGTCCTCGTCGAGCTGCGCGCGCATGTGCCAGCCGCCGAAGCCCACGATCTCGCCCTGGGTCGTGCCGAAGCCCACCGTATAGACGCGCACGCCGTGGTTCGCGGCCGTGCGCGCGGCCTCGATCGGATCGGGTCCGGCGTTGGTGGCGCCATCGGTCAGCAGGATGATGACGGCCGATTTGTCCGAGCCGGGCTCCACCGGAATCGGCTTCTTCTTCGGCGCCGTGCCGATCGGTCGGCCGTGGCCGGGGAAGTTGCTGAACGGGTCGAAGGGATCTCCGCCGGAGTTGAACGGATCGAGCCCGAAGTCCTCATCCGGAAACAACGCCGACAGCGAGGTGAGGATGCCCGAGCCCACCGCGGTGCGCGGCTGCAGCTCGAAGCGGTCGATGGCCGCATCGAGCGCGGTACGGTCGGTGGTCGGGGGCTGTACCAGGAAGGCGGCGCCGGCGAAGGCGACGATGCCGATGATGACGCCGCGCGGCTGCTGCGCGATGAACTGCTTGGCGGCCGTCTGCATCGCCTCTATGCGCGAGGGCTTGATATCCGTGGCACCCATGCTGCCCGAGACGTCCATGGCGAGGATCACGGTCGACTTGTGTGAAGCCACGCTCATCACGGCCGCCGGCCGCGCGATACCGATGATCATCAGCGTCAGCGCGCACAGGAACAGCGCCGGCGGCAGGTGGCGCCGCCAGCGGCTCGCACCGCCCATCGCCTGGCGCAGCATGCCGAAGTTGCCGTAGCGCACCGCGGCCTTCTTGCGCCGTCGCAGCAGCAGCAGATACGCGGCCACCGCCAGCGGCACGATGAGCAGCAGCCACAGGTACTGCGGGGACAGGAAGGACAGCGGGAAATGTGCGAACAGCGCCGGATGAGCCGGCGGTGCGGGAGCTTTCATGACGCGAACCTCTGGTGCGGCATGGCCATGGGCGCAGTCGTCGCGGGTGCGAGCTGCGGGGCGAGCGCGGCGCCGGCGGCGCCGCGGATACGCCGCCTGCGCATCTGCGTGAAGCGTACGATCGCGTCCAGCAGATCATCCGTCGTCGACAGCTCGAGGCAATCGACTCCGGCCCTGGCCAGACGCTCGCGCAGCGCCGCCTGCTGTTGCTCCGCAGCGGCGCGGAAGCGCTTGCGAAACCCGCGGTCGTGGGTGTCGACCAGGACCTGCTCGCCGGTTTCCGCGTCCTGAAACGCCAGCAGCCCGAGGTCGGGCATGTGCGTCTCGGAAGGGTCGAGCAGACGGATCGCGACCACGTCGTGACGACGCGCGAGAAAGCCCAGCGGCTTCTCCCAGCCCGGCTGGCTGATGAAGTCCGACACGACGAACACCACCGCACGGCGGCGCAGGATTCCCGCGGCGTGGCGCAGCACCGCGCCCAGATCGGTGGGCGCGGCGCGCACCAGCCGCGGACGCGACGCGAGCAGGTTGATCAGGTGCAGCACCTGGCGGCGCCCGCCGCGCGGCGGCACGATGCGATCCATGCCGGCGCTGAACAGCATCGCTCCGCAGGCGTTGCCGCGTCCGGTCAGCAGCCGCGCCGTCACCGCCACGAACTCGGCCAGCACCGCGCGCTTGGAGATCGCGTCGGAGCCGAAATCCACCGAGGGGCTCAGGTCGAGCACGAACCACGCGGTCAGCTCGCGATCCTCCTCGTACTCGCGCACATGCAGCGTCTGCATGCGCGCGCTGACGTTCCAGTCGATGTAACGCACATCATCGCCGGCCTGGTACTCGCGCAGATTCGCCAGGTCGATGCCCGAGCCGCGAAACAGCGTGCGATAGTCGCCCTGCAGCAGCCCGTCCAGCCGCCGCAGCACCGTCCATTCCAGACGGCGCAGGATCGCCTCAGGCGTTCGCGCTGATGCGGGCATGCGTATCGAGCACTTTATCGGGGGCGGCCACGCTGCGCATCAGCCGCTGCACCACCTGGTCGGTGGTGAGATTTTCCGCCAGCGCCTCGTAGGAGAGCACCAGCCGGTGGCGCAGCACGTCGAGCGCGACGTCGGTGACGTCCTCGGGCAGCACGTAGTCGCGGCCACGCAGGTAGGCCAGTGCCCGGCCGCATTCGATCAGATAGATGCTGGCGCGCGGGGAGGCCCCGAACAGGATCATCGGACCGAGCTCCTTCAGCCCGACGCGCTCGGGATTGCGCGTGGCCGTCACCAGGCGCACCGCGTAGCTGATCAGCCCCGGATCGACGTACAGGGCGCGCACGGCGCGCTGGGCGGACAGCAGCTCATCGGCCGAGGTCACCGCGGCGACCTCGGCGGGCGCGCCGGTCACCCGCTCCACGATGGCGAACTCCTCATCATGGCTCGGGTAGCCGACCAGCACCTTCATCATGAAGCGGTCCACCTGCGCTTCCGGCAACGGATAGGTGCCCTCGGTCTCGATCGGATTCTGCGTCGCGATCACGACGAACGGGCTGGGAACCGAGTGCGTCTCGCCCGCGATCGTCACCTGCCGCTCCTGCATGACCTCCAGCAGCGCGCTCTGCACCTTGGCCGGCGCGCGGTTGATCTCGTCGGCGAGCAGCAGGTTGGCGAACACCGGTCCGAGCGAGGTGGTGAACTCCGAGGTCTTCTGATTATAGATCCGCGTACCGACCAGGTCCGCCGGCACCAGATCCGGCGTGAACTGGATGCGGCGGAATCGGCCGCGCATGGCGCGCGCGAGGGTGTTGACCGTGAGGGTCTTCGCCAGCCCCGGCACCCCCTCGACCAGCAGATGTCCGCCCGCCAGCAGCGCCACCAGAACGCGCTCGAGGAAGTGATCCTGGCCGACCACCACCTTCTTGACCTCATAGAGCAGATGCTCCATCTGCGATGCCGGAGCCGCCGCGGTTGCGCTGTTGCCGTTCGTCATTCCTGCCAACCTCTCGTGTTGCGATCCACACCCACCCGCCTCACCACACCCACCCGCCTCACCGCGCCCAGCCGCCTCACCGCGCGCGCCGGCCTCACAACGGGTTCTCACCGATGGCGCGCGCGGCATTCTCGATCGGCACCGCAAACCCGATCCCGGCCCACACGCGCGCCCCCGAGGGGTTCACGATGGCCGTCACGATACCCACCACCTCTCCGTCACGGTCAACCAGCGGGCCGCCTGAATTGCCTGGATTCACCGGAGCGTCGAACTGGATCAGGTTGGTGAGCTTGGGAGGCGTGTGGTCCGGGTCGTCAAACTCGCGCTTCAGACCGGAGACCACTCCGGCGCTGACCGACGGACCGATGCCGAAGGGAAAGCCGGTCGCCACCACCGTATCCCCCGGCTTGAGCCCGGCGGTGGACGCCAGCGTCGCCGCCGGCAGCTCGTCCGGAATGTGCTTGGGCTGCAATACCGCCAGATCATTCTCGGGCTGGGCACCGACCAGATCGGCGTCGGACTTGGAGCCGTCGGCGAACACCACCACCCAGCGGTCGGTGCTCGAGATCACGTGCAACGCGGTCAGGATCTTGCCGCTGTCGGTAATGACCACGCCGCTGCCGATCGCGTCCGGCTGCGGCTCATCCGGCGAGCCGGTCACCAGTGGCTTGTCGGGCAAGGCGGGCGGAGCGGATTTCTGGCCCCGCGGCGTGTCTCCGGGGCCCTGATGCTCCTCACCGTGCACAGCCTTGTCGGCCTTGGCCGCCAGCGCCGCGGCGTGCTGCGGCGACAGGAAGCCCTCCACCTCCACCACCGAGGGGGCGATGATCGCCGCGGCGCGGGCGGCATCCGCCGGCGCCCGCGGCATTCGCGTCAGCGTGTACTGCACCGCTCCGTCGATATCGTTCTGCGTCAAGGCGCGCGGCGGCGGATGCGCCAGCGAGTAGACGCCCACGGCGCCCAGCGACAGCAGCACGCTCGCGACCACCAGCACGATCCGGTCGTGGCGTCGACAGAAACCCCTGAGTCGCTCCCAGGCGACGTCGATGAGCGAAGGAGCCTCGCTCGACATCTCGGGATCTGCCAGTGGTGCGGAGCTGCCCGGGTCGCTCAGCCAGACGGGCGTGGCGCCGCTGCGTCTGCGCGTCGCACGGCTGTACAAGACTTGCCTATTCATAGCACGCGGCCCCCCTTGGGCTGCTGCCGTTAGAGCATGCGGGGAGCATCGCCCAGATGCGTCACGACGGGAAGCTTTTTTTGCACGCGAACCACCGTTCTCAGCCAAGCGGGACAACCTCTGCCGTGCTCGCCGGGCAACCGTTCGCTCGGCCGGCCTGGACAGGCGCTGACCAGGATCCAGCCAGGCACGACCCGGCGATACCGGCGATCGCGCGCGCGCTGCGCCGCACGACCGGGAGCGTGGGCGGCGCGCGCGCGCGGCGCATAAGCAACAGGCATGCAACAGGCTGATTCCTTTATCGGAAACGTTGCCGGGGGCGATGGGATGACAGGACGGCGGTATTCCTGCCGCGCCACGGCGATCGCCGCGCTGCGGCGGGTGGGGTGCCGGGAGGTCATCGAATTTTGTAAAAGCCTCGCGCGGCCCGCGCCCGCGCACGCTTCGGGGACCGGCTCGCGGGCCAAGCCGCACGCGCTCTGTCCGCCTGCGTCGGCGCGCCCGCATCGGCGCGCCTGCGTCCTCTCGCTGCGGGGGCGTGGGCTCTGCCGGCGGTGGTCCGGCGCGCTCAGGCGCGGTAGGCTCCGGTGTGGTGCCTTGGCCGCCCCTCCCCGCTGCCCAGATCAGAGACAAAACCCATGGCCATCAAACGCCCCTCGAAAAGCCGCGGCACTCCGGTGCGCAAGACCGTCACTTCCTCCCCCGTGCGCCACGTCGATGTGCGCTCGCGCCAGCAGATGACGGCCGAGGAAACCTACAGCGGCTGGCTGTGCAAGAACCGCGCGTGCGGGCTGGTCATTGCGATTGCCCCTGTGCCGCCCGGCGGCAAGCTCGCGCCTCCCGAGTACGAGGATCAACTGACCGCCCTCAAGTGTCCTCACTGCGGCGATGAGGACCTGTACCGCTGGAGCGCGCGGGCGGAGCACAAGTACCTGCCGAAGAGCACGCCGGGCTGAACGGCCGAATTGCCGAATTGCCGAATTGCCGGACGGCCGGACCGCGTTGAAAACCGGCGCGCCTGTCCCCAGATCTGGCAGCAATGGCCGAATCGCTGCACTTGGTCTGCCCCCATTGCGACGCGACCAATCGCGTCGCCGCCGATCGCCTGCGCGATGCTCCGCGGTGTGGCCAGTGTCACGAGGCACTGTTTACCGCTCACCCGATCACCCTCACGGCCGCCAATTTCCACAGGCACGTGCAGCACACCGATGTCCCGCTGCTGGTGGACTTCTGGGCCCCCTGGTGCGGCCCGTGTCAGGCGATGGCGCCGCAGTTCGTCGCGGCCGCAACCGCGCTGGAGCCGACGGTGCGCCTGGCGAAGGTCGACACCGACGCGCAGCCGGGGCTCGCCGCGGAATTCACGATCCGCAGCATCCCCACTCTGGCGCTGTTCAAGGGCGGCCGCGAGATCGCGCGCCAATCGGGCGCGATGGGCAAATCCGACATCGTGCGCTGGGTGCAGGCCAGGATGTGACCCCGTGACGGAGGTGCGGCATATCAGCCCCCTGACCGCAGCCCCCTAACCGCTGGAAGCGAATTCAAATATCGACCTGCCGAGCACGATCACGATGAGCCAGGCGACCAGCGACAGGGCCGCCGACACCTTCACGGACAGGGGTGCGCTGGCCGTGGCCGGAAGCGACGCGAGCTTCCTTTGTCCGATCAGCGTGAACCAGGCCGCGTTCAGCAGGGCGATCAGCATGACCAGCATCTTGTAGCGAAACGGCCAGGCTTCCCAGTACTGCTCGGGTTTGCTGGACAGCATCACCACGCCGCTGACCGCACTGATCAGCAGGCCGAGCGCCGCAATCCTGGCCAACCCCGCCACCTCCGGGTAGCCGCCGTGCCTGATGACACCGAGGGCGCGCAGATCCATGACCAACAGCGAGCCCACGAGCAGCGACAGGCCGACGAAATGCAGCGTGGACGCCGCGCGGAACAACCACCAGACCCGCTGATCCAGCGCACCCAGCTCATGCGTCACGCTCGCGAATATCATGCTTCAGAGCCGGCGTCCGGACGATGCGCCGGGCGGGCCTCGTAGCGCTGCGCACCGGGTGCGCAATGCCGCCCCGGCAGGCCTCAAGCGGCGGGCCTGGCCAGGGTGTAGGCGATCTGGCGACCAAACAGGATCACGCCGAGCCAAAAGAGCAGGGAGAACGCCGCGAGGATTTTCAGGCCTGGCGGTGCATCCAGGATCTCGCCGCCCGCGCAATCGCGCGCGGCGAGCGCGAGCGAGCGCTGCAGAACCAGCACCGAGATTCCGCCGAGCAGGATCAGCAGCATCTTCAATTGAAAATCGGTATTGATGATGAATCGGGTCGCCGCGCCACTGAACATCAGGATCCCCGAGGTCGCATTCACCAGGAATCCGAGCCAGGCGAGCCGCATGAGAGGCCTGAAGGTCGCAAGCGGCAGGCCCTTCGGGAATCCCAGCACCCTCAGGTCGAGCATCCACAGAATCCCCACCACGACGCCCATGCCCACGGCGTGCAGGCACAGCAGCACGAGGTTCGCCCAGGCGCTCGAGGCGATGAATTGCCCGAATGCGGTATTCTCCAGCCACTGCAGAAACTGCATTCGACGGTTCTGCGCAGGTGCTACGGCGGATTGGGGTGGTAGGCGTTATTGACCATCTGCGACATGTCCCTCTCGATACACTCGGGGGAGGGCTGCAGCTTGTCGTGTTCGGGAATGAGCAGGTGATTCTGCGTCCACGGCTTGGCCAGAACCGCAGGATCGTAGGAGGTCACCTGGTAGAGGATGGCGTCGCCCTTGCGGGTGAATCGCTCGACCACCCGCAAATCCGTGGAATGGAACGCACCGTAGTCCGTGAGCCAGGTTTCCGGGCTGAAGTTCACGGACTCGACCACCAGAGTATCCCCCTCCCATTTGCCGATGGAGTCCCCCAGCGGACTGGGATCCGCGTCGCCGTCATGCGCGGCGGCTTGCAGCGGGATCACGCGCCAATAGTTGCCGTCCACGCTGGCATAGAGAAAAACGATCATCTTCCCGGTCTGACTGATATAGGAGGGAGGCCCGATGCGCGGTAGCCCGGGATTCGCGCAATGGTGCAGCACCGGGTCCGCGCTGACGATGTTTTTGCGAAGCGTCTGCACCTCGGCCTGATATTGGACCCGGTAGTCGGGAAAATTCACCCGCGGGACGGCATCGCCTGCACTACGCTTGCCGGCGGCGCTGCTGGCCGCCGCGCTGCGGGCCGCCCCGCTGCTGGCCGCCGCGCTGCGGGCCGCGGTGGGGCGCGCAGCCGCGGGCTCGCAGTTCACGAAGCAGATATCGCCCTTCGCATCTATCTTCGGATGCACGAAGGACCAGAACTCATCCTGGAACGTCCAATTGCCGTTCAGGTCCGGATGTCCACCGGGCATGCGCGGCGTGGGCCGGGCTTCCAGCTGCGCGGCCTGCTTCTGCCGCATCTGGATCACGGCCGCACGGCCGCCTTGAGCCGCCGATAACCCCGGCGCGACGGGCAGCAGTACCATGGCAGCCACCCGCACCCATCTCGAGCCCATCCAGGCCATGAGCGTGCCCCCCTTGATCCTGCCGCCCGTCGTGCGGCTACCCGGTGCAGCCGAGCGGTGACATCTAGAAGTCCCCGAAGCTCACCGAGTGACCGTCGCTGTAAACCAGTTTGCTGGCCCACATGAAGTGCGGATCGATGCGCGCCTGATAGCCTGACACGGCCACCGGTACGCCCTCGTCCATGAGCTTCTTCGCGTTCAGCCCCGCCTTGCGGGCGAACGCCGTCGGTATCGTTTCACACTGCCATTTGACGATCGTGCCGCTCGCATCCTTCACATACAGGGTGAAGTAGATGTGCGGATTGATCCAATCGACGTGTGTGATCGTCCCGGTCACGGTGATGGGTTTGCCCCGGTTGAATTCCCCATCGACCCCGTGATGAGCCGAGGCGGCGCCGCCCGCCGTGAGCAGCATCAAAGCGATCATCGGCAACCCCCCGACTCGCTTTGTTGTAGTTATTGGATTCACAAAGCCCCCAACTTAAGATCAATGAGATCAAGTTGCGGCGTTTACGATCGGTGCGAGTCTAGCACATCCTCACACCGTCACACACGGCTCAGCGGGCGCAATGCCGCGGATCGAGCTCCTCGATCGTCAGCAGCCGCTGCTCGGTGCCACGGCGATAGCGCACCAGGGCGGCCGCCGAGCTGAATTCGCCGACCTGCCAGCCGGCGTCGAGCAGCTCGATGACTGCCACCAGGAAAGCCCGTACCAGATCCGCGCCGGGCTCGAGGCGCCGAGCACCCAGCACGCGACCGTACATGGAGCGGCTGACCAGCCAGCGGGGCTCGGGCGAGGCTTCCAGAGCGTTGCAGGTGGCTCGCCGGCGGATCATGGCCGCACCGTATCGACAGGACCGCCGCGCCGTCCACCCAGTAGTCCGCAGCGCAGCGAACTGTATGGCCCTGCGGCCCCGGTGCCCCGGGGGGGGGGCCGTGCTTTGCGCGCTCCGAAGCAGTACGCTGCGCCCACCGGCTCTTCAGGGCAACCTTGGGAGCGCCTCGAGATGCAAGCCACGCCAGCCGTTCGGGCCCTGCGTTTGATCGCGGTGGGCCTGCTCGCCGCGCTCATCGCGACCGTTCTTGGCTGCGCCTCGGGCCCAGGGCCCGGCAGCGGCGCGAGTCGCAACGCGAATCAGGGCGCCAATCAGCGCGCGGGCCGCCAGCCCGGCGCGGCGCTGCCGGGTACGCCCGCCTGCTTCTACCTGATCAACTTCGACGGCTCCTGGACGGTATTGAGCGACACCGAGCTCATCGTCTATGCGCCGCTCTACAGCAACCCCTACTACATCAGGCTGCTGCAGCCCGTGCTCAACCTGAGGTTCGACGAGCACCTGGGTTTCGTGGACGTCGAGCATTCCGGCATGATCTGCAACAACGCCTACGACGACCTGCTGGTTCCGAACTGGACTCCACACCGGGTGCCGATCGTTGCCGTGCGCCGGCTGACGCTACCCGAGTCGCGGCAGTTGCTGATCGCGCACCACATCAAGCCGCCCGCTGCCGGCCATGATCACTGACAAGACCTGCGCAGGTTGCGGCGCGCGGTTCCGCTGCCTCCCCGAGGTCGGCGGACCCGCAGGTCGCTGCTGGTGCGCCGATATGCCCATCCTGGCGGACATAACCGCCGGGGACTGCCTCTGCCCCGCCTGCCTGGCCACCAGGCTGGCGCTCAGCGGCTCTGCCGCGCGTCCGCGAGGATCATTTCGGCGCCTCTCTCCGCGATCATCGCCGTGGGTGTATTGGTATTGCCCGAGGTGATGGTGGGCATGACCGAGGCGTCGACCACCCGCAGGCGCTCGATGCCCTGCACGCGCAAGCGGGCGTCCACCACGGCCTGCGGATCGCCCGGCGGCCCCATCCGTGCCGTTCCCACCGGATGGAAGATGGTCGTGCCGATCCTGCCGACCGCTTCAACCAGGGCATCGGTGTCATCGCCGACCGCCACGCCCGGTCGGTACTCCTGCGGAGCATACGGCTCGAGCGCCGGCTGTGACATCAGGCACCGCGTCGCGCGCATGGCATCGGCCGCTATCGTCCGATCCTGCGCCGTGGACAGATAGTTTGGAGCGATCGAGGGGGGCACCTGCGGATCCGCGGAGCGCGGACGCACCGTACCGCGCGACGTCGGCTGAAGGTTACAGGCGCTGATGGTGATCGCCGGGAAGGCGTGCAGGGCGTCTCCGAACTGGTCGAGTGACAGCGGTTGCACGTGGAACTCGAGGTTCGCGCGCGGCTGCCCGGCGTCGGAGCGCATGAAGATGCCGAGCTGCGAGGGCGCCATCGTCAGCGGGCCCCGCCGTCGAAATGCGTATTCGAGGCCCATGGCCACCCGACCCGCCCACGAATGGTAGGTCTCGTTGAGTGTCCTGACGCCGCTGACCGTGTAGATCGCGCGCTGCTGCAGATGGTCCTGCAGATTGGCGCCCACGCCCGGACGGTCCACTACCGTCGCAATGCCGAGCTGGCTCAGCCACTCGTGCCTGCCGATGCCCGACAGGCTCAGAATCTGCGGGGACCCGATGCTGCCGGCCGCCAGAATGACCTCGCCGCGAGCGTGTGCCTGGAAGACGTCCGCGCCGCGCCGGAACTGTACGCCGCGGGTGCGGCGGCCCTCCATGATGAGTTTTTCGACGAACGCGTGCAGCTCGATGCGCAGGTTGCGGCGCCCGACGGCGGGCTTCAGGAAACCCCTGGCCGCCGACCAGCGCCGGCCGCGCCGCTGATTGACGTGAAAATACCCCACCCCTTCATTGTCGCCGCGATTGAAATCGTCGACGGCGGGGACCCCGAGCTGCACCGCGGCGTCGCGCACCGCATCGAGCACGCGCCAGCGAACTCTCGGTGCCTCCACCCGCCAGCCACCACCGACGCCGTGGTATTCGCTCGGTCCCATGAAATGGTCTTCCAGGCGCCGGAAGGCCGGTAGCACATCCTGCCAGGCCCAACCGGGGAGCCCGAGGGCCCGCCAGCCGTCGTAATCCGCGGCCTGACCACGCATGCAGATCATCGCGTTGATGGCCGAGCTGCCTCCGATGACCTTGCCGCGCGGATAGGCGAGTCCGCGGCCGTGCAGGCCCGGCTCATTCTCGGTGCGGAACATCCAGTCCGATCGCGGATTACCGATCGCGAACAGATAGCCGATGGGGATGTGAAACCAGATCCAGTCGTCGCGTCCGCCGGCTTCCAGCAGCAGCACGCGCGTTTGCGGATCATCTGAAAGACGATTCGCGAGCAGACATCCGGCCGTGCCCGCCCCGACGATGACGTAGTCGTAGTCGCCCTGCAATCGCACGGCGCGATCCATCTGCCCGGACGCCTCCGCTCAGCTGCGAGCTACCCTGGCCCGAACCCCGCCGGGTGAGCCCGCCTGGATTGCGCTACGGGCCGCCATGGGGGGCGGCGCCGGGGACCGCGTTGCCGGCAATGACCGCATTGCGGAATTGCGCAAACAGGTCCGGGAGGGCATTGGGCGTGTGCGGCATCATCACCGTGTTGCTGCGATTACCCCCGGCCACATCCCTCATCATGTCGAAATACTGCGTGAGCAGCACCATCGCCATGGCATCCTGGGAGGACGCGCCCTCGATGGATCCGGAGAATCTCTCCACCGACTCGCGCAGGCCCTCGACGATGGCCTTGCGCTGATTGGCCACGCCCTCTCCCTGAAGACGCTTGGATTCGGCCTCGGCTTCCGCCTTCTTGACCAGCAGGAGCTTTTCGGTTTCGGCGCGCGACACCGTGGCCTCGCGCTCGCGGGCCGCCGCATTGATGTCGTTCATCGCGGCCTTGACCTTGATGTCCGGGATGATATCGGTGATCAGTGACTTGACGATCGCATAGCCGAACTCCTTCATGGACTCGTCGAGGCTGTTCTTCACGTCGATGGCGACCTGAGCCTGCTGCTCGAAGGTCTGATCGAGGGTCATCTTCGGTACGTGACCCAGAATCACGTTGTAGATGAACGACTCGATCTGTTTGATCGGATCGGACAGCTTGTAGAAAGCGTCGTAGATCTTGTCCGGATCGACCCGGTATTGTACCGCGATCGGGATCTGCACGAAGACATTGTCCTTGGTCTTGGTCTCGACCTTCACATCGAGCTGCTGTACCTGCAGGCTTATGCGCCGCACCAGCGCATCCAGGAAAGGCAGCTTGAAATTCAACCCCGGCTGTGCGACTCGGTGAAATTTTCCCAGGCGCTGCACGATGCCCGCGTGTGCGGTCGCGATCGTGAAGAAGGAGCCTGAAACGATGAGCAGCACGAATGCCGCGACGAGGGCCAGCACCAAGATCACGACGGCCATACCCGCTCAGCCTCCCCTGCGTGCCGCTGCCAGCCCGAGGGTTAGTGTAGCAAGCCGGTGGGGCGGCATGGTGAGCCCCGCCACACCGCGCGACGCGATCAGCGTGGATCCGCGCCGTTACAACTCCTTGATTCTGACCGGGATAGCTGTTCTCATTGCCTCGTGAACTAATGGGGGTTCCGCCATGCGATATCTCATCAGTGCTGCTTTGATTGCGTTCGCCGCGACGGCCTCCGCGGCCCCCGACTATCGAACCATCCGGATGGAAATCAGCGTCGACCGGCCGGCGAGTGAAGTCTGGGCCAGAGTCGGTCGCTACTGCGACATCAGCCAGTGGCTCGATGTGGAGTGCAAGATCGTCGCCGGCGACGGCGGCATCGGCACGGTGAGATCACTCAACAACGGCCGCGTGCTGGAGATTCTGGTGGGCAAGACGGACCTGTCATACGGGTATACCCAGCCGCCGCCCGCCAAGGGGGGCTTCTATAACCTCTATCACGGGTTCGTCGAAGCGAAGCCCGTCACCCGCAGCACGTCGAAGATCATCTATACGCTGTTCTACGATGTTTCCGACAAGCCCGATGAGGCCGCCAAGCAGGCCGATATGACGCAGCGGCGTAAACGCTTCGAGGCCGCTCTGCAGAAGATGAAACAGATTGCGGAACGGTGAGACGGGGCCATTCCGGGGCCATTCCACGCTATTCCGGGCTATTCCGGGCTATTCCGGATAGAGCATGATCGCGCGCCGCTCCTCCCGCCATGACGCTTCGTCCGGCAGCGCGAGCGCATCCAGGTCCGCAGGCACCGCCGCGGGGTCATCGATCCACGAGCGCAGCGCCTCCCCGCCGTTGATCAGGTCGAACGCGAGCCGGGCCGTCTCGTACTCATAGGGGAAGCTGCGCCAGATCGGGTAGTCGGAGCGCAGGCGGCGAAGCGCCTTGAGCGCCAGGGCGACCAGCCGCCAGGGTCGAAACGCCTCGTGGTCGTAGGCGCGATCGTCGACATGAATCTGGATGCCGGCGCAGAGCCGTCCCGCGTGCTTGTGGAACGTGGGCTCGAACCAGCAGGCGCGCAGGCGGCAGCCGTGCAGCCACCGCGGCGCCAGCGCATGCATCGCGGACACGAGCGCGGCGGGATCGATATCGGGCGCGCCGAAAAGCTCGAGGGGGCGGGTCGTGCCGCGGCCCTCGGACAACGTCGTGCCTTCCATCATGACGGTCCCGGGATAGCAGCGGGCCATCGATAGACTGGCCGCATTGGGGCTGGGATTGACCCAACTGAGCTCGCCCAGGGGCCAGCCGCACCCGGGCGGCCGGGAAGGGGTCCAACCTTGCATCGCGACGACCTGGCAGTCCACGTCCAGCCGCAGTGTTCGCACGAACCAGCGCGCCAGCTCGCCTAAGGTCAGGCCGTGACGCATCGGCAGCGCGCCGGCGCCGACGAAGCTCTCCCAGCCCGGCCGCAGTCGCAGCCCTTCGATGGGCCGGCCCGCCGGATTGGGCCGGTCGAGCACCCACACCGACTTCGCCTGCCGGGCCGCCTCCTCCAGAAGGTAGCGCAGCGTGGTGACGAAGGTGTAGATGCGGCAGCCCACGTCCTGCAGATCGACGAGCAGGGTGTCGAACGTGCCCATCATCTGCGCCGTGGGCCGGCGCACCGCGCCATACAGGCTGAAGACCGGAATCCCGTGGGTCGGATCCCGGTAATCCTCAGACTCGACCATGTTGTCCTGCTTGTCACCCCGCAGGCCGTGCTGAGGTCCGAACGCCGCCGAAAGCTCGATATCGCCGCAGCGGGCCAGCGCATCCAGAGAATGCACCAGCTCCCCCGTGACGGATGCCGGGTGCGCGAGCAGGGCCACGCGGCGCCCGGCGAGCGGGCGGCGCAGCGAGGGCTCCGTGAGCAGGCGATCGATTCCCAGCTTCACCCTGGCCTCACCGCATCAGATCTGAAGGCCGAAACCGCACGGATGATGGAAATCCGGCTTGCCCGGGGGATGCTCGAGCGCCCAGTAGGAGAGACTGCCACGCGAGTCCTCGATGACCGCCGCGAGCCCGACCCTCGCCGCCGCCCCGCTGCGCAGGAGCCTCAGGCCAACGGCCGCATCCAGGGTGAACCCGCCCGCGCCTCGCTCGACCGCAATGCTCGGCGGCTCGATGCCCGCGGCCACGCTCATGCCGGTGCGATAGGCACTGAAGGCATAGCCCGCCCACTCCCCGGTGGGCGAAAAATTCAGCTCGAGGTAGGCGGGTCCCGGGCTCGGAGCAATGAACGCCTCCAGACACGTGTGCCGCCACAGGCCGTCCGCGCGGCGTGCCGAACGAGGCGGCGGCAGGCGCACCCGGCTCACGTCCGCCTCGATCGCGTATCTGAAGGTCAGCACCCCCTCGGCAGCCCGCGCCACCCGCGCCTCGATCGCCCGCACGGCGTCGGAGGGCGTGGAGGGATGGGGTGCGAGGGCCAGCCGATGCGCCTGGCTCGGATCCATGGGCCCATACTATGTCGCCGGGCGCTGATTGACGCCAGCCCAGGGTCCACTCATGCTGGCGCGGCATCGGCCGCGCCACCCGAGCCGCGCGGCTTGGCGTGCGCTCTCGTGGCCGATGCGCTCAGCGCCCCGTGCGCAGGTCATCAGCAGGAGAGTCATCATGGGCAAGCATCAGAGGTCTGTCCGCAGCGCGACGGTCAAGATGGCGGTCGGCCTGCTGGCCAGCGTCGGCCTGGCGGCCCTCGCGGGCGGCGCGGACGCTCAGCAAGCCGCCAGCTCGAGCGCCACCCCGACCCTGGCCATGGAACTGGCGCCGGCCAATGGCGGCGCGCATCTCGCCGTGACGTCCACCGCGTTCCGCAACGGGCACACGATTCCGGCACGCTACACGCAGTTCGGCGAAAACCAGTCGCCGCCGCTGCACTGGACGCGCGGTCCGGCGGGCACCCGATCCTATGTGCTGCTGGTCGAGGACTCGGGGGTCAAGCGCCCCGAACCGATCTTCCACTGGGTGCTCTACAATGTGCCGGCCGATGTCACGCGTCTGCCCGCCGACCTGTCCAAGGACCCGGAGCTGCAGCACCCGGCCGGCGCCATGAATGGACTGAACATCCGCCGCCAACCCGGCTACATGGGACCGAGGCCTCCCAAGGGTCAGACGCACCCGTATCACTTCGAGGTATTCGCGCTCGACGAGCCGCTATCGCTCACGCCCGACATGGCGACGCGCGACGCCGTCGTGGCTGCGATGAAGGGGCACGTGCTGGCCGAGGGGCAGCTCGTCGGCGAGGTCACCGGCCGCTGACGAGCCGCGGGGATGCGGCGCATTTGGAGAAGCCATCATGATCGAAGGCGCGTGCTTCTGTGGAACCGTCCGCTACCAGGCCAGCGGACCCTGCGACTCGATGATGAGCTGTCATTGCTCGATGTGCCGCAAGCACCATGGCGCGGCGTTCGCCACCTACGTGTCGACGGCACTGGACGGTTTCCGCTGGGTCGAGGGCGAAAGCGCCCTGTTGAGCTACCGCTCCTCCGCGCAGGGAGTGCGCAACAGCTGCAGCGTTTGCGGCTCCACGGTGCCGATGGCCCTGCAGGCACAGGCCATGGCATTGCTGCCCGCGGGCCCTCTCGAAGGCGAGCTCGGCATCAGGCCCCAGGCACATCTCTTCGTCGGATCGAAGGCGCCCTGGTATACGATCACCGACGATCTGCCGCAGCACGCGGAATTTCCGCCGGAGTTCGCGATGCCGGGCGTCGAGCGTCCCGGGGTCGAGACGCGCCCCGGTGTCACGGCGGGCAGCTGCCTGTGCGGTGCCGTGGCCTACGAGGCGACGGGTGAGCCGCTGTCCATGCAAAACTGCCATTGCCTGCGGTGTCGCCGCGCGCGTGCAGCCGCGCACGCGACCAACCTCTTCTACAGGGAGAGCCAATTTGCCTGGCTGCGCGGTGCCGAGCAGGTCGGACAGTACAAACTGCCCGAGGCCAGATTCCACACCACCGCATTCTGCCGCCAATGCGGCAGCGGCGTGCCGCGCATATCCGCGGAGCGCGGCATCGTCGTGATTCCGGCGGGTGGTCTCGACACCGATCCGTCCCTGCGGCCCCAGCGGCACATCTTCACGAATTACAAGGCAAGCTGGTTCCAGATCACCGATTCACTGCCGCAGTTTGCCGAAGCACCCCCGACCGTTTAGCCACGCACGCCATTGCATTCCATCCATCGGCGACCCATCGGGGGGAACTTCCATGAAACGTCTCTGTGTCGTATCTCTGTGCCTCGCAGTCGCGGCATTACTCGCCCCGGCGCTCAGCCACGCGGCGGTGTCCTGCAGCAGACCTGGGCTGCAGCAAGCCGTCGATCTTTACCTGGCCGCCCAGAGCGCCGGTGACCTCTCCCGGCTGCCGCTCGCCAAGGGCATCGGTTATTGGGAGAACGCCGCCCCGGCCGACATTCGCACGGGATTCATCACCAAGGCGATGAAGATCGATCATCATCGCAGTATCTTCGATACCTCCACCTGCCAGTCCTTCACCGAGCTGGTCGTGACCGACAAGGCGGCGCCCTACGTCTTCGGCACGCGCCTGCGTGTCGATCACGACCAGATCGCCGAGATCGAGATCCTGTGGACCACGACCGGTTACTGGCTGTTCAACGCCGACTCCTACCTGCAGCATTCCTCGGCGGAGAACTGGGGTCCGATCCCGGTGGGCAGGCGCGATTCGCGCGCCACGCTGGTCGCGGCCGCCAACGCCTATCTGGATGCGTTCCTGGAAGGAAAGGTCGACCTCGTACCCTGGGGCTATCCCTGCGAGCGACTCGAGGGCGGTCTCTACCTGGGCAAGGGTTTGCCGTCGGACAGCTGCCAGGTAGGTGTGCCGAGCGGGGTCAATATCGTCAATCGACACTACGTCGTGGATCCGGTGCTCGGCACGGTGCAGGTATTCTGCACGTTCGGCGCCGCGGGCCCGGGCGGCCGCCCCGGTCCGGCCGACAGCCACATGTTCCGGGTGCAAAATGGCAGGCTGCGTTACGTGCACACCATGACCCACCTGCTGATGTCCGACTTTCCGCGCAACCGCCCGACCCGGTGACCCTTCGATGCCCGGCTGGCCGCTCACGCGTCGCCACCTGCTTCAGGCCCTGGGAGGCATGGGAGTGGCCGCGGCCGCGATGCCGCTGTCGCGCGCCTGGGCCGATGCCGGAGGCGCGTCCCTGAATTTCCTGGCCGTGGGCGATTGGGGACGCCACGGCCACGAGCATCAGCGCGACGTCGCCATGCGCATGGGCGAGAGCGCAGCGCTTCTCGACGCGCGCTTCGTCATCTCGGTGGGCGACAACTTCTACGAGAACGGGGTCGCCGGCGTGGATGATCCGGCCTGGAGGAGCTCCTTCGAGGACGTCTACACCGCACCGTCGCTGCAGGTGCCGTGGCACGTGGCGCTCGGTAACCACGACTATCGCGGTAACGCCCAGGCGCAGCTCGACTACAGCGCGAAGAGCAGCCGCTGGCGGCTGCCGGCGCGCTGGTATCGTTTCGCGGCGCAGGCTCCCGACGGCGCGCGGCTCGAGACTTTCGTCCTCGATACCTCCCCGATGATACGTGCGTATTACGCGCACGGCGCGCGCGTGGTCAAGGTCGCCGATCAGCGCGACAGGGTTCCGCTGCAGCTGGCATGGCTCGATGCGGGACTCGCAAGCTCCCAGGCAGACTGGAAAATCGTCGTCGGCCATCACCCCGTCTACATGGGACGCGCGGTCTGGCCGCTGTTGCCCTTCGCCTCGGACCGGCGGCTGCGCAGGCACGGTGGCCTGCCCGATCTGATCGCGCAGCTCGATCCGATCCTGCAGCGCCACCGGGTGGCCCTGTACCTCAACGGCCATATTCACGATCTGCAGCACGTGCAACACGGCGCGACGCACTACGTGTGCACCGGCGCGGGCTCGCGCATGGCCCGCTACTGCGACATGGGCGGCAGCGATTTTTGCTCACTGCACCCGGGCTTCATCGTGTGCGCGGTCAACCGTGCCCGGCTGCGGGTCGCCTATCGCGACTACCGGGGCATCGAGCTGCACGTCGTCGACATCCCCGCCTGAGCGCCCCGGCGAGCGCGCGCAGCCGCCCGCCGGCGCACCGTCCTCAGTATCCCGCAGCCAGGCCACCCTCGCGCCGAGCGTCGTTGGCCCCCTGCAGCAGGCCGCTGCGCGGGTCGCGCATGATGGCCTCGTCGGCCCCCCAGGGGCGTCGCGTCTGAATCCGATAGCCCATCTTCTGCAGCGCCGCCGCGGTCGCAGGGCTCAGATAGCCCGGCTCGACCATGATGACATCCGGCTCGCCCTGATCGTGCATGCGCGGGGCATCGACGGCCTGCTGCAGGTTCATGCCGAAGTCGACGACGTTCAGGATGCTTTCCAGGGTCGTGGAGATGATGGTCGATCCGCCCGGACTGCCCGTGACCATGAACAGCTGCCCGTCATGCAGCACGATGGTCGGTGCCATCGAGCTCAGCGGGCGCTTGCCCGGGGCGATCAGATTCGCCCGGCCCTGCACCAATCCGAAGCTGTTGGGCACTCCGACCTTGGAGGTGAAATCGTCCATCTCGTTGTTGAGGAAGAACCCGGTGTCACCGGCGATCTGCCCATTGCCAAAATACAGATTGAGCGTGTAAGTCACGGCGACGGCGTTACCGTGCGCATCGACGACGGAGTAGTGCGTCGTGTGCTGTCCCTCGGCGGGGTCGAAACCGGCTTCGATCTGCTGCCGCGCAGTCGCCACCTCCGGCCTGATATGCGCGCGGATCGCGGCGGCGTGCTGCGATGACAGCAGCATGGCGAGCGGATTCTTCACGAAGGCCGGATCGCCGAGGTCCGCGTTGCGATCGGCGAAAGCATAGCGCTCCGCATCCGCCAGATAGTGCGTGGTCTCGGTGGAGGCGAAGCCCCAGCGTGCCAGCGGGTAAGGCGCGAGAATCTGCAACAGCTCGCAGATCGTGGTACCCCCGGAGCTCGGCGGCGGCGCAGACACGACCTCGTAGCTGCGGTACCGGCAGCTCACCGGCTGCTGCCAGCGAACGTTGTATGCGGCGAAGTCCTGCAGCGTGAGCAGCCCGCCGTTGCGATCACTTGCGGCCACGACCGCGCGCGCAATGCTGCCCCGATAGAAGGCCCGTGGCCCCTGCTGCGCGATGAGTCGCAGCGTGCGCGCAAGCTGCGGCTGCTGCAGGCGCTCCCCGGCGGCATACGGCTTGCCATGATCGAGGAAGATCGCCGCCACGTTCGGATGCTGCGCGAAGCGCCGCGCCCCGAACTGCAGCAGCATCGCATCGGCATCCGTGAGCACGAAGCCCTGCTGTGCGAGGCGGATCGCGGGCGCCATGAGCTGCTGGCGGCTCATGCTGCCGTAGGACACGCGCGCCGCTTCCAGGCCCATCACCGTGCCAGGGACCCCGACGGCGAGATAGGTGCTCGTGCTGCGGCCGCGCACCACCTGATCCTGTGCATCGCGAAACATGTTGTAGGTGGCTTTGAGAGGCGCGCGCTCGCGAAAGTCGAGGAACAGATTCCTGCCATCGGCCAGATGGATCGTCATGAAGCCGCCGCCGCCGATGTTGCCGCAGCACGGGTGCACGACCGCCAGCGCGTAGCCTATGGCGACCGCCGCGTCGATGGCGTTGCCGCCCCGGCGCAGAATGTCCACGCCGACCTCGGTCGCCAGGTGCTGAGCGGTCACCACCATCGCGTGCTGCGCACTCACCGGGCGGGCCCGCGCGAGCATTGCGCGCGTCGGCGCCGGCACGTCCGGCCCCAGCGCGCCGCTCGATATGGCGGGGGCGTCCGGCGACGCGCCGGCGCGCCCCGCGGCGGCGCCGGCCAGACAAGTTGCGCATGCGAGCGCGGTCACTGTGTTCAGGATGGGACGGTTCATGAGCCTACGGACCCTCGAGCGGCCGATATTTATCGGGAAGCACGTTAGCATACCTACATTGGGCGAGCCGGGGTGCGTGCGCGAGCGCGGCGCGGCAGCCGGCTGTTCGCCGTTCCTCTGAAAATGATGATCTGACGCTGATGCGCACTGCCGCCCGGCGGCGCATGATGGCGCCATGAGTCACATGCCGTCGGCGAAAGGGGCAAGCCATGGCCATCCTGCTGAAGATTCGATGGGAGATTAAGGCCGGCCGCGAGCGCGAGTTCCGCGAGAACCAGCAGAAACTGTGCGCGGTGATGCGTGCCGGGCATCCCGGGGTGATCTGCTACCACGTGGATTACCCCTCGGCCGAGCTGAGCGAGTGGACCGAGATCTACGCCAACAACGAAGTCTTCAAGGCGCACCTGGCCAATCCCAAGGGTCAGGGGCCGCTGCAGACGCTGGTCACGCTGTGCGACGACATCGTCTGTCGCTGCTGGGGTGACCCGGATGCGCAGTCCAGGGAGCTGCTGGCCGACTTCAGCGCGGTCTATGAGGACACCGCCGAACCCGCTTACGTGCTGCACCCGCACGCCGACCCGAAGTCCAGGGTTTAGCTTCCTCACCCGGACATGCGCAGACATCCGTCCCCGCGAGAAAGCCCAATGAATCGAGCTGCGGTCCTTTCTCAGAACCCGTCCTGCTCTTCGCCGCTGGCAGGAGCAGATGCGGCGCCTCGGGCTAAGTCCGTCGTCAACGGGCTAGGTCCCTGGTCAAAAAGGGGCTGCTGACGAATCAGTCCGGTCGAACACGGCCGGCTTTGGCAGCTGGCCGCGGGCGTCGATGACCGGCTCGAATCGCCCCGGCCGCGTGCTTGCAGTCTTCGACCTCATCCATCGCGCGGCTCTCCGGGAGGAGCCTTGCGGATCTGCGCGGCCGCGCCCCGCAGGATCTCGGCGATGCGTTTGCGCTCGTCCGCCGGGGCATGGCGCGCCTCGTGCAGCGCGGACTTCAGCTCATAGCGCGCACGCTGCACGTCCTTATCCGCCGAGAACTCCTCGTCATCGGCTTCCTCACCACGCGTGAAGAAGTGCCGCAGATGCTCCATCTTGCGCGTCAGGTGCTGCAGCTGCTCGAGCATCGCGTCGGCCACCTCCCGATTCTCCTCGAGGTGAGCACGGCCGGCGTCGGTGATGTGGTAGAGCTTTCTCGCACCCGCGCTCTCGACGGTGGCGTGGCCGATCTCTTCGAGATAGGTGAGCGCCGGATAGACCATGCCCGGGCTCGGGGCGTAGAAGCCGCCGGAGCGCTCGTCGAGCGCCTTGATGATCTCGTAGCCGTGGCGCGGCTTTTCGGCGAGCAGCACCAGGATCAGCAGCTGCAGATCTCCCGAAGCGATCTTGCGGCCGGCGCTGAAGTCGCCCCAGTCACGGCCCGGGCCACCGCCCATCCGTCGGCTGAAGTGCCGGAAGCCCCGGTAGTGTCGGCCGGCGAATTCGTGGCGGTGGCGGTGCCAGCCGAAACGGTCACAGTGGTCGTGCATGGGCGCTCCTAACGTAAGACGTATCGTACGATATATCAGCCATCGCTGCCGGTCAACCCGATGAACCCGATCGGTTGGTGGCTCGTTGCCGCACTGCTGATGCTGATCGGCGTCATCGGCAGCTTCATTCCCGCCATTCCCGGCGTGATCCCGCTCTTCGGCGGGATGCTGCTCGCCGCGTGGATCGACGGTTTCAGGCGGATCGGATGGGTGACACTCACGATCCTGGGGACACTCGCGGGCCTGGCGCTGCTCGGCGACGTGCTCGGCGGCCTCATCGGCGCCAGGCAGGTCGGCGCGAGCAGGGCCGCGCTGCTCGGGGCGGCGATCGGCGGGGTTGCAGGGATCTTCTTCGGGCTGGCCGGCGCGCTGCTGGGACCCTTTCTGGGCGCGCTCGTCGGGGAGCTCCTCAGCAGAGGCCAGCTGGGACGGGCCGCGCGCGTCGGAGCCGGTACCTGGGTCGGCATCGCCTTTTCGCTGGTCTTTCGACTGATGATCGTATTCGCGATGCTGGCGGTGTTCATCACCCGCTATCTGCTCTGATCACCCACCCGTGCGCGCGCCGGGCCGGCGGCGCGCCTGGCGGCAGCGACCGGCGTCACGCAGGAGCCTCTCGCGCCGCAGTGATCGCGCGCAACGGCAGTGAATTAAGTAAAGCCGAGCTCGTACCGGGCGCGACTTGCGATGGCGGTCACTGTCCGATCGAGGCCGACCTGTCAGGGTGGTGCCGGTCAGTGAGGCGTCGCCATGAGCAGAAATCTGCGCAACCGGCAGCTCGAGGATCAACCCTCAGCGGAATTTACCGAGCAGTACCTGCTCGCGCGGTTGACCGCGGCCGGTGTCGGCTGTCTCGAGGACTGGCGCGCACTCTCCCCACGGGCGAAACGCAACATCTTTGGCATTACGGCCGGCATGGCCCAGGCCATCGACCGCATGGCGAAGGCGCAGCGGCAGTGACGAGCTGAAACTCGCGCGCCTGTCGCCGTGTGTGTGCGCACGGCTCCCGGCAACGCGGACCTGCACGTTCAAACCGGCGGCTGGTGTCGCTGATGCGGCTGATGCGGCTGATGCCCGACGATCACTCCGGCGATGAAGGCCACCAGTGCGCAGACGCCGACCGAGACCCATACATTGTCGTGCACGCGGCGGTCGGCATTCTCGATCTTGTGCACCAGTGTGTCCTTGAGCTCTCCGGCCATCGACAGCAGTCGGGCGAGGGATGCCTGCAGCTCCCCGGCCCCCACCTTGGCCTCGCCGTGCAGATCGCCCAGGGTCGTCCGCAACAGCCGCTCCACGTCGGCCAGGAGCCTCTGCAGTTCCTCAATTCCATCGGCGCCAGCGCTCATGATGCACACTCCCTTCTGCCCGACGAGCGACCTACAACATAGACTAACCGGAGCCGACACGACCACGGATCAGGGAAATTACGCATACGAGCGAAGGCGTGTTCCATGATGAGATTCGTTCGCCGGCTGACGCTGGCGGCTGTGCTCGCAGGGTCGAGTGCAAGTCTGGCGGCGGGAGCGGCGTCGCTGCCGCCAAATTTGCTTTGCTGGTGACATCGAACGGCACATCCTGATCGGCTGCCGCGTAGTGCGCTGCCGGCGCCGCTCTGCGACCGTCCGGTCGTGCACTGCGCCCAGGGCTGTGCACGCTCGAGTGCGTTATGCCAACGCACGCGTGACGGACTTCACGCCGCACCGTCGCGTTCATTGCGGTGGGTGGGTCAACGCTTCAGAGTGTGCCGCGCTCGAGATCGGGACGGCGGACGCGAATGGGCGCGGGCCGCGAGCTTCAGATCAGGGAGGAATCCACATGACCCGCGGCAAAATAACGTCGCTCGCCGTGGCGGCGCTGCTGTTGAGCGCGAGCTGGAGCGCGGCGCCGGCCGGCACCTGGCAGCAGAATCATCCCCGGCGCACGCAGGTGAATTCGCGACTCGTCAACCAGAATCGGCGCATTCATGCCGACGTGCGCAACGGCACTCTGACGCACGGCCAGGCGCGGACGCTGCATCGGGATGATCACGCCATCCGACAGGAAGAGCGCGGCGTGGCACACCAGCAGGGCAGCCACATCACGAAGTCACAGCAGCGGGTGCTCAATCGGCAGGAGAACGCGGTCAGCCGCGCTATCCCACCCCGCTGAGCGCGCGCCCCCCCGGCAGCGCCGAGGCACGCGCGAGGAGTACCTTCCGGCCGATGGAGCGGCGGGACAGACCGCGCATCCGCAGCCGCAGCAGCTCGACCATGCCCCGTCATCGCCTTCCGGGCACTGGTGCCCGGGCGCGGGGGATGGCGGGGTGAGAGGGCGGTAGAGGGATGGACAGGCCTGAGAAAAAGGATATCTTCAGCGTCACGTCAAAACCGTCCCGCACCGTGGAGACCCACATGGAAGCGCACCGCACCCTGGACCTCGGTCGTCGGGATCTGCTCAAGCTGACCGGTGCGGCTGTCGCCCTCGGCGTCCTGCCCCTCGCGGGTATCGCCACAGCGGCCGGCGGGCGGGGGATGAGGATCGGCATCATCGGGTCCGGGCACGTGGGCAGTGCCCTTGGAAGTGTCTGGGCCAGAGCTGGGAATGAGGTGATGTTCTCCTCGCGTAACCTCGACAGCGACCGGAAGCTCGCCGCCGAGGTCGGGGCCGGTGCGCGCGCGGGCACACCGCGGCAGGCCGCGGCCTTCGGGCAGGTGCTGCTCTTCGCGGTCCCGTACAGCGCGTTTCCCGAGCTCATCAAGAGCCTCGGGGATTCGTTCAAGGGAAAGGTCGTGATCAATGCGAGCAATCCGTTCCCGCAGCGCGACGGAGAGATCGCCAATCAAGCGCGTGCCGAGGGAGCCGGGCGGTTCGATGCGCAGCTGCTGCCGGGCGCGTTTGTCGTGCGCGCATTCAACGCCGTGCCGGCGGCACGCATGGCCAGCGCGCATGAGGATCCGGGCAAGATCGGCATGCCCATCGCGGGGGACCGCAAGGCCATCGAAGTCGCCTCGCGCCTCGTGCGCGAGATAGGCTTCGATCCCGTCGTGGTTGGCGGGCTCGACATGGCCAAGTACCTGACGCCGGGAACACCGCTGGCCGGCGAGCACACGCCGGACGAAGTACGCAGCATCGCGGCAACACTGAAGCCCTGACGCGAGTCCGCGGCCCGGAAGCGCACGACCGCTACGCATGGGGCGGCGCAGTCGGTCGGACGTGAGCGGATAAGCCGCGAAATCGCACGACGTCATCATTGCCGGGCTGGGTGCCATGGGCAGCGCGGCCGCATTTCACCTGGCGCAGCGAGGCTTTCGGGTCCTGGGGCTCGACCGCTTCGCGCCACCGCACCTCATGGGTTCTTCGCACGGCAGGACCCGTATCATTCGCGAAGCCTACTTCGAAGGCCCCGCTTACGTGCCGATGGTCCAGCGTGCCTACCGGCTTTGGAGCGAGCTCGAAAGCCAGAGCGGCACACCCCTGTTGCTGACGACCGGCGGCCTGATGATCGGTCGACCCGAATCAGCCATGGTCGCTGGCGCAAGGCTGAGCGCGGCAACCCATGGGCTGCAGCACGAGGTCCTGTCCGCCGCCGAGGTCACCCGCCGATTCCCGTGCCTGAACCCGCGGCCGGATATGATCGGCATCTACGAGCCGCGCGCCGGCATCCTCTTCCCGGAGGCCTGCCTGCGCGCGCATCTCGCGCTCGCTCGATCGCACGGGGCGCAGCTTCACACCCACGAGCCGCTGCTCAGCTGGCGGGCGGATGGATCGGGTGTGTCGGTCACCACAGAAAGGACGACCTACCGCGCCGACCGGCTGGTCATTGCCGCCGGCCCGTGGGCCGGCGAGCTGCTCGCCGATCTGCGGCCTCCTCTGACCATCGAGCGACAGCTGCAGTTCTGGTTCGACCCGCGGCGCTCACGCGCAAGCTTTGCAGCGACCCGCTGCCCGGTACACCTGTGGCAGCTCGATGATCAGCAGCTCTTCTACGGCATCCCCGATCTCGGCGACGGGGTGAAGGTGGCGCGCCATCACCGCGGCATCAGCGGCCCGCTGGAGGGTTTGAGCCGCGAAGTCGATGCGCGGGAGATCGCAGACATGCGCAGCCTCGTGCGTCGTTTTCTTCCGGACGCCGATGGTGCATTCCGCTCGGCTGCCGTTTGCCTGTACACGAACACGCCCGATGGGCATTTCTGGATCGACCGACACCCGGCACACGCGAATGTCCTGATTGCCAGCCCGTGCTGCGGGCACGGATTCAAGTTCGCGAGCGTCGTCGGGGAAATCCTCGCGGACCTGGCGGCACAGCGACCGGTAGCATTCGACCTTGCCCCGTTCAGGAGCCGCTGGCCGATGGCCGCGGGCGATTCGCAGTGATCAGTCCGCTGCGCGATGCCGACCGGGAAGGAGCGACCACAGCCAACTGCTTCCGAACCCGGCAGGTCTCTCGTCCGCGACGGGTGCTGCGACGGGTGCTGCGACCGGTGCCGCTGCGACGGGTGCCGCGACCGGTGCCGCTGCGACCGGTGCGGCGGCGGGCGCTGCTACCCCGGGCGTCTTGGATACCGGCGCGGCGTGACTATCGAGCTCGATGACCGCGCGATCGCCCGATGCGCCGACGTTCTTGCCTGCGATGACGACTTTGTCGGCGAAACGCTCGCGCTCGGCGATGCTCACGCGCTTGATCGTCGGCGCGGGAAAGTAGGCGGCCAGATAGCGAGCGACCGTTTCCGCGGCGACCTCGCTCGAGAAGAAACCGAGGCGCAGCGCGTGCATGAGCCGGCCGTGGTCCGGCCCGCTGACCGAGTACAGCCGGTATTCCTCGAATATCCCGAGGTTCGGCACTTCCGCGGGATTGATTCGATCGGCGCAGAGCAGCAGTTGAATCGCAAACCAGTGCGATGCCTGCGCATCGGCAAGCTCCAGCGGGGTGAGCGGCCGCACCGTCTGCGTGCTGTCTATCGGCAGCGATGCGGGCGCTGGCGTGCCGGGAGCAGCCGGTGGCGCAGTGCCGCTGCCGGGCGCCGGCGCGGTCGCCGACATCGCGGCCGTCAGCGTGCCGATCTTGGCCGCCAGTGCCTGCAGCAGCTGGGCGTCTGCAGTCGATCTACGCCCCGGTGTCCCCG
>DATJSD010000056.1:0-4129 GCA_035504335.1 Steroidobacteraceae bacterium | reverse complement strand
CTGACGAGCCTCGCCTACTTCACTTACCTGGGGGGTAGCAACAACATCAGCGGCCTCTCGGACAGCGCCAATGCAATCGCCGTCGACAGTGCCGGAGACGCCGTGATCGCCGGCGGCACCTACGACAGTGCCTGCAACGATGTGTCCTGCACGGGCGGCGCGGTCGCTACCTTCCCGATTCCGGTCACGGCCGGTTTTCAGGCTACCCCGGGCGGCACCAACGAAGCCGGCTACCTGGCCAAGATCAACGCCACCGGCACGTCGCTCCTATACCTGAGCTTCCTCGGCGGCGGCAACGACAGCGCCGCGGCCGGCGGCGGCACACAGATCAACGCGCTCACGCTCGATGCCGGCGGCAATGCCTACGTCGGTGCCACCACGGCCGAGAACGCCCTGCCGACCTTCGGCACGACCCTCGGACAGGCCCCCAGGGTCTGTCAGACCAACAGCAACGGTCAGCTCGTCTGCCCGGGAGGCTTCATTGCCAAGGTCAATATGGCCGCGGCCAATGCACCCTCGCTGCTGTTCTCGGCGTATCTGGGCGGGGTGCTGCCGCAAGGCAATGCGGGGACCACCAAAATCAACGGCATCGCACTGGATGGCTCGCAGGACCTGTACGTCGCCGGCAGCACCAGCACGACCGACATGCCCGAACCGGGCACCGTGAATAGCCCGAACGGACTCGAGCCTTCCTCCACCCTGCCGTGCGCCATCCTGCTGCCCGAATGCGTCTCGCCGTACGTCGTCGAGCTGGCGCCGGGAGCCGCCTCGATTCTGTACAGCGGCTACCTGGCCGGCACCGGTGGCGGTCAGTTCGAGCAGGATGCGGTCGCGGGCGTGGGCGTGGACAGCAGCGGGGACGTGTTTCTGGCAGGCACCGAAGCGACCAACGATTTTCCGGTCACCACCAACGGCGCCGACCAGGACCCGCCCGAATTCGGCAGCAGCAGCAGCTACCTGGCCGAAATCGGCGGGCTACCCAACGGCGCGGGCACGCCCTCCAACGCCACCTACACGTTGAATGGCGCCGCACCGACTGCCGGCGGCGCAACGGGCTATTTCTTCGAGGTCTCCACGACCGCCACCACCAGCCTCGCCGTACCGGTGCTGCTCACCAACACCGGCGGCAGCTCCCTCACCATCAGCAGCGTATCGCTCACCCTCGCCGGATCGGCGCCGTGGACCCTGACGAGCCTGAGCTGTAACGGCAACTCCGTGCCGCTGCCGATCGGCACGCCCGTGAACCTGGCGGCAGGGGAATCCTGCACGATCCAGCTCAATTACGACCCGCCCACCGTGTCTCCCAGCGGCCAGGTGGCCTACCTGCAGGTTCTGGATAGTGCCAGCGACAGCAACGCACCCGGAGCGAGCGGCTCGGGCGGACAGAGCCTGGAATTCGTGGGGACCGCCATCACCGCGCCGCCACCCGCCTTCGCCAGCTACTCCATCAACGGCGCTGCGCTGTCCGACCCGAACATCTTCACGCCGGCGTCCACGCTCAGCACCGATGTGAACACCACCGCCACGACCACGCTGGTGCTGACCAACACCGGCGGGGAGCCTTTCGCGCTCAGCGGCGTGTCCCTGTCCTCGACCCTCTCACCTGACCCCTGGTCGATCACGCAGGCGCTGACCTGTCCCGAGGGCACGCCCACGGCCGCCACTCCAGTGACGCTCCAGGCGGGCGAGTCCTGCAGCATGACGCTGCAATTCGCCCCCACCTCCACCACGACCCCGCAGGACGTGCTGGTGACGGTGCTGGATGCCGCCAGCGCGAGCAACCTCCCCGAGGTGTCGGGCAACACGGGCCAGAACTTCATCATCGAAGGTGACCTGGGGCAGCCCTTCAACAACCTGTCCTCGACCAGCGTCGATCTGGGCGCGGTCACCGCGACTGTTCCCAACGAGGCCGGCAGCGGACCGGCGACCCAGATGGTCACCGTGACCAACACCGGCACCGGTCCGCTGTCCATCATCGGGGACTCCGTCACGAATCCCGTCGGCAATACCAGCGCCTTCTCCATCAGCAATACGTGCGTGAGCATGTACGACGAGGTGCTGGCGTTCCCGGTCACTCTTGCGATTGGCGCCTCCTGCACCTTCACGCTGCAGTTCAATCCAAGCCCCGCCACCGGCGCACAGGTCGGCGCGGAGTCGGCGACGGCACTGTTCATCACCAACGCGGCGCAAAGCGATGTGCTCACCGAGACCCTCTTCGGCCAGCAGGTGCAGGAGCTGCCGTTGTCGGGTACCTATGCGCTACCCCCGCCGCAATACAGCGCCCCTTATGCCTACTTCTCGCCGGGGCTGTTGCAGTTCAACGGCACCGGCGTGCAGCAACAGACGGTGACCGTCACCAACATCGGCGCCGGCACACTGGCGCTGGGCTCTCCGAGCCTCGTGGGAGCCGACGCGTTCAGCCTCGCCAGCGTGAGCTGCCTCAGCGCCGGGGGGGCGACCCTGTCGTTCCCGGCGACGCTGAACTCCTACGATGCCTGCACCTACACGTTCCAGTTCGACCCGTCCGTGACCGGCAGCAGCGGCACTGTCGCGGGCGGCGACGTCACGGGCGGCCTGGCCGCGCAGGCGAATTACACGCTCAGCGCAGCCAGCAACGAGGGCATCCAGAATCCGTCGTTCTATCTGTTCGGACCGGGTGCCAGCATTGTCTGCCGTGCACCCCCCAGCCCCAGCTTCATTTACAACGTAGCGCAAGGGCCCTGGGAGCAGAATCCACGCACGCATGTGTGGTCCCAGTCCATCACCTACGCCACCCCCGGGGGATTGAACGGGGGCCTCGTCCCTACCACGGTCGATCTGGTGTTCGAGGGACTGAACACGACGCTCGAGAACTACATCGATGCGGTCGGGTACAACGGTCTCGAGCAAGGTCCCTTCACCACGGAGTCAGGCAACCTGCTGATCGAAGGCTACATCGATAACGCGGGCATCGCCAGCGAATGCGGGGACGTGCTGAACAGCCCCTACATCGGCGTCAGCATCGAAATATACGGCCCGCCGGGCGGCTTCGATGGCCCGGCGTCCACCGGCTCGATCACGCTGCAGTTTGCGCCCGTCTCCACCTCCACCAACCGCAATGTTCAGCCCAATGTCTGGACGCAGCCCAGTTACACCCTCAAGGTGTTCAATCCCTTGGATGTCGGAGCCTTTTGAGGAGCCCACGATGAATCGCGCAGTCGCCTCTCTGAGCGCCGCCCTCGCCCTGGCGGTCGGCCTCGCCGCCGCACCGGACGCCCGGGCGCAGCAGGACGTGGACGTCAGCATTAACACGGCCAGCCTGGCGGGGGAGGCCGGCTCGGAGCTGTTCGTCGAGCTCACCGGCGGCGGCAGCGACGCCGGGATCGGCTACAACAAGGTGACGATGAGCGATTTCGTGCTCGGTGGCGGCGCCGCGGGTCCGGTGGACACCCTCAATTCATACGGCGACGTCACTGGCGATCTCGGCTCTACGGTGTCACTCGATGACAACGGCTCACCCGACAACGTCTTCGGCCAGTACCTGACGCCGGGCAGTGCGCTGTCGTTTCAGATGGCCGTGACGGGCAATGCCAACACCGGCGCGACTCCTGATGGTCTGTTCCTGTTTCTCTATGATCCCAGCGGCAATCCCATCGCCAACACCGAGGATCCGAGCGGTTTCGACAGTCTGCTGTCGGTCAATTTCGATTCCCCGACGCCGGCGATCACCAGCTACCCGAACGTCGATGGCACGAACTCCGTGTCCGTCACCGCTGTCGGGGCGTCGGCGGCACCGGAGATCGACCCGTCCTCTGCGGTCGGCGCCCTGACGCTGCTCGCCGGGCTGATCGCAGTGATGCGCGGACGCAGGAACCTCGGGAATCGAGGGGCCTGAGGCGCGCGAGGTCAAGTCGCGCGTATCTGCGCGTACAGTCGCTGGGTCTCGCTCGAGGGTTCGATTTGCAGCCCTGCACGCAGCAGCGCCCGGCAGCGGGCGAAGGCGTCGAGGGCTTCGGCCTTGCGCCCCTGGGCAATCAGGCCGCGCATCAGGCTGCGATGGAAGCCCTCGGCATGTGGATCGAGCTCGATCACATGTCCGTTGAGCTGGATGACGGCATCCCATGCGCTGGCGCGCTCGAGGATCGCCGAC
>DATJSD010000055.1:0-17436 GCA_035504335.1 Steroidobacteraceae bacterium | reverse complement strand
TGCGCGGCAGAGGCCGCGGGCTTAGCCGCTGCGCTCGCGGGCAGCTGGCGCAGCAGATAGGCATCGAGGACCTTGCGCGCGATCGGAGCGGCCGTCTCGGCGCCGAAGCCGGCATGCTCGACCAGCACCGCCACGGCGATGCGCGGGTGATCGAAGGGCGCGAAGGCGATGAACCAGGCGTGGTCGCGCAGCTGCTCGGGTCCCTTTTCGCTCAGGCGCTGGCTGCGCGAGACCGTGTAGACCTGCGCGGTGCCGGTCTTGCCGGCCGCCTGGTAGGCGGCGCCCATGAAGGCCGTGTGGCCCGTGCCGCAGGTATAGCCGAAGGGCGGATCCTCCTGGCAGGTGGTGACATGCCGCATGGCCTGCAGCACCAGGTTCCAGGAGGCGGCGCTCACGCCCTTTACGCCCGGCTCGGGCACCGGTGGGATGGGCGTGACCTGACCATAGGCGTCGCGCGTGCCGATCAGCAGTCGCGGCCGAAAGCTCTTGCCGCGCTCGGCGAGCACTCCGGCGATATGCGCGAGCTGCAGCGGGGTCACCAGCAGGTAGCCTTGTCCGATCCCGAGGTTGACGGTGTCTCCGGGAAACCAGACCTGGTCCTCGGGCCGCCCGAAGTGCTCGCGCTTCCACTCCGGCGAGGGCAGCACGCCGGGCCTTTCTCCGGCGATGTCGATGCCGGTCAGCCGGCCGTAGCCCAGGGGCGCGAGGAACCTGTCGATGCGGTCCACGCCGAGAAGGGAGGCGAGGTTGTAAAAGTAGATGTCGCTCGACTGCGCGATCGCCTCGTACATGTCCAAGGCTCCGCGCGGGCCGTCACGGTCCTCGCGCCAGATGAAGGAGCTGCCCGGCAGATGAAAGATGCCGGTGGAGTAGAAGATCCTGTTGGGGTCCATCACATTGTAGGTCAGCGCCGCCAGCGCAAGCGCGGGCTTGATGGTCGAGCCGGACGGATAGGTGCCCCGCAGGGCACGGTCGAGCAGCGGCTTGTCAGGGTCGTCCGCGAGCTCGGCGTACTCACGCTCGGAGAGCCCGCGCGCGAAGGCGGCAGGATCGAAGTTGGGATGGCTCACGAGCGCGAGCACGTTCCCATCGGTGGGATCCAGGGCGACCACCGCGCCGGTGCGATCGCCCAGGGCCTGCTCGGCGGCCTGCTGGGTGAGCAGGTCGAGCGACAGCACCAGGTCCTTTCCCGGCACCGGCGGCTGGAAGCTCAGGTCGGGTGAATAGTTGCCGACGCGCTGCACCGAGCGGCCCATGGCGTTGACCAGGACCTCGCGATAGCCGGTCTCGCCGTGCAGCAGCCGCTCGTAAGCCGCCTCCACGCCCAGCTTGCCGATCAGCGTGCTGCCCTCGTAGTTGGCACGGTCGATGTGCTCGAGGTCCTGCTCGCTGATGGCGCCGACGTAGCCGAGCGCGTGCACGGCGAGCTCCCCGTAGGGATAGTGACGGGTCTCGCGGGTGACCAGATCGACGCCCGGAAACTGATAGCGGTGCACGGCGAAGCGGCCGACCTCCTCTTCGGTGAGGCGCAGTCTCACGGGCACGGTATCGAAGCTGCGCCGGGCGAGGATCATGCGCCTGGTGTCCTGCAGGTCCTCGGGCTCGATCAGGCCCAGAGCGACCAGGCGCTTCAGCGTGTCGTCGAGGTTGGGCACCTGCTCGCGGATCAGCTCGAGCTGATAGGCCGGCTCGTTGTCGGCCAGCACGTGGCCGGTGCGGTCATAGATGAGGCCGCGGCTGGCGGGGATGGGGTCGAGCCGCACGCGGTTGCCCTGCGAGAGCTGCACGTAGTAGTCGTAGCGGTAGACCTGCAGGTACACCAGGCGGCCGATGAGGGTCAACGCCAGTACCGCGATCACGATCGCGGCGCCGAGCGTGCGCTGCGCGAGAATGCGCTGCTCGTTCCAGCGGTCCTTGATGCGAACGGGAGAAACCACCTGCCGTCAGCTCTTCAGTCTCTCTGCTGCGTTGCTCTCAGCGGTCGCGCCGCCGCAAGCCACGGCCTCGGGACATGCTGCGCGCCTCCCGTCGTCGTACGCATCCGTTCAACGCGTCAGGTGGAAGCGCCCGAGGATCCCGACGACCAGCGGCCAGATCAGCCCGCCGGTCACCGTGGGCACCCAGCGCGTCGGCGTGGAGAGCGCGTAGCCGCTCCACCCGTCGATGACCCACAGCAGGAATTCATAAGCCATCAGCGCCGCAAATACAAATAGCGATTGCTCGAAAAGCGGCTTGGCTCGCACCAGCAGGTGCAGGCGGATGGCCAGATACGTCACGAAGCTCAGCGCCAGGGCGTGCTCGCCCAGGACCGAGCCCTGGAAAGCGTCGAGCGCGAGGCCGCCTCCGAAGCCGAGGGTCACGCCGCCGGCGCGCGGCAGCATCGTGGACCAATAGAGCACCACCAGCACCAGGAAGGCCGGGCGCACGATGGCCGCCCAGTGCGGCAGCGGCAGCAGCGAGAGCACCAGGGCGATGAGACAGCTCACCACCATCAGCAGGCGCGGGTGGCGCTCACTCATCCTCGGGCTCCCGGACCTTCGGGGCGGCCGTGCCCTTGGCCGCCGCCGGCGGGGCGATCGGCGGGTTGGGCGCGGGCGCCGCGGGGTTGTCCGCCGAGAACTGCAGCAGAATGACCTCGCGGTCGCGCTCCACGTCCGCCACCGGCGCGGCGCGCACCTGGGCGGGCAGCTGGCTGCTCTCGCGGCGCACGCCGATCACGCGCGCGACCGGAAAGCCCGCCGGGTAGACGCCGCCGAGGCCGGAGCTCACCAGCAGGTCATCGCTGCGGATGTCCGCGTTGGCCGCGAGGTACGGCAGCACCAGCTCCCCATCGCTGCCACCGCCCACCGCGATGGTGCGCAGGCTGTTGCGGGTGACCTGCACCGGGATGGCATCCTCGGGATCTGTGACGAGGATCACCTCGGCGCTCCAGGGCCCGACACGCGCGACCTGCCCGAGGATGCCGTGGCTGTCGACCACCGCCTGGTTGACGTGCACGCCGTCGCGCGCACCCTTGTCGATGACCACGCGCTGGCGCAGCGGATCGGTCTCCACGTTGATGATCTGCGCGAGCTGCCAGTGCCTGATCAGCGGCGGCAGCGCAGCGCGCAGCTCGCGCAGCTGGGCATTTTCCCGCTCGAGCGCATCCTGGCGCAGGCTCTTGAGGGCCAGCTCGCGCACCTCGTTGCGCAGCCGTGCGTTCTCGGCGCGCAGCTCGGCGCTGGATTGCAGGTTGGCGGTCAGCCAGTGCCAGGCGAGGCTCGGGGAGCCCACCGCGACCTGTACCGGATACACCACGGCTGCCATTCCGTAGCGCAGGCGATGCACCAGCTGCCCGTGCCGGTCGTAGTACATCAGCAGGATCGACAGGATCGCATAGAGCGTGAAGCGCAGTCCGGCAGAGGGGCCGCGCCCATAGAGCGGACGATCCAGGTCGCTGCCGGCCACCGCCCTCAGCCTCCGGCCCGCGGGTGTTCGGCCGCACTCGGGCTGCCGCGCCGTCGCGACATCGCAGCGCCGCCCCCGCCGGGGCCGGCGCGCGCGCCGTGAGTGTCATTCCAGGCCGAAATGTCCGGGCCCCATCTGATCCATCAATTCCAGTATCCGGCCGCCGCCGCGCGCCACGCACGTCAACGGGTCATCGGCGATCACCACCGGCAGGCCGGTCTCCTCCATCAGCAGCTTGTCCACGTCACGCAACAGCGCCCCGCCGCCGGTGAGCACGATGCCGCGCTCGGCCACATCCGCCCCCAGCTCCGGGGGCGTCTGCTCGAGCGCCTGCTTGACGGCGCTGACGATGCCCTGCAGCGGCTCCTGCAGCGCCTCGAGGATTTCGTTGGAGTTGAGGGTGAAGCTGCGCGGCACGCCCTCGGAGAGGTTGCGGCCCTTCACCGACAGCTCCCGCACCTGCGCACCCGGATAGGCCGAGCCTATCTCTATCTTGATGCGCTCGGCGGTAGCCTCGCCGATGAGGATACCGTAGTTGCGCCGCACGTAGTTCATGATCGCCTCGTCGAAGCGATCCCCGCCGATGCGCGCGGAGTTGGCGTAGACGATGCCGTTCAGCGACAGCACCGCCACCTCGCTGGTGCCCCCGCCGATGTCGAGCACCATCGAGCCGCGCGCCTCCTGCACCGGCAGCCCCGCGCCGACCGCCGCGGCCATCGGCTCGCTCACGATCGCGACGTTACGCGCGCCGGCGCCCTCGGCCGACTCGCGGATCGCGCGCCGCTCGACCTGAGTGGAGCCGAACGGCACGCACACCAGCACGCGCGGCGAGGGCTGCAGGAAGCGGTTGCCGTGCACCTTCTTGATGAAGAACTGCAGCATCTTCTCGGTATAGGTGAAGTCGGCGATCACACCGTCCTTCATCGGGCGCACCGCGGTGATGTGCCCGGGCGTGCGCCCCAGCATGCCCTTGGCCTCCGCGCCCACGGCCACGATCACCTTGCCGCCGTGCGACAGCTCGTCCTGGACCGCGACCACGGAGGGCTCGTTGAGGACGATGCCCTTGTCGCGTACGTAGATCAAAGTATTCGCCGTACCCAGGTCGATCGACAGATCGCTGGAGAAGTAGCCGCGCAGGCGCTTGAACATGAGGCCGGGGGACCTTATCTGATGGAGCAGCGGAAAAATCGGGCGCTAATCTAGCAACCGAGAGGACATTCCACAAGGCGAGGTGTATGATTTTTCGCGGTTTTTTTCGCAGGAATTCGAGCGTGTTCACATGAGCATCACGCGGTCGCAGATCGAGGGCATCGCCGCTCTGGCGCGCCTTGCGCTCGGCGAGCAGGAAATCGCCGTCCACCTGGAGAGCCTGTCACGCGTGCTGGGGCTGGTCGAGCAGCTGCAGCGCGTCGACACCGCCGGCGTGACCCCCATGGCCCACCCGCTGCCCGGGCAGCGGGCGCGGCTGCGCAGCGATACGGTCACCGAGACCGACCGGCACGAGCTGTTCCAGCGCAACGCACCGCAGGTGCAGGCGGGCCTGTACCTCGTGCCGCGCGTGATCGACTGAGCGGCGGACGCGAACGGACGCGCGCGATGGGCGAGCTGCACCTGATGACCGTGGCCGAGCTGTCGGACCTGCTGCATGCGGGGTCCGTCTCGAGCGTGGAGCTGACGCGCGCGTTCCTCGCGCGCATCGAGCGGCACGCGCGCGCCCTCAACGCGTTCATCAGCGTGGATGCGGAGCTCGCGCTGGCGCAGGCCGCGGCCGCCGATGAACGTCGGCGCGCCGGGGACGCGGGCGCGCTGCTCGGCGTGCCCATCGCACACAAGGACATCTTCTGCACGCTGGGCCAGCGCACCACCTGCGGCTCGCGCATGCTGGCGAATTTCATCTCACCGTACGACGCCACGGTGGTGCAGCGGCTGCGGGCCGCCGGCGTCGTGACGCTCGGCAAGACCAACATGGATGAATTCGCCATGGGCTCCTCCAACGAGACCAGCTTCTTCGGCCCGGCGCGCAATCCCTGGGACGTGACGCGCGTACCCGGCGGCTCCTCGGGCGGCTCGGCCGCGGCCGTGGCGGCGCGCCTCGCCCCGGCGGCCACCGGCACGGACACCGGCGGCTCGATACGCCAGCCGGCGGCGCTGTGCGGGGTGACCGGCATCAAGCCCACCTACGGGCGGGTGTCGCGCTTCGGCATGATCGCCTTCGCCTCGAGCCTGGACCAGGGCGGGCTGCTCGGCATCAGCGCCGAGGACGCGGCGCTGCTGCTGGCGGCGATGGCGGGCTTCGACCCGCGCGACTCCACCAGCGTGGAGCTGCCCGTGCCCGACTACGCCGCGACGCTCGAGCAGCCGCTCAAGGGGCTGAAGATCGGTCTGCTGCGCGAGTTCTTCGCGGGGCTCGATCCGGCGATCGAGCAGCTGATCCGCACGGCGCTCGCAGTGCTGCACACCCAGGGCGCAGTGCTGCGCGAGGTGAGCCTGCCGCATCTGCCGCTGTCGGTACCGACCTACTACGTGGTCGCGCCGGCCGAGTGCTCCTCGAATCTGGCGCGTTACGACGGGGTGCGCTACGGCTATCGCTGCCAGAGCCCGCGCGACCTGGTCGATCTGTACCAGCGCTCGCGCGGCGAGGGATTCGGCGCCGAGGTCAAGCGGCGCATCATGATCGGCACCTACGTGCTGTCGGCCGGCTACTACGATGCCTACTACCTCAAGGCCCAGCAGGTGCGCGCGCTGATCGCGAGCGACTTCGAGCGCGCCTTCCACGAGGTCGACGTGCTGATCGGACCGAGCACGCCGACCACCGCCTTTGCCCTCGGAGCCAAGACCGAGGATCCGGTCACGATGTATCTGAACGACATCTACACCATCGGCGCGAATCTCGCGGGGCTGCCGGCGATGTCCCTGCCCTGCGGCTTTCTCGAGCAGCTGCCCGTGGGCCTGCAGATCATCGGGCCGCATTTCGCGGAAGCGCGGCTGCTGAACATCGCGCACCGTTACCAGTGCGAGACCGACTGGCACCTGCGCGTGCCGCAGGGGTTCGGCTGATGGAATGGGAACCGGTCATCGGGCTGGAGATCCATGCGCAGCTGGCCACGCGCTCGAAGATCTTTTCCGGCTCGGCCACCGCCTACGGTGCGCCACCCAACACCCAGGCCGACCTGGTGGATCTGGCCTATCCCGGGGTGCTGCCGGTGCTGAATGCCGAGGCCGTGCGCATGGCGGTCGAGTTCGGCCTGGCGATCAACGCGCGCGTGGCGCGCCGCTCGGTGTTCGCGCGCAAGAACTACTTCTATCCGGATCTGCCCAAGGGCTACCAGATCAGCCAGTATGAGCTGCCGATCGTCAGTGGCGGGGCGGTGGACATCGTGCTGGAGGACGGCACGACGCGACGCATCGGCGTCACGCGCGCGCACCTGGAGGAGGACGCGGGCAAGTCGCTGCACGAGGGGCTGGCGGGCCTCACGGCGGTGGATCTGAACCGCGCCGGCACGCCGCTGATCGAGATCGTCTCCGAGCCGCACCTGCGCTCGGCGCGCGAGGCGGTCGCGTACATGAAGAAGATTCACACGCTGGTGCGCTACCTGGGCATCTGCGACGGCAACATGCAGGAAGGCTCGTTCCGCTGCGACGCGAACGTATCGGTGCGGCCGCGCGGCGCGGAAAAGCTCGGCACCCGCACCGAGACCAAGAACCTGAACTCGTTCCGCTTCGTCGAGCGCGCGATCAACTACGAGGTCGCGCGGCAGATCGAGGTGCTCGAGGGCGGCGGCCGGGTGCTGCAGGAGACACGCCTGTTCGACGTCGATCGTGGCGAGACGCGGCCGATGCGCAGCAAGGAGGAAGCGAACGATTACCGCTACTTCCCGGACCCGGACCTGCTGCCGCTGGAGATCGATCAGCCGACGATCGATGCGGTGGCGGCGGGTCTGCCGGAGCTCCCGGACCAGAAGGCGCAGCGCCTGATGAGCGAGTATGGGCTGTCGGCCTACGATGCCGGGGTCCTGACCGCGAGCGCGGAGCTGGCCGACTACTTCGAGGTGGTGGCGCGCGACATCGGCGGCACGAGCCCGCTGCAGCACGCCAAGCTCGCGGCCAACATGGTCATGGGTGAGCTCTCCGGCCTCCTGAACCGCGACGGCGTGGAGATCGACGGCAGCCGCGTGAGCCCCGCGAGCCTCGCGGGGCTGCTCAGGCGGGTGGTGGATAACACCCTATCGGGCAAGATCGCCAAGGACGTGCTCGAGGCGATGTGGACGGAGGGATGCGAAGCGGATGCCATCATCGAGGCGCGGGGCCTGCGGCAGATCACCGACGAGGGGGCCATCGAGGCGGCGATCGACGCGGTGCTGGCCGCCAATCCCGCACAGCTGCAGGACTACCGGGGTGGCAAGGAGAAGCTGTTCGGATTTTTCATCGGGCAGGTGATGAAGGCGACCTCCGGCAAGGCGAATCCGGGGCGCCTGAACGAGCTGCTGAGGAAGAAGCTCGGCGGTGGCTGAGGGGTCGGCAATCGACGCGCCGGCGGGCGCCACCGGTGGGGCGCTGCGCCGCTGCGTGCTCGAGCATCATCCGGTGCGCATTTTCTGGACGCGCCTGGACGAGGCGTGGCGCGAGCTGCACGGACCGCAGACGCATCCGCCGGCGGTCCAGGCGCTGCTGGGCGAGGCCGTCACCGCCACGGTGCTGCTCGCCGCGACGCTGAAATTCCAGGGCACGCTCAGCCTGCAGCTGCAGGGCACGGGGCTCGTGCGGCTGCTGATCGCGCAGTGCACGCACGATTTTCGCGTGCGTGGCGTCGCGCATGTCAACGATCAGGCCGATCAGGCCGGGCCGGGTGGCGCGCCGGGGCGCTTTGCCGCGCTCATGGGGACTGGGCGGCTCACGGTGACGATCGAGGCGGAAGAGCGCGCCGCACGCTACCAGGGCATCGTCGCGCTGGCGGGCGACAGTTTCGCCGAGTGTCTGAGCGGCTACTTTGCGACCTCCGAGCAGCTGCCGACGCGCATCGCGCTGGCGGCCGATGGCGCGCACGCGGCCGGCGTGCTGGTGCAGAAGATGCCGGCGGCGGCCGGGCAGGGCGAGTCCGGCGGTGCGCGCTCGCAGCGCGCCTGGGAGGACGTGCGGCGCAATCTCGGTGCCCTGCAGTCGGCGATGCTGCGCTCGGCGAGCCCCGAGCAGCTGCTGCAGCGGCTGTGCGGCCCGCACGACGGCCGGCTGTTTTCCGCAACGCCGGTGCGCTTCGCGTGCCGCTGCAATCGCGGCCGGGTCGAGGGGCTGCTGAGCGCGCTCGGGGCGCGCGAGGTGCGCGACATCCTCGCCGAGCAGGGCGCGGTGGCGGTGACCTGCGAGTTCTGCGGCCGGCCCTACCGCTTCGATGCGATCGACGTAGCGCGGCTGTTCAGCGTGCACGCGGGGCCCGAGCCACCCGCGACCCTGAATTGACGCCGGCGCCCGGCCTCACGCGCGCAGCGAGAAGGGCGTGAAGTTGGTGTCGCGATCGTAGTAGTCCTCGCGCTCGGCGCGCTTGAGGAAGGCCACGATCCGATAGGTGGCCGGGGTCATGAGGATTTCCCAGCCGCTCTTGAGCAGGTACTGCGTGATCGTCAGGTCGAGCAGCAGCCGCGGATCCATCACCCCGTAGAAGGCGATCGTGTAGAACAGCGCCGAGTCGATCAGCTCGCCGCAGAGCGTCGAGCCGACGGTGCGCGTCCACAGCCAGCGGCCGGAGGTCCACAGCTTCATCTTCGCCATGACGTAGCTGTTGACGAACGAGCCGCACCAGAAGGCGATGATGGACGCGGCGACGATGCGCGGGGTGTTGCCGAAGATGGTCTCGACGGCGGACTGCCTGCTGCGCCATTCGGCGGCCGGCGGCAGCGCGACGATCACGCTGGCCATGAAGGAGGCGAAGGCCAGCGCCGCGAAGCCGGCCCACACCACCCGCCGATCGCGCGCGTAGCCGTACACCTCGGTGAGGATGTCTCCGAAGATGTAGGACAGCGGAAAGAACAGCACCCCGGCCATGAAGGTCACGTGCCCCAGCAGCGGCACCGGCACCGTGGAGACTTTCGCCGGACCGATGAGATTGGCGCACAGCAGGATGCAGACGTACGCCGCCATCACGAAGTCGTAGTAGCGGTACTGGCGCTGCGCGTGCGGCAGCGCGCGGCTCACAGGGTCGAGCTCGACGGCCATGGCCGCTATCGTACCGGCGTGCGTACCACGCCCGCCAGATAGGCGGGGCCGCCCAGATTGCCGATCTGCTGCAGGATCCAATCATGCTGCGCGAGCACATAGCGCGACGGGGCATTGGCGTGCAGGCGCACCGGGTTGGGGAGCACCGCCGCCAGCAGCGCGCACTCGTCGCGCGACAGGCGCGCGGGGGTGGTGTGGAAGAAGTGGCGCGCCGCCGCTCCGACGCCATAGACGCCGGGACCGAACTGGGCGATGTTGAGGTACACCTCCAGGATGCGCCGCTTGGGCCAGAGGGTGTCGATCAGCACCGTGAAGCCGGCCTCCAGTCCCTTGCGCAGCCAGCTGCGCGCCGGCCAGAGAAACAGGTTCCTGGCGACCTGCTGGGTGATGGTGCTGGCGCCCCGCAGGCGCGCGCCGCGCTCATGGGCACGCAGCGCCTCGCGGATCGAGGCGAAATCAAACCCGTCGTTGTACGGAAACAGCTGGTCCTCGGAGGCGACCACCGCGATCGCCGCCTCGGGCGAAATCGAATCCAGGTTCTCCCAACGATACTGCAGCCGATAGTGCGGCTCGCCGGCCACCCAGGCGTGCACGCGTGCCTCGATCATGAAGGCACTGGTGGGAGGATCCAGCCAGCGCAGTGCGAGCACGGCGCTTACCGCGGCGGCGAGCAGCGCCAGCAGCGCCGCGCCCAGCAGGTGCGCGGCGCGTCGCCAGGGGCTGCGGGAGCGCGGGCGGCTGCTGCCGGACATCGCGGGGGTTCTCGGCCGCCTGCCTGCCGGATGGCCCGATGCCGCAGCCGGCGTCCGCAGGCGCGATGCCGCTAGGCTGCCGGCGGCAGACGGCGCGCCGAGCGGATCGTCACCTCCTCCAGGGGCGCGTCGGTGTAGCCCTTGCGGCGGCCGGTGGATACGGCCGCAATCCGCTCGATCGCCTCCATGCCCTCGCTCACGCGTCCGAACACGGCGTAGCCATAGTGCCCGGGGCGCTGGTCGAGGAAGTCGTTGTCGGCCAGGTTCACGAAGAACTGCGAGGTGGCGCTGTGAATCTCCTCGGTGCGCGCCATGGAGAGGGTGCCACGCTGGTTGCGCACGCCGTTGCCGGCTTCGTTGCGCACCGGTGCGTGGGTCGGCTTCTGCTTGAAGTCGGACGTGAGACCGCCGCCCTGGATCACGAAACCGGGCACGATGCGGTGAAAGATGGTGCCGTCAAAGAAGCCCTCGTCGACGTAGCGCAGGAAATTGGCCACGGTCTGCGGCGCGTCCTCCTCGAACAGCTCGACGGTGAAGTCGCCGTGTGTCGTCTCGAATCGGACCATGGTGAGTTCCTCGAAATCAGCGCAGGCTGGTGCATGGGTGCGCCGCCCGCCCGCGCCTCACGCGGGCCGAGCGAAGCCGCTCCCCGGCCAGCTGGCCTCCGTGACGCGCGCGTGACCGGCAAGGTCGCGGTGGCAGCGTACGCGAGCGTAACCCGCGGCCACAAGCGCGCGAGCGACCGCGCCCGCCTGATCGGCACCGTGCTCCAGCACCAGCCAGCCATCGGTCACGAGGTGGCGGGGGGCGAGGCGGATCAATTCGCCCAGTGCCTCCAGACCGCTCGGACCGGGAGTGAGCGCCAGGCGCGGTTCGTGGCGCAGCAGCGCCAGCGCGGGATCCGCGGCGCCGACATAGGGGGGATTGCTGACCAGCAGATCGAAACGGCGCGTGCCCAGCGGCTCGAACCAGTGGCCCTGCAGGAACTCGATGCGGTTGTCCCGTGCGCCGAGCCCGAGCCGCGCGGCATTGCCGCGCGCGACCTGCAGCGCGGGCGCCGAGCAGTCGGTCGCCGTGATGCGCCAGGCGGGCCGCTCGCTGGCCAGCGCGCAGGCGATGGCGCCCGAGCCGGTCCCGAGGTCGCAGACGCAGGGCGAGCCTGCCGGCGGCACGGCGGGCGCGGCAGGCGCGGCGGGCGCAGCGGACGCGGCGGCGTCCGGCAGCAGCGCGAGGCAGCGCTCGACCGCCAGCTCGGTCTCGGGTCTGGGGATCAGCACGGCGGGGCCGACCCGCAGCGGCAGGGACCAGAACTCGCATCCGCCCGTGACGTATGCCACCGGCTCTCCGGCGGCCACCCGTCGCAGCAGCTCGTCGAACGCGGCCGCGTCCGCCGCCGCCGCCTGCTCCTCGGCGTGAGCGATGAGGTAGGCGCGTGGCCGGCGCAGCACGTGCGCCAGCAGCAGCTGCGCCTCCAGGGGCACGCCTTCGGCGCGCCAGGCGGGGGCCGCGCCGGCGGCCGCCGCGGCGGCCACCGCGGCGCTCAGCCGTGCGCGGCCCTCGGCGAGCAGCGCGCGCAGGCTCACGCCGCCCGGCCTCGCCGCCGGCGGGACTGCGGTGCCGGACGCGATAAGGTCCTGCGGCGGCGCGCCGTCTGCTAGATTGGTGGACATTCCCGTGGAGCGATTATGACTGAATCCGGGGCGCCGCTGCCGGCGCCAAGTGCAAGTGTCGCCCAGATCCTGGAGGCCGCATCGCAGCTGTTTCGCGTGACGCTGCTGAAATGTCTGCCACTGGCGATGGTGGCGGTGCTGGTCCTGGAGGTGCCGAATCTCTACTGGATCGCCCGCGGTCACCCGATGGCGCTGCGCGGCTGGTCCTGGCCTACCGATACCCACTATCTGCTGCTGCAGCTGCTCGCCACCGTGCTGACGCTGCCGATCGTCAGCGCGATGATGCTGCAGCAGCGCGCGCTGATCGCCGGCGTGGGCTGCGGCACCGGCACCGCGGTGCTCGCCGCGCTGCGGCGGCTGCCGCTGCTGCTGGCGAGCTGGGTGCTGGCGCAGCTGAGCCTGCTGGTGGGCCTGTCGCTGCTGCTGCTGCCGGGGCTGTTCCTGTTCGTCTGCTACCTGTTGATGCTGCCGGTGGTGCTGTTCGAGCGCACCAACGCGAGCCCGTACACGGTGCTGCTGCGCTGCGTGATGCTGGTGCGGCCCCACTGGTGGAAGACGCTCACCGCCACCGTGCTCGCATCGCTGGTGGTGCTGGTGTGCGTGCTGGCATTCGCCGCCCTTCTGAGCATCGTCGCGGCGCTGCTGAGCGGCGCGGCCTTCCAGGCGATCACCGAGGCCTGCTTCGTGGCGTTCTTCGCGGCCGCGGGGGTGTTCCTGAGCGCGCTGGTGCTGACGCTGCACTCCGCGGCCAGCCACGCGAGCCGCGGTCACTCGGCGGCGAGCAGCTCCGCCTGATATTCCTGATGCAGCGCGGCGAGCAGCTCGTCGAGCTGTCCCTGCAGGATCTCGGGCAGCCGGTACAGCGTCAGGTTGATGCGATGATCGGTGACGCGGCCCTGCGGAAAATTGTAGGTGCGGATGCGCTCGGAGCGCTCGCCGCTGCCGACCTGCAGCCGCCGCGTCTGCGCCTGAGTGGATTCGCGCCTGGCCTGCTCGGCGGCGGTGAGCCGCGCGGCCAGCAGCGCCATCGCCCGCGAGCGGTTCTTGTGCTGCGAGCGCTCGTCCTGGCATTCCACCACGATGCCGCTCGGCAGGTGCGTGATGCGCACCGCCGAGTCGGTCTTGTTGACGTGCTGGCCACCGGCGCCGGAGGCGCGGTAGGTATCGATGCGCAGATCGGCCGGATTGATCGTGACCTTCTCCAGCTCCTCGAGCTCGGGCAGGATCGCCACGGTGACGGTCGAGGTGTGGATGCGGCCCTGTGCCTCGGTCTCGGGCACGCGCTGCACGCGATGGGTGCCCGACTCGAACTTCAGCTGCGAGAAGGCGCCGCGCCCCACGATGCGGCAGATGACCTCGCGATAGCCGCCGTGCTCCCCGGGACTCTCGCTCAGCGTCTCGATCTGCCAGCCGCGTGACTCCGCATAGCGGCCGTACATGCGCAGCAGGTCGCCGGCGAAGATCGCGGCCTCGTCGCCGCCGGTGCCGGCGCGGATCTCCAGATAGATGTTTCTGTCGTCACGCTCATCGCGCGGCAGCAGCATCCGCTGCAGCTCGAGCTCGCGCTGCCGCAGGTGCTGCTGAACCGCCGCCGCCTCCTCGGCCCCCAGGGCGCGAATGTCGGAATCCGCGTCGGCCTGCATCTCCTGGGCGGCGGACAGCTCCTGCTCCAGCCGCCGATAGTCACCGAAGGCCTGCGTGGTAGGCTGCAGGCGGGCGTATTCCATGGACAAGTCACGGAATTTCTCCATATTTTCAGTGACTTCTGGGTCGGCCAGCAGGTGCCGGAGCTCGTCCAGACGCTCCTCGGCGCGCTGCAGCTTCTGTCGAATCGACGGTTTCATTTTGCTGAAAGGACAGCCCGGTTCGGTGATAGTCTAAATGCCATGATATTTCCCCGCTGTAGCGTCCGGCGCGCCGTCGCCGCGTGCGTGGTGCTGCTCGGTGGCGCCTGCCTCTCCTGCACCGCTGCCCGCGCCGAGACCGGCAGCGCGAGCGTGCAGGACTCCAATGCGCTGATCATGACCGCGGAGATCGCTCTGCGCCGTGACGACTGTGGCCGCGCGGCCAAGGACTACGAGGCCGCGGCGCGCGGGCTGAGCGACGCGCGCGTCGCGCAGCGCGCGACCGACGTGGCGATCGGCTGCGGTCAGTACTCCCTGGCCGAGCAGGCCGCCGCGCGCTGGCGCGAGTTGCGGCCCACCGACCCCGCGCCGCTGCACGCGACCATGCGCGCGGCGCTCGGCCTGTATCAGATCGACGTCGCGCGCAGCGCCTTCGAGCACTGGCTGGCGAGCCGCGCCACGCAGGGCAGCGCGGCGCACGGCGCCGGCCCCGGCGCCAGCGCCGGCGGAGCGGGGGGCGCGGCCGGCCCGGCCGGCGCGGGGCGCGTCGGCGGGATCGCCGACGAGCTGCAGCAGGTGGCCGACGAGAGCGGCGTGGCGGCGACGCTCGCCATGCTGCAGGGAGTGCAGGTGCGGCCGCTCGACAGCAGTGCCGGGCAGCTGGCGCTCGCGAACCTCGCGTTCGACGGCTGGAACTACCGCGAGGCGCTGCGCTATGGCGAGCGTGCGCTGGGCGATGGGGCGGCCAGGGCCGCCACGCAGCTGGTGCTGGCGCGCGCGCATGCCGGTCTGGGCGAGGCCGCGCAGGCCGAGGCGGCGGCGTCCGCGGCGCGCGCGGCTGCGCCACAGGAGCAGAGCTTCGCGCCCGCCGACGTGCTGCTGCTGCTCGGGCGCGAGCACGAGGCACATGACGCGATCGAGGACGTGCTGGCGCGCGATCCGCAGAACGCCGCGCTGCGCGCGCAGGCCGAGCGGCGCCTGGGGCTGATCGCGTTCGACAACGGCGACTACGACGAGGCGCAGCGCGAGTTCTCGGCGCTGCTGAACGATCGGGATTCGGCGGCGATCGCGGTCTATTATCTCGCCGCGATCGCCGAGCGGCGCGATGACGTCGCCACGGCGCTGCGCGGCTATCAGTTGCTGGCCGGCACCGCGCTCGAGGCCTCCGCGCGCGAGCGCGCCGCGACGCTGCTGTTCAAGCACGGGCACCGCGAGTCGGCGCTGCAGCTGCTGGCGGCGGCCAACGACGCCTCGCCCGCGGCGCGCGTCGATGCGCAGATCGAGCAGGCGCAGCTGCTGTCCGACGGCGGTGAGGCCCCTCAGGCGCTGGCGCGCATCGATGATGCGCTCGAGCTCGCGCCCGGACACCCGGATCTGCTGTATCAGAGGGCAATCGTGCTGGAGAAGGGCGGTCACACCGACGAGGCGATCGCGCAGCTCGAGACGCTCTACCGGCAGCGCCCGCAGGATGGCGAGATCGCCAATGCGCTCGGCTTCATTCTCGCCGATCACGGCCGCGAGCTCGCGCGCGCGCAGCGGCTGATCAGCTTCGCGCTGAAGGGCGAGCCGGACAATCCGGCGATTCTGGACAGCATGGGCTGGCTCTACTATCGGCGCGGCATGCCGAAGGCGGCGCTGCCGCTGCTCGCGCGCGCCTTCCGTCTCGACCAGGACGGCGATATCGGCGCGCACTGGGGCGAGGTGCTCTGGTCGCTCGGACAGAAGGCCAAGGCGCGTGAAGCCTGGAGCCGCGCGCTCATCGCCGATCCGGACAACGCGGCGGTGAAGAACGCCGAGAAGCGTCTCCGCGCCCCGCAGCTGCTGACACCCGGGGAGGGAACCTCGGTCTGAAGCGCGGTGCCCGAGCCCTGCGAGCCCGCCTGCTGATCCTGGCGCCCTGCGCGCTGCTCGGCGCGTGTGCGAGCGTACCCGCGACGCGCCCGAGCCTGCCACCGCAGCGCTCCTGGGCGCAGCGGCAGGTGCAGCTGCTGCGGGACGTCGATCACTTCACGCTCAGCGGCCGGCTGGCCGCCAGCAACGGCCGCCAGGGCGTTTCCGCAGGTCTGCAATGGCAGCAGCAGGGGACGGACGCGCAGCTGTCCCTGACCGGTCCGCTCGGCATCGGTGGCGCACGCGTGCAGCTCACGGATGGACAGGTCAGCATCATCACCGGTGATGGTCGGCGCCTGGCCGGGGCCGCCGCGGGAGAGCGGCTCGCGGCGCTGCTCGGATTCGATCCGCCGCTGCGCAGTCTGCGCTACTGGGTTCTCGGCGTGAGCGATCCGCTCATGAGCGCCGCGCCCTCGCTCGATACACGGCAGCGCCTCACGCAGCTGCGGCAGGACGGATGGCGGATCGATTACGATGAGTATCTCCCGGTGGCCGGGCAGTGGCTGCCGCGGCGCCTCACCCTGTCGCACGACGATCTGCGCCTGAAGCTCGTGATCAATGCCTGGCAGCTCTGAGATCAGCTGGTGGCCCGCACCGGCGAAGCTGAACCTTTTCCTGCACGTCACGGAACGCTATCCCGACGGCTATCACGCCCTGCAGACGCTCTTCCAGCTGATCGATCTTTGTGATCGCATCGGGATCGCCGTGCGCGAGGACGGGCGCATCGAGCGGCGCGCCGGGCTCGCGCAGGTCGAGCCGGAGCGTGACCTGGTGGTGCGCGCGGCGCGGCTGCTGCAGCGGCACTGCCGGACGCGCCTCGGGGCCGACATCCACGTGGTGAAGCGCATCCCCGCCGGAGGTGGCCTCGGCGGGGGCAGCTCCGATGCGGCCACCGTGCTGCTGGCGCTGAACCGCCTGTGGCGCGCGGAGCTGGACCTGGCCACGCTTGCCGAGCTCGGTCTGTCCCTCGGAGCCGATGTGCCGGTGTTCGTCCGCGGCCAGAGCGCCTGGGGCGAGGGGCGGGGGGAGCGCCTGACCGCGGTGCAGCTGCCGCCGCGCTGGTATCTGGTGATCCATCCGGGCGTCCCCGTCAGCACGGCGGAGGTGTTCCAGGCCCCTGAATTGACACGAAATTGCCCGCTCATCACAATACACGACTTTTTGGCGGCCATGACGGGCGCATACTCAGCGGCCGCGGCGTTCGGCGGTGTCGACGCAGCTGTCGACGGCACCGCTGGCGCGGAGGTTGCCCCCGATGTCGCCAATGTCTGCGAGCCGGTGGTCCGGGCGCGCCATCCGGCGATCGCGCAGGCCCTGGATTGGCTGTCGGCCCAGATCGACGCGCGGGGCCGGCCCGTGCGGGCGCGCATGAGCGGTACCGGCAGCTGTATCTTTGCGGACTTCGAGCGCTGGCAGGAGGCCGAGCGCATCGCCGCACGGGTGCCGGAGCGCTGGAGCAGCTTCGTCGCGCGCGGCCTGGATGCCTCGCCGCTGCATGGGCTGCTGGGTCCCGCGTCATGAGCGATCACGGACCCGTGGGGTATGCGCGATTGGGGTGTCGCCAAGTGGTAAGGCAGCGGGTTTTGATCCCGCCATACGCAGGTTCGAATCCTGCCACCCCAGCCA
>DATJSD010000054.1:0-2938 GCA_035504335.1 Steroidobacteraceae bacterium | reverse complement strand
TGCGCGCAGCGCCATCAGCCGGTGCTGGTGGGCACGACCTCCATCGAGACCTCGGAGTTTCTGTCGGGACTGCTGCAGAAGGAGGGTATCGAGCACCAGGTGCTGAACGCGAAGCAGCACGAGCGCGAGGCGCACATCGTGGCCCAGGCGGGCCGTCCCGGCACCGTGACCATCGCCACCAACATGGCCGGCCGCGGCACCGACATCGTGCTCGGCGGCAGCCTCGAGGCGGAGCTCGCGGCGCTGGAGGCGCGGGCCGCCGCCGAGGCCGCGGCGCCCGGCGAAGCCGCAGCGCTCGCCGAAGCGGAGGCGCTCGCCGAAGCGGAGGCGCCCGCGCAGGCCGCGGCGCTCGGCGGGGGGGGCACCGGGGTCGCCGGGGGCACGGCGCTGGCGAGGCGGGCGGATGCGGCGGCGGGCAGCTCGGACGTGCGTGCCGCGCGGCTCGAGGGCGCGCGCGCGGACATCCGCAGCGGCTGGCAGCAGCGGCATGACCTCGTGATCGGGGCCGGGGGGCTGCACATCGTGGGCACCGAGCGGCACGAGTCGCGGCGCATCGACAACCAGCTGCGCGGCCGCTCGGGACGGCAGGGCGATCCGGGCTCCAGCCGCTTCTATCTGTCGATGGAAGACAACCTGATGCGCATCTTCGGGGACCCGAACCGCACCAAGCGCATGCTGCAGATGGCCGGGATGAAGGAGGGCGAGGTCATCGAGAGCGGCATGCTGTCGCGCCAGATCGAGAAGGCGCAGCGCAAGGTCGAGGCCCACAACTTCGACATCCGCAAGCAGCTGCTGCTGTTCGACGACGTCGCCAACGATCAGCGCAAGGTCATCTATCAGCAGCGCACCGAGATCCTCGGCGCCGCCGATATGAGCGACGCGATCCAGCAGATGTTCGAGGATGCGGTCGGCGGGGTGATCGATACGTTCATCGTGCCGAGCAGCGGTCTGCACGAGTGGGACTTCGAGGGATTGCAGGAGGCGCTGCGCCGCGACTTCAACGTGTCCGTCGAACCGAAGAGCTGGCTCGAGCAGGAGCCGGATCTGGAGCAGCCGGCGCTGCGCGCGCGGCTCGTCGAGGCGGCGCGCGGCGCCTATCGGGACAAGGTCGAGCGCATCGGCGAGCCGTTCATGCGCCAGGTGGAGCGCGAGATCGTGCTGCGCATGCTGGACATGCACTGGCGCGATCACCTGGCCGCCATGGATTACCTGCGCCAGGGCATTCACCTGCGCGGCTACGCACAGCAGGACTATCGCTACGAGTACAAGCGCGAAGCCTTCCAGATGTTCTCGGCGATGCTGGACCGGGTGAAGTTCGAGACCGTCTCGCGGCTGGCGACGGCCGAGATACGCACCCGCGAGGAGGTCGAGCGCGAGGAGGCCGAGCGGCGCGAGCGGCTGATGCGCGCGCTGCAGGCGCAGCATGCGGAGCTGACCTCGGTGCTGGGCGGAGGGGAGCTGGCGATGGGGCCGGAAGCCGGCGCGCTGCCGGCGGGCGCGCTGCCGGCAGGCGCCGGGATGCTGCGCGCCGTCAGGGGCGGCGCGGCGGGCGGCGCCGGCGGGCCGGGGGTTCCGGGGGCGGGGATCGCGCTACGTCCGCGGGCGAGCGCCGGTCGGCCGATGGGGCCGGGTGGCGCCGGCGGCCCGGGCGGTGGTGGCGGCGTCGAGGATGCCGCCGGTGCGGCGGCCACCGTGCCGTTCGTGCGCGAGGGCCGCAAGGTGGGCCGCAACGAGCCCTGCCCCTGCGGCTCGGGCAAGAAGTACAAGCACTGCCACGGGGCACTGGCGAGCGGCCAGTGAGCCGCGGGGGCCCGCCGGTGCGCGTGGCCGCCGCGGTGCTGCGCGATGCGGCCGGCCGCGTACTGATCGCGCAGCGGCCCGCCGGCAAACACATGGCCGGCTACTGGGAATTCCCGGGCGGCAAGCTCCTGCCGCACGAGCGGCCCGAGCAGGCGCTCGCCCGCGAGCTCGCCGAGGAGCTCGGCGTGCGGATCGGCCCCTGTCGCGAGCTGCTGCAACTGCGGCATGATTACCCCGACCGGACCGTGCAGCTGCACGTGTTCCTCGTGCAGGGGTTCGAGGGCGAGGCCCGCGCCCTGGAGGGCCAGGCGCTGCGCTGGGTGGCCCCGGCGGCGCTGGCGCAGGAGGCGCTGCTGCCGGCCGACCGGCCGATCGTCGAGGCGCTGGTGGCGACACTGGCGATGGAGCGCGATCCGCGCGACCGATACGAGGTGGAGGCTCATGACCGAGGATCTTGGACTGCCGGACATCCAGCTGGATAGCGCCGGGCTGTATCGCGAGGAGATCTTCACCGATCGGCGGGCGGGCACCATTCGCCGCCTGACCCCGGTGACGGCCGAGGGCAACGACGACGTCTCGCGGCCGGTGCTGTACTCGGGTCAGACGCAGCTGCTCACCCCGACCGGGGTGCTGCCGCTCGGCTTCGAGATCGACGCGAGCTCGCTGTCGGAGGCGATGGCGAGATTCCCCGCCGCCGTGAGGGAAGCCCTCGAGCAGGCGATCGAGGAGGCGCGCGAGCTGCGGCGCGAATCCGCCTCGCGCATCGTGGTGCCCGACGTCGGGGCCGGCATCACCGGACCCGGACCGCTGCAGAGCGGCGGGAAGATCAAGCGCTGAGCGGGGGACGTGACGCTGCCGGTGCGCTTCATTTGACCTGATCGTCGCGCTCCTGCCCGCGGCCCTCGTCCGGGTCACCGGCCGGGTCTCCCGCGATGGCGCGCTCGCCGCTGAACCACGCGCCCAAGTCGATCAGCCGGCAGCGCTCGCTGCAGAAGGGGCGGAACGGGAAGGCCTCGGACCACTCGATCGGCCGATCACAGGTCGGACAGCGTGCGGGTCGCGCCATGGCGCGCCGGGGCTCAGTGGCAGCAGATCAGCGTGAAGGGGACGTCGACCTCGGCCTGCTTCGCGCGCTGCT
>DATJSD010000053.1:0-18533 GCA_035504335.1 Steroidobacteraceae bacterium | reverse complement strand
GCCCGCATCATGTTTTCCTTGACGATTTGCGGCATCTCGGCGGCGCGCACCGGCGCCGACAGTGCCACCGCCAGGCCCACGGCGGCCGATAGCGTCGAGGCGGCCAATACATAGCGATTCATTGCAGTTCTCCTGTGTCGTATGGAAGCAATAGCGCGACGAGTGTCATTGAGCGATGCGAGTTGGCTTTCGGTCGATCCGTACCATCCTGACCCGATCCCGGCTTTGGTCTGATTCCGATCGGCGGGAAGCTCTGGCCTGCTCCCTCGATAGTTCGCGGCAGCCGGCAAAAAGGTTACGCTGCCGCATGGGCCTGGATCCGACCAGGAACTCGCAGGACCGGCTCCGGAGCGCCTTAAGGGGCGACCCCGCGCTGCCCCAGGCCGCAAGACCGCCCCCTGAAACCTGCATGGTGGCGCGAGCGAATAATACTCTTGGCGACCCTCGTGGCCCACTAACCGGCTCCCCCTGCACGTCGTACAGGAGAACTCGAACTTGACACACCCAACCCTTGCAGCCTCCGTGCTTACTTCAGCGATCGCACTGGCGGTGAGCGCTCTCGGGATCTCGAGCGCCTCGGCCCAGCAGCTGCCCGCGAAGATGCAGCGGCGCCTCGATCAGATGCTCGAGATGCATCCGGGGGCAGGCCGCGCGACGATCATGCAGAACATGCAGCGCGTCGAGCGCTTTCATCTGGCGCGCTGCTATGGGATCAATGCCGCCGGTAAGAACGACTGCGCTGCGGGTGCGCATTCCTGTGCCGGTCAGTCCACGCAGAACGACGATCCGCAGGCATTCCTGCTGTTGCCCGTCGGGGACTGTCAGAAGATTGCCGGCGGCTCGCTGAAGGGCCCACTCTGAAGTGCAGCGGCGCGGGTCGGCGCGGCACTTCCGCGCCGCGCGGCCCGCGTGGGTCCCGGCCCCCGGAGCGCTCGCAGCAGGCGTTCGATCCAGGCTGCATCGTGCTGCGACTATAGACTCAGGAGAAATAATGAATACCTCTATCCCGACCTCTTCGCCTCCTCCGCCCTCGCCTGCTTCGCCCCCGGCATCGGCGACGCCCGCGGGCAGCTCCGGCTCCCGTTTCTCGGGGCTCATGCGTGTGCGGGATGGCCTCGAGGCAATCCCCTACAGTCTGATTGCCATTCCTCTGCGCTTCGCGGTCGCGACCGTGTTCTGGCGTTCTGCGATGGCACATCTGGCGAACATGCAGACCACGCTCTACCTGTTCGAAAACACGTATCACGTGCCGCTGCTGCCGCCGGACTTTGCGGCCTATCTGACGGTCGCCATCGAGGTGAGCGCGCCGATTCTGCTGATCGTGGGTCTACTGACGCGTGCTATCTCCCTGGTGCTGATCCTGATGGTGACGGTGATCGAGATCTTCGTGTTCCCGCAAGCCTGGCCGACGCACGTGCAGTGGTGGGCGATGCTGCTGGTGCTCCTGTGGCGTGGGGCGGGCACGTTCTCCGTGGATCACTGGCTCAGACGCCTGCTGCTGCATCGAGGGCTTTGACCGCAGGTGCCCTCACCCGACCTCGAGGGTGGGCCGCTCGCTGTTTGCACGGCGATTCAAATAGACTATGCGGATGCAGTGGCTCGCCAAGCGTTGGTGCAGCGCGTGCCTGTGGCCCGCCGCAGCGGTCTCGCTCGCGGCAGTCCTGGCAGTGGCCAACGCGCAGGTCAGCCGGACGCCGGTAAGCCGGACCCCCGCGCCGCTGCTCGCGCTACAGCAAGCCCACTGGGTGGCCCAGGGCAGTGCGCGGCCGCGGCACGTGCTCTACATCTTCATCGACGCCAACTGTCCCTACTGTCACGAGCTTTGGATTGCCCTGCAGGCCTATTACCGCGATGGATTGCAGGTTCGCGATCTCTTCGTCGGCGTCATCGCGCCGAGCAGTCCCGGAAAGGCGGCGGCGATTCTCGATGCGCCCGATCCAGCCGCGGCACTGCGCGAGGACGAGCTGCACTGGGGTAGCCGCTCGGACGGGGGCGGCGGCATTGCACCCGTCGCGCAACCAAGCGCCGCGGACGCCGCGGTGCTCGCCCACAATCTCGCACTCATGCAGGGGTTCGGCTTTCCCGGTACCCCCGGAGTGGTCTACCTGGATGCTCGAGGTCAGCTCCACGTGCTCGAGGGATCCCCGGGACAGGACCAGCTCAGCCAGATCGTGCAGGCTGCAGCGGTCCCGAGCTCGTGAGGGCGGCCGTCGCACTGGCCGTGGCTCGATGATGAGATACCGGCCAGCACCAGTACCCGCACCAGCACCAGCACCAGCACCAGCATACCGAGCACCGCCGCCATCGAACCGCGTGTAGGATGCCCGGCACGCACAGGTCATCCGACGGAAGGGCGCCATGTACGTGACTGGCATCGGTACCGCGGCGCCACCGGCGCGCTACACCAAGGCCCAGTGCTGGGAGGCCTTTCGCCACTCGGCGTGGTACGAACGGCTCGATCAGCGCGCTGTGCTGCTGGTTCGCGCCGTGTTGCAGCGGGAGAACGGGATCGAGGCACGACGCTTGGCGCTCGATTCGCTGAGCGAGGTGTTCCAGGTGGATCCGGACACTCTGCAGCGCCGCTTCGAGCTTGCCGCACCGGACCTCGCCACACAGGCTGCCCAGCAAGCCATGCAGGCAGCCGCGCTCGGTGTCCAGGATATCGATGCGGTGATCGTCAGCACCTGCACCGGCTATCTCTGTCCAGGCCTCTCGGGTTACCTCTCTGAACGGCTCGGCCTGCCGCCAGGCGTGAGCGGCTACGATCTGGTCGGTCAGGGATGTGCCGCGGCGCTGCCGAACATGCGCCTGGGCGAAGCGCTGCTGGCCTCCGAGCGCTGCCGGCATGTGCTGTCGGTGTGTGTCGAGATCAGCAGCGCCGCGATCTACCTCGACAACGATCCCGGCGTGTTGATCAGCGCCTGCCTGTTCGGAGACGGTGCCGGCGCCGCGGTGCTCTCCGGCCAACCCTCGGCACGGCATCGTCGCATCCGCTGGCGCGACAGTGAGACGCTGCTGGAGCCGGCGGCACGAGAGGCATTGAGGTTTGAGCAGCGCCGCGGCATGCTGCGCAACGTCCTCACGCGCGAAGTGCCGGCGCTCGCGGCCGACTCCGTAAGCCGGGTGCTCGACACGGTACTGAGCCGCGCGCAGCTGCGCACGGGGCAGATCAGTGCGTGGATCGTGCACGCGGGCGGCCGCGATGTGCTCCAGGCGATCGAGCAACGTCTGCAGCTGCGGCCAGCCGATCTGCGCTACAGCGCCGCGACGCTGCGCGAGTACGGCAACCTTTCCAGTGCCTTCGTCTATTTCGTCCTGCGGGCTGCATTGGCGGATACCGCGCCGGGCGGGTGGTGGTGGTTGACCGCCTTCGGGGCGGGCTTCAGCTGCCACGGGGCGCTGCTGGAGGTCATGTGAACCTGCCCGGCGCGCGGCGCCGCGTGTTGCCCGAGATCCTCGATGAGCTCGCGCCCGAGGACCCGGCGGCACAGCGCTCGCGCCGCGACCTGCGCCGCGTGAATCGTTTGATGGGCAGCTGCGGCATCCTGACGACCGGACTGCGCGCAGCCATTGCTGGACGGTCTCACGCCGCACCGCTGCGACTGCTGGAGCTTGGCGCCGGCGACGGACAGCTGATGCTGCGCGTGGCACGGGCGCTGGTACACCGCGGCAAGCACCCGGCGGTCTGGCATGACGTGCAGCTGCAGCTGCTCGATCGGCAGGCGCTGCTCGGATCCGATACCGTCGAGGCCTATGCGCGCCTGGGCTGGCGCGCACAGCCGTTGGTTTGCGACGTGCGCGACTGGGCCGCCGCTCCTGAGGAGGGCCCGCGCTACGACGTCATCGTGGTGAATCTGTTCCTGCATCACTTCGAGCCGACGGCACTCTCCGCCTTGCTGGCGGGCGTGGCGGCACGCTGCGAGCGCTTCCTCGCCTGCGAGCCACGCCGCTCGCCCACGGCACTGCTCGGCAGCCACCTGCTCGGTGCGATCGGCGCCAACCGCGTGACGCGGCACGATGCCGTCGTCAGCGTGTGCGCTGGCTTTCGCGACCACGAGCTCTCGGATCACTGGCCCCCGGAAGGATGGCAGCGCGAGGAGCGTGCGGCCCGTCTGTTTGCGCATCGGTTCAGTGCCGCGCGCACTGCCGCGACCGGCCGGGAACGGCAAGATGCAGCTGCAGTATGACGCGATTGTCGTGGGCGCCGGCCCTGCAGGCTCGACCGCCGCGATCCGGCTGGCACAGGCGGACTGGTCGGTGGCGCTGATCGAGCGCGAGGTGTTCCCGCGCCGGAAAGTCTGTGGAGAGTGCATCGCCGCCAGCAATCTGCCGCTGCTCAAGGCACTTGGGGTCGGTGACGCGTTCGCGGCCCTCGCGGGCCCGGAGCTGCGCCGCGTGGCGTTGCTGTGGGACCGTGAGAGCATCAGTGCCCCGCTGCCAGCGGCGCCCGGCGCGCAGCCCTGGGGCCGCGCGCTCGGTCGCCCGCGGCTCGACACCCTGCTGCTCGCGCGCGCCCGCGCGCTGGGCGTGACGGTGTGGCAGCCATGCACCGCTCACGCCGTGAGCGGCAGCCCCGGCGCCTACCACTGCGAGTTGCGCAACACGCGTGCGGATGCCCGGGTCAGGTCCGCGCATGACACCATCACGCTGAGCGCTCCAGTGGCCATCGCCGCGAACGGGTCCTGGGAGAGGCTACCCGCCGAGCGAGCGGGCCTCCACGCCGGCGCACGTGGCCACGAGCTGCTGGCGTTCAAGGCGAACTTCATGGGCTCTGCGCTTTCCCCGGGCCTGCTGCCGGTGCTGGCATTCACAGGCGGTTACGGCGGCATGGTGATCGCCGATGAGGGCATGATGACGCTGGCCTGCTGCATTCAGCTGGCGACGCTGCAGCGGGCGCGTCGCGCCAATCCGGGGCTGCGCGCCGGAGAGGCGGTGCAAGCCCATCTGCAGGAGCACTGCCAGGGCGTCGCCGAGGCGCTGCGGGGAGCGCGGCGCACGGGCGAATGGCTGGCCGTGGGCCCGATCCGGCCGGGCGTGACACCGGCCCCCGGCGGCGCCATCCCACCGCCATTTCGTATCGGCAATGCAGCCGGCGAGGCGCATCCGCTCGTCGGCGAGGGCATCAGCATGGCGCTGCAGTCGGCCTGGCTGCTGTGCGCGCTGCTGCTCGGCCACCCGCAGGTGCGCGGATGCGGTCGCGCGGCGCTCGAGGCACAGCGGATCGTGCACGCCCGCTATGCGGCGCAGTGGCGGCGGCAATTCCTGGGACGCATGCGCCTCGCCGCCGCTCTGGCGCAGCTGGCCATGCACCCCCGCGCGGCGCGCGGCTGCCTGCCGCTGCTGCGGCGTGCTCCCGGATTGCTCACGCAGGGTGCGCGCTGGAGCGGCAAGATACGGAGCATGCGCGCGAGCCAGCGGGAGACGACGTCATGACGACCCTCGAGCGACTCACGAAGATACTGGTCGAGCAGTACAAGATCGATCCGGAGCGCCTCACCCCGCAGCAACCGCTGGCCGCGGTCGGCATCGACTCGCTCGGCATGGTCGAGCTGCTGTTCATGATCGAGGATGAATTCGCGGTGAAGCTGCCTCAGGACATCGATACCTTCCCGACACTGGCAGACGCCGCGCAGTACGTGGATGCGCTGCTCGCGGCGCGCCCCGCCGCCCCGCCGCCCCGGCAGCCGGCATGATGCCTCCGGCCCCCGCGCCGGGGTGCGCGCCGGCCTCCGCCCCGGCTTCCGCCCCGGGCGCAGCCCCGGCGCCGCGCCGCGTGGCCATCACTGGTCTCGGCGTACTCAGCCCGCTCGGCAACAGTGCCGCGGCGGCCTTCGACCGTGCGGTCGCCGGCCACTCGGCCATCCGCCTGCTCGACACGGGCTGGGCCGCGGACCTGCACGCGCCGCTGGCCGGCTGCGTGGATTTCCAGGCGGATCGACATTTCGATCCTCCCCGGGCGCGCATGCTCGATCGGGTGTCGCAATTCGCGCTCGTGGCTGCCCGCCAGGCGCTGGCCGACGCGCGTCTGCAGCTGCGCGATGAGGATCGGGTGCGCGCCGGCATCTTCATGGGCTCGGGCATGGGCGGCTCCACGACCACTGACGAGGGCTACCACCTGCTGTACGCCGAGCAAGCTGGGCGCGTGAAGCCCTTCTCGGTGCTGATGTCGATGAGCAACGCACCCGCGGCGTGGATCGGCATCGAGCTGGCGGTCAGCGGGCCGGCGCTCACCTATTGCACCGCGTGCTCCTCCTCGGCGGTGGCCCTCGGGGAGGCGTGGCTGCGTATCCGTCAGGGCCAACTCGATCTGGCCATCGCCGGCGGTGCCGAGGCGCCGCTGTGCTTCGGCGTGATGAAGGCCTGGGAGGCGCTGCACGCCCTGGCCAGCGTGGACCCGGACGATGCCGCGCGCTCCTGCAAGCCCTTCGCCAGGGACCGCTCGGGCCTGGTGCTGGCGGAGGGCGCGGCCATCCTCATCCTGGAGGAGTGGTCGCATGCCGTTGCACGCGGAGCCGCCATCCACGGCGAGCTGCTGGGCTACGGCCTGGCCACCGATGCGAATCACATGACCCGTCCGAGTGTCGCCGGCCAGGCGGCCGCCATGCGGGCGGCGCTCGATGCGGCCGGCTGCGAGCCCAGCGCCATCGGCGCCATCAACGCCCACGGTACCGGTACCGCAGCCAATGACGGCGTCGAGACCGCCGCGATCAAGCAGGTGTTCGCGCAGCAGGCCTACCGCATGCCCGTCAGCGCCACCAAGGCGATACACGGTCACCTGCTGGGCGCGAGCCCCGCGCTGGAGCTCGCGCTCGCGCTGCTCGCGCTGCGACGCGCGATTCTGCTGCCGACGATGCATCTGCTCGAGCCGGACGAGGCCTGCGATCTCGACTACGTCCCCAATCGCGCACGCCAGGACGCCTCGGTCACCACGGTGATGTCCAACTCATTCGCCTTCGGCGGCACGAACGCCGTGCTCATCGCCCGCACGGCGCGCTGAACCCGCCGCGACGGCGCGCGCTGTCCCCTGGTGCGCAGGTCCCTCGCCCGTGACCCATGGGCGGGGTAGGCTATGATACGGCCCGTGCCCGACGCCCCACTCCGCAACCGCCACCGCAAGGTTCGACCGGCAGGTCAACCACCCCGCACCCACGACGTTAGCGCGCGAATGCACAAACCGATAGCGGGCGCCCGCGACGCCCCCCGCCCGTCCGTTACCGCCAGCGCGCCATAGTCGCCACAGTCAAAGAGGAAATGGCATGACAGGCAGATCGAGCCACGCCCTGCCGGGGCTGGGTGCTGCAATACGCTATCCAGCTCTGCTGACGGCCGCATTGGCGCTCGTCGCCTGCGGCGGCTCCTCGAACAAGACCCCGAGCTACACCATCGCCGGCGAGCTCACCGGATTGACCGCCGGCAGCGTGGTGCTGGCCAACGGGAAAACCACCGTCACGGTCTCGGCGGGCACGGACTCCTGGGAGTTTCCCGGCACCTTTGCCTACGGCAGCCTCTACCTGGTGACCGTGCAGACGCAGCCGGCAGACGAGATGTGCCTCGTGACCAGCAGTGCCAGTGGCAGGCTCACGGCGGACGTCACCGATGTCGTGGTCGCCTGCTCCGACGGACTGTGGACCTGGCAGGCGGGCTCGAACAGCCTCAATGCCCCTGGGATCTATGGCACGCAAGGCAGCGCCTCGGCCAGCAATGCGCCGGGGGCGCGCGAAGCGGGCAGCACCTGGACCGACTCCGCGGGCAACCTGTGGCTGTTCGGCGGCTATGGCTACGCGGCCGACGCTCTGGGCGAATTGAACGATCTGTGGCAATACAGTCCGAGTACCGCGCAGTGGACCTGGGTCAGCGGCGGGAACGCGATCGATGCTGCGGGCGTCTATGGGACAGCAGGTATGGCCGCGGCCGGCAACCTGCCGGGCGCACGCCAGAGTGCGAGTTCCTGGATCGACCCCGCGGGCAACCTGTGGCTGTTCGGCGGCTACGGCTACGGCTCGAGCGGCAACGGGGACCTCAACGATCTGTGGCAATACAGTCCGAGCACCGGGCTGTGGACCTGGGTCAGCGGCGGCGAGACGGTCAATGCCGCGGGCGTCTACGGCATGCAAGGCATGGCCGAGGCTGACAATGTGCCGGGGGCGCGCGAGGGGGCCAGCTCCTGGGTCGACTCCTCGGGCAACCTGTGGCTGTTCGGCGGCTATGGCCGCGATTCAACCGGCGCCGTGGCCAACCTCAACGATCTGTGGCAATACGACTCGAGCACCGGACTGTGGACCTGGGTCAGCGGCGGCAACACGATCAATGCAGCGGGCGTCTATGGCACGCAGGGCGTAGCCTCGGCCAGTAACGTGCCGGGAGCACGGCAGGTCGCCAGCACCTGGACCGACTCGGCGGGCAACCTGTGGCTGTTCGGCGGCTATGGCTTTGACTCCACGGGCGCCGAAGGCGACCTCAACGACCTCTGGCAATACAGTCCGAGCACCGGAGAGTGGACCTGGGTCAGTGGCTCGGACGAGGTCAATGCCACGGGTGTCTATGGCATGGAAACCGCGGCCTCGGCCGCCAACATGCCCGGAGCACGGCAGGCCGCCAGCACCTGGATCGACTCCGCGGGCAACCTGTGGATGTTCGGCGGCTACGGCTATGACTCCACCGGTGCCGTGGGCGACCTGGGTGACCTCTGGGAATACGTTCCCGGCACGGGGCAGTGGCGCTGGGTCAGTGGTGGCGAGACCAGCGACGGCAGCGCGAGCTACGGCACCGAGGCCAGCAGCGCGGCCAGCAACCTGCCCGGTTCGCGCCGCGCGGCCAGCTCCTGGATCGACGCCTCGGGCAACCTGTGGCTGTTCGGCGGCGCCGGGTACGGCACGAGCGGCAGTGGCTACCTCAACGATCTGTGGGAATACTCGCCGTCGCTGTAAGTGTACCGCCCGGTCGCGGTGGGCTCGCCGCGTCGACGCAGCGGCAGCGCCTCAACCCGGAGGCACGCCCGGCGGCGCACCCGGCAGTGCGCGAAATTCGCGGATCACGGCGGGCAGCGCCGTCTCGTTGAGCGGCGCCATCAGGTGTACGCCGGCGACGCCGCGCACCGCGCGCAGCTGCTGCATCAGCTCCACGCAGATGCGCTGGCCCTCGAGCCTCGGATCGTCGGCGGCTTCCAGGCGCGTGATCAGCGTTTCGGGGATGACTGAGCCGCGGAGCTTGTCGCGGATCCAGAGCGCCGAGCGCGCGCTCGCGAGCGGTGCGAGCCCCACCAGGACGTACAGGCCCGGCACGATGCCGTGCTGCTCCAGGCGCGCGATATAGCGCTGTATCAGCGCGGGGTCCAGACAGAACTGCGTCTGCACGAAGCGCGCGCCCGCCTCGATCTTGCGCATGAGTCCGGTGGGCTGCCAGTCCGGAGCCGGGTCCACGGGCGTATCCGCGGCGCCGAGAAACAAGTCGATCTCACCGCCGATGGCGCGGCCCGTGGGCAGCACAGCGCGCTGCGTCATATCCCGCGCAGTGGCCAGCAGCGTCTGGGAGGTCAGGTCGAACACCGGCTTGGCGTCCGGCTGGTCGCCGGCGCTCGGATCATCGCCGTGCAGGGCCAGAATATTATGGATCCCCTGAGCCGCCGCGCCGATCAGCAGGCTCTGCAGCGCGATGCGGTTGCGGTCGCGGCAGGTCACCTGCAGCACCGGCTCGATGCCTGCGCGCGCCATGAATCCGGCGGCCGTCAGGCTATCGAGGTGCGAACGCGCGCCCGCCCCATCGGTGACGTTGATGGCGTCGGCCAGGCCCGCGAGCGCGCGCGCCTTTTCCAGCAGCGCCGCGGGATCCGCGGACACCGGCGGGGTGATCTCACTGGTGATCGCGAATTCGCCCGCGGCGAGCCGCCGCTGCAGAGCTCCGGCCATTGTCTTTGGGCTCCTGTCGCAAGACTAGCGGTTGCTGTTCTTCAGCACCGCGCTGACATCATCGGGGTTGATCAGGTCGGGCACCGTCCAGCCATCCAGGTCGTATTCGGACATGCATTGCTCCGCGAAGCCCTTATAGCCCGCAGTCTGCCCCATCATCTCCGCCGACAGCAACGTCTCGAAGCGGATGCTCTCGTGGTTGCCGAAGTAGTTGCGCTCGTAGAGCTCGTGGCGGCCGCCGAACTCGGTACCCACGGCGTCCCACAGCAGCTTCATCAGCTTCACCCGCTCGAGCGCCGAGTAGTCGTTCGACCCGCGCACGTATTGCTCGAGGATCTTCCGCGTCTGCTCGTTCTTGAAATCGTTGGCATGCGATGGCAGGTAGATCAGTGCGCTGGCCAGCACGTTTTCGATGATCTCCTTCAGGCGCGGATAGGCTATGCTGGCCATCACCCGGTACGCCAGCCCGTAATCCAGGTTCGGCAGCACGTAGCCGGGCGTCCACGGCCGGGTCGCGCGGGCCATCGCGTCGGTCAGCCCCCAGAAGAGGTTGCGCCACGCCAGCACCTCGCCCACCTGCGCCTGTACGCCGCGAAATTCCCTGGCGCCGGTGGCGTCCACGCCCTTGAGCAGCAGCCCGGCGATGAAATCGAGCTTCACCGACAGCCGCACGCAGCCGTGAAACATGAAGCGCGGCAGAAAGCCCGAGCGCGGAAAGAAGTTATTCACCTTGTCGATGTCGCCGTAGGCGAAAACGTTCTCCCACGGCACGAACACCTGTTCGAACACGATGATCGAATCGTTCTCGTCCAGGCGGCTGGAGAGCGGGTAATCGAACGGACTGCCCATCACCGCCGAGGTCATCTCGTAGGACGGGCGGCAGAGCAGCTTCACTCCCGGGGCATTGGTCGGCACGATGCAGACGAAGGCGAAGTCCCTGGTCTTGATCGGCAGCGCGCCGTTGTTGGCGATGAAGTTGTAGTGCGTGAGCGTGGAAGTGGTGGCCACCACCTTCGCTCCGCTGACGATCAGTCCGGCGTCGGTTTCCTTCTCGACGTGCATGTACACGTCGCGCACCTCGGACAGCTCTTTGTGGCGGTCGACCGGCGGATTGACGATGGCATGGTTGACGAAGGTGACTTCCTCCTGCACCTTCTGGTACCAGCGGCGCGCGTTCTGGTCGTAGGGCGCATAGAAATCGGCGTTGGCGCCGAGCGTGGCGAGAAAGGCCGCCTTGTAATCCGGGCTGCGCCCCATCCAGCCATAGGTGACCCGCGCCCACTCGGCGATGGCGTCACGCGCCCCGATCATCTCCTCGACGCTGCGCGAGGCCTTGAAGAACCTGTGCGTGTAGCCACCATTGCCGGTATCGGTGTCGCAGCACAACACGCTCCTGCGCTCGTCGTGCAGGGCGTCATAGAGCCGCGCCAGCATGCGCACCGTGTTGCGAAACGCGGGATGCGTGGTCACGTCCCGCACGCGCTCGCCATAGATCCAGATCTCGCGGCCGTCACGCAGGCTCTCGAGAAACTCCCGGGAAGTGAACGGGCGGCCGGAAGCCGCGCCGGATCGCGTGGTTTGCTGTTCGGGCATCGCTGTCTGCCTCCCCGCTCGCGCGGCGCCTCTGTGCCGTCGTCCGACCGCCCATTCTCACCCAGATGTCGGACGCGCGCCGCCCCTTTTTGTGCGTGCAGCCCTCTGGATTGCCGCCCCTGACGGATCTGCCAGGCGCTACGCCGGAATTGCTATGATCACGCGCCAAGGGGACTTGGTCGTCGTGATCCCGGCGAGCCCACGGGCGCGTGCCGCGGGATAAGGGGCGCGGGATAAGGGGCGCGGGCGCAGCCGCGTCATGGGTCTCATCGTGGCGCAGTCAGCGACAAGCGAAGCGCACAGCGACGCCGAGGAACACGTCCCGACGCCGCCACCGCGCAAGCGGCGGCTCAGCGGACGAGCCCTGCTGATCGGCACGCTCGCCCTGCTGCTCCTTGCGGCGGTGGTGGCCTATTACCTCGAGTTCATCCGGCCGTATGAGTCCACCGACGATGCGTTCGTCGACGGCTACACGACGCTGGTGAGCGCGCGCGTGCCCGGCCAGGTCACGCGCCTGCTCGTTACCGACAATCAAACGGTGCGCCAGGGAGAGATACTGATCCAGCTCGATCCGCGCGACTATCAGGCGAGTCTCGCGCAGGCCCGCGCCGCGCTCGCCTCGGCACGCAGCGAGGAGGCTCAGGCGCGCGCACAGCTGGGCGTGTCCGAGGCCCGGGTGGCGCAGGCGAGCGCCACCGAGGCCGCGGCCGCGGCAGATGCGCAGCGCGCCGGCGATGACCTCAAGCGCTACCAGTCGGTCGAGACGCGCGCGGTCTCGAAGACCGTGCTGGACCAGATCAGCACCACAGCCCGCTCCACTGCCGCGCAGCTGCGCGCCGCGCGCAGTCAGCTCGCGGCGGCGCGCGCCGGCGTGACACTCAGCCAGGCGGCCATTCAGACCGCCGCGGCGGCCGTCACGCTCGCCGCCGCCCGGGTGCGGCAGGCGGAGCTGAACCTCTCGTACACGAGCATCCTCGCTCCGGTGGACGGGCGCGTCACGGCGCGCACCGTGGCACCCGGTAACTACGTGCAGCCGGGGCAGTCGCTGCTCGCACTCGTGCCCCGGTACGTGTGGGTCACGGCGAATTTCAAGGAAACGCAGCTCACCGACATGCGGCCGGGCCAGCCCGTGGAGCTGCGCCTCGATGCCTATCCGGATTACCGGCTGAAGGGTCGCGTGGACAGCCTGCAGGCCGGCACGGGCGCGCGCTTCAGCCTGTTGCCACCCGAAAACGCCGTCGGGAACTACGTCAAGGTGGTGCAGCGGGTGCCGGTCAAGATTGTGTTCGATGGACCCCTGCCGCGGGGCATCGACGTCGCGCCGGGTCTGTCCATCACGCCGCGGGTCAGGGTCCGATGAGCGCCACGGCCACCGCGGTCCCGGGCGAATGGCGGCCGCGCTTCAATCCGTGGTTGATCGCGATCCCGGTGATGCTCTCGACCTTCATGGTGATACTCGACACGTCGATCGTCGTGGTCGCGTTGCCCTACATCGCCGGCAATCTGGGCGCGACCCAGGACGAGTCCACATGGGTATTGACGAGCTATCTGGTCGCGAACGCCGTGATCCTGCCGGCGAGCGCCTGGCTCTCCAGCTTCCTCGGCCGAAAGAACTTCCTGATCGCCTGCACGATCGTGTTCACCCTCGCCTCCGCCACCTGTGGCATCGCCCTCAGCATGTCGATGCTGGTGGTCGCCCGCGTGCTGCAGGGTATCGGCGGCGGCGCGATGCAACCGCTCTCGCAGGCCATTCTGCTCGAGAGCTTTCCGCCGACGCAGCGCGGCACGGCCACCGCGCTCTTCGGTCTCGGCGTCGTGGTCGCCCCCATCATCGGGCCGACTCTGGGCGGCTGGCTGACCGATCAGTACTCCTGGCGCTGGGCGTTCTACGTCAACGTGCCCGTCGGCATACTGTCCGCGGCGCTGATGGCGATGATGATCGAAGACCCGCCGTATATCCGCGCGAGCCGCCCGCGTCGCATCGACGCGAGCGGCTTCGTGCTCATGGCGCTGTTCCTCGCCACCCTGCAGATCGTGCTCGACAAGGGGCAGGACGCCGACTGGTTCGCGGCCGTCTGGCTGCGCTGGTTCAGCGTCATCTCGGCCGTCACGTTGATCGCGTTCATCGCCCGCGAGCTGCTGATCGATCAGCCCATCGTCGATCTGCACATCTTCGCCGACCGCAACTTCGCCGTCAGCGCGATCCTGTTCGGGATCTTCGGACTGTCCATCTACGCGCTCATCACGCTGCAGCCGCTGTTCCTGCAGACGCTGCTCGGCTACACGGCCTTCGCCGCCGGTCTGTCGGTCACGCCGCGCGGCGTCGGGGCCCTGGCCGCGCTGCTGGTCGTCGGCGCGATCGCCTCCAGGGCGAACCCCAAAGTCCTGGTCGCAATCGGCTTCGCGCTCACCGCGCTCGCGAGTCTGCTGCTCAGCCGGCTCAATCTGCAGATCGCGATGAGCAGCATCATCGTCGCGAACATCATATCCGGTCTGGGCACCAGCTTCATCTTCGTGCCGCTCACGACGCTGTCGATCGGAACGCTGCGCAACGAGCAGATCGGCAATGCGACCGGGATCCAGAACCTGGTGCGCAACGTCGGCGGCAGCATCGGGCTTTCCTACGTGTCGACCATGCTGCAGCGCTACGCGCAGGTTCACCAGGCCTATATGGTCGGGCATCTGTCCGCGATGAATCCGCGCTACCGCACGCAGCTCGCGCTGTTGCAGCGGGTCTTCGAACGCCACTTCACCACTGCCGACGCGCTGCTCAGAGCGCGCAGAATGCTCTACGGCCTGCTGCTCCAGCAGTCATCGTACTGGGCTTTCGTGGATCTGTTCTTCGTGATCGCGGGAATCAGTGCCGCATGCCTCGTGCTCGTTCCGCTGTTCCGCCGGCCGACCGCGGTTCACCACGTGTCCCTGGGAGAGTGAGCGGAGCCAGGCCGATGCGAGAGATATTGCTCCTGGATCGGGAATTCGGCGCCGGCGGCAGCACCATCGGCGAGCGGCTCGCGCGGCGGCTCAACTGGAGGCTGTTCGACGATGACCTCACGCGCGAGATCGCGGCCGCGGCGCGCATCCCGGTGGATGTCTGCCGCCGGCGCGAAGAGCGGATCGACCCGTGGCTGCAGCGCCTGGTGAACGTCATCTGGCGGGGGACCTTCGACCGCAACCTGCCGAGCCCCGACCTGGCGATCCTCGACACCGACCGCCTCGTGCGGCTCGTCCAGCAGGCGGTGCTGAAGGCGGCGCAGAGCAAGCCCTGCGTGATCATCGGCCGGGGCGCCCCCCACTATCTTCGCGACCGTAGCGATACGCTGTCCGTCTTCCTGTATGCCTCGCGCGAGCTGCGGTTTCGCCGAGTGCTCAAGCGCGTCGGCGGCGATCAGGACGAGGCCGTGGAGCTGGTCGACAAGATCGACGAGGATCGCAGGAAATTCGTCCGGCATTACCTCGGCTACGAGTGGCCGAACCGCCACCTGTTCCACGTGATGCTCAATACGGGGGTCGGGGATGATGCGACGGTCGACAGCATTCTGCACCTGCTGGATGTCCTCAATCGGCCCGAGAAGGGAGCGCACCCATGAGCCCGCGGCCGTGCCTGTGGGCAGGCGCGCTGGCGCTGCTTGCCGGCTGCACGGTCGGACCGAACTACAAGCCGCCGAGCGAGCCGGCACCGGCCCGATGGGCCACGCCGCTCGCGGCGGGTGAATCGGCCGGGCCCGCGGCGCTCGCCTCATGGTGGAGCGGCTTCCGGGACCCGCAGCTCGACGCCCTCATCGGCGGCGCGGTGCGATCCAGCCTGACGCTGCGGGTGGCCGAAGAGCGCGTGCGCGAGGCGCGCGCGGAGCGCGACGTGGTCGCGGGAGCGCGCTGGCCGTCGGCCGGCGCGTCGCTGGCGTATACGAAGAATCGCTATGGCGCCAACTCCTTCCCGCCGCTCGGGCTCTTTCCCGAGGTGCCGCTCGATTACGATCTCTACAGCGTCGGATTCGATGCGGCGTGGGAGCTGGATATCTTCGGCGGCGTGCGGCGCGCGGTCGAGGCATCGAGCGCCGAGGTCGGCGCCGCGCAGTATGCACTGCGCGACGTGCTGGTTTCGCTGCTGGCCGAGGTCGCGCGCGACTACATCCAGGCGCGCGCCGATCAGCAACGCCTCGCCATCACGCGACAGAACATCGCCGCTCAGCAGGACATCGTGCGGCTCACCCGCAGCCGCTATCGCAGCGGCCTGGCGAACGAGCTCGAGGTCGAGCAGGCCACGGCGCTGCTCAGCGCCACCCAGGCGCAGCTGCCCACGCTCGAGAGTGGCTTCGCGCAGTCGGTGCATCACCTCGCGGTCCTGCTCGGGCAGGACCCGGGCGCGCTGCTGGCGACGATGGCACGCGCGCAGCCCATCCCCCTCACCCCGCCGGTCGTGCCCGTGGGCCTGCCATCCGATCTGCTGCAGCGGCGACCCGACGTACAGCGCGCGGAGCGCGAGCTGGCAGCGTCAACGGCCGAGATCGGCGTGGCGGAGGCGGACCTGTTTCCGAAATTTTCGCTCATGGGAGCCCTCGGCACCACGAGCACGTCGAGCAGCAGCCTGCTCGAGTACGCCAGCCGCTATTGGTCGGTCGGCCCGACGCTGCAGTGGAATCTCTTTCAGGGCGGCAGGCTGCGCGCCAACGTGCGTGTCCAGCAGGCCCGTGCCGCCCAGGCGCTCGACAGCTACCGCCAAACCGTGCTCGTCGCGCTGGAGGACGCCGAGAATGCGCTCGTCGCGTACGCCAACGAGCAGACCCGGCGGCGCTCGCTGGCGCAGTCCGAGCGCTCCAGCGCGGCGGCCTTTCGTCTGTCCCGCGACCTGTACCGCAGCGGGCTGGTCGATTTCCTGAACGTGCTCGATGCCGAACGCACGCTGTATGCGGCCCAGGACGCGCTGCTCGAGAGCACCGCGGCCGTGTCGCTCGACCTGGTACAGCTCTACAAGGCCCTGGGCGGCGGCTGGCAACAGCAACGGGAGGCCGCAGCGCCTCGCGCCCCGAGTCGCCTCGCGTTACGACGCTGAGATGCGCCGCGCCGCCCGGCTGGCGGCGAAGTACTCGTGCAGCGCCGCCACCACCTGTGCGCCTTCGCCGACCGAGGCCGCCACGCGCTTCACCGACGAGGAGCGCACATCACCGATGGCGAACACTCCCGGCAGGTTGGTTTCGAGCGGATGTCCGTCGGCGCCGCCGGGCGCGTTGGTCTGCACGAAGCCCTTGCCATCCAGCTGCACACCCGAGCGGGCGAGCCAATCGGTGTTCGGAGCAGCGCCGATCATGAGGAACAGGTGTGAAACCCGCTGCTCACGCTGCGTCGCGTCGCCCTCGCGTCGCCAGCACAGCTGCTGCAGAGCGCCGTCGCTGCCTTGCACCGCGACGACCTGCGTCTGCAGCAGCACCTCGACATTGAGCTGCGCGCCTATGCGCTCGCACAGGTAGCTCGACATGGAGTCCTCGAGCTTTCGGCCGCGCACGAACATCCATACCTTGCGCGCCACCGAGGCCAGGTAGACCGCGGCCTGGCCGGCGGAATTGCCCGCGCCCACCAGCGCGACCTCCTGATCGCTGCACAGCCGTCCCTCCAGCGGCGAGGCCCAGTAGTGCACGTGCGCCCCCTCGTAATCAGCCAGATGCGGCACATCCAGCCGCCGGTATTCGGCTCCCGAGGCAATCACGATCGCGCGCGCCTGCACGCGCTGATCACTGGCGAGCTGCAGCGTGTAGTGACGGCCCAGCTCGGTGCGTTCTTCCTTCAGCTCCAGCGCCTGCTCGGGAATGGCGATCTCCACGCCGAACTTCTGCGCCTGGTTGTAGGCGCGCGCCATCAGCGCCATGCCGGAGATGCCGGTCGGAAAGCCCAGATAATTCTCGATGCGCGCGGAGGCGCCGGCCTGGCCGCCGAAGGCGCGGCAGTCGAGCACCAGCACATCCAGGCCCTCGCTGGCCGCATACACGGCGGCCGCCAGACCGGCCGGGCCCGCACCCACGATCGCCACGTCGTACAGCCGGCTCGCGTCCAGCGGTCGCGACATCCCGATGCAGCGGGCGAGCTGGCTCTCCGTGGGATTGCGCAGCAGCTCCCCGTTCACGCACAGCACCGTCGGCAGGTCGGCGGGCGAGAGATGGAAGCGCTCGAGCAGCGTGCGGGCCTGCTCATCCGCGTCCGGATCCAGCGTCTGGAAGGGGTAGCCATTGCGCCGCAGGAAGCCCTGCAGTCGCAGCACATCGCGGTGCGCCGGCCGGCCGATGATCACCGGCCCCACTCCGAGCTGCAGCAACCCCACCCGGCGCAGGATCAGCGCGCGCATGATCAGTTCGCCGAGGTCAGCTTCCTGGATGAGAAGCTCCCGCAGGCTCGAGGGCGCGATCAGCAGCGCGTCGACCGCCGTGCGGGCGATGCCGTCCACCAGGAAGGGCCGGCCGGACAATTGTGCCAGCTCCCCGAGCAGCGAGCCGGCCTGGTGCACGACGATGGGAGGCTCGTGCGACTCGTGAGCCTGCATGGCCACCTCGCCGGCCAGAACCAGCAGCAGCCCCTCACCCGCCTCCCCCGCCCTGGCGACGAGGCTGCCGATCTCGTAGTGGCGGGGCTGACCGAAGCGCTGCAGCCGGCGAATCTCAGCGACGCCAAGGGTGGGAAACAACTGCTCCCGCCGCGTCTGCAGGATGGATTGCGTCGATTCGGCCATGACTGCCTCCAGCGCTTAGCGGTACTCGCAGCGCCGCTCCTGATCATAGCCCCGTTGTCAACTCCCGGAACGCTCCATGCTGCTCTCGTCGGTGAGTGGGCGGCTGGCAGAGCCATGTCCCTCGCAGGTGCGGCCGCGTCCCCGGGCGTTTCAGCTCCAAGGGTCCTGCGCATTGCGCGTGACGAGAGTGAGGCCGTGCACGACGGCCGTTGCGGCGAGCAGCCCAACTTGCTTGCGTCGATTCCCTGCTGCCAGTCGCTCAACGCCGTGGCGCAGATTCAGCCAGTGTTGCGACGCTCGGAAACACCCGATCCTCA
>DATJSD010000052.1:0-4319 GCA_035504335.1 Steroidobacteraceae bacterium | reverse complement strand
TGCAGTCCCTGATCGAGCTTGCGCCGCTCGCGGCGTTCCTGGTCGCCTACTCCCTCGCCGGCATTTATGTCGCGACCGCCGTGCTGATGCTGGGGATGGTGGCGCTGCTGGGCGTCGACTGGCTGCGGCTGCGGCGGCTGCCGCCGCTGCACCTGGTGAGTGCCCTGCTGGTGCTGCTGCTCGGCGGCGCCACGCTCATTCTGCACGACACCCGCTTCCTCAAGTGGAAGCCGACCGTGTTCCTGTGGCTGGTGGCCGTGAGCGCGATCGCCAGTGCCTGGATCGGCGAGGCGCCCCTGGCGCAGCGCCTGATGCAGCCGCTGTTCGCGCACAGCACCGCGCTGCCGCGCGCTGCGTGGCTCAGACTCAACTGGCTGTGGGCGGGGTTCTACCTGCTGCTCGGCTGTGCGAATCTCGCGGTGGCCGACTTCGCCAGCGAGCGCACCTGGGTCCTGTTCAAGGTCTTCGGACTCACCGCCGCCTTTCTGGTGTTCGCGATGGCGCAGGGCGCCTGGCTGGCCGTGCGCACCGAGGCGCTCGGGGCGAATGCATCATGAGTGCCCATGGGCAGCCCACCACGACGCTCATCAGGATCGAGCAGGCGCTGCGCCAGGCGTTGCAGCCGCAGCAGCTCGAGGTGATCGACGACAGTGCGGCACACGTCGGACACGCCGGCAGCGGCGGACGCGGGCACTTTCGCGTCCGACTGGTGTCTACCCGTTTTGCGGGCCTGAGCCCCCTGCAGCGTCACCGCCTCGTCAACCACGTGCTCGCAGCGCTGTGGCAGACCGATCTGCACGCGGTGTCGATCACCGCCTTATCCCCTGATGAATCCCATTAAATAATCGCTTTAACTATCTGAGAGATCTTAATGAAATTCCATAAATTCATTCCGCTCGCGGCGCTTCCGCTGGTGGCGCTGCTGCTGGTGAGCGCCTGCAGCAAGAGCGGTACCACGGCGCAGACGGCAGCACCCACGGCGGCGACCCAGCAGGCGGTTGCGGTCGTCAATGGAGTGCCGATCAGTCGCGACATGTTCGAGTATTACGTCAAGAACACTGCGGGCAAACAGGCCTCGGATCTGACCGCCGATCAGCGCAGCCAGCTGCTGGACAACCTGGTTCGCGGAGAGGTGGTCGCGCAGCAGGCCCTCAAGGAGGGCCTGGAGAAGACGGGCGATACGGCTTCGCTGCTGGCATTGTCGCGTCTGCAGATTCTCGAGCAGGCCGCCGCCGAGCACTATCTGGCCGACAAGCAGCCCACCCCGCAGGAGCTGCAGGCCGAGTACGACCAGCAGGTGGCCGCCATTCCGAAGCTGCAGTACCACGCGCGGCACATCCTGGTGACCAGCCAGGCCGAAGCCCAGCAGATCATCGAGCAGCTCAAGCACGGCGCGAAGTTCGAAGAGCTCGCCAAGAAGGATTCGATCGATTCCTCCAAGCAGGAGGGAGGCGATCTCGGCTGGTTCTCTCCGACCAACATGGTCAAACCGTTCGCCGATGCAGTGGCCTCGCTCAAGAAGGGTGAGATCACACCCGCCCCGGTGCAGACCCAGTATGGCTGGCACGTGATCCAGCTGCTCGACACGCGCGAGACGCCCGTGCCCCCGCTGGACCAGGTGAAGGACCGGGTCGCCCAGCTCGTGGAGAGCAAGAAGTTCCAGGCCTACGAGGACGATCTGCTCAAGACGGCGAAGATTCAGAAGAATCTGTAGCCCGCGCGCCTCGGCCGGCCTTCAGCAGCTCGAGCAGCCCGGCCTCATCGAGCACCGGCACCCCGAGGGCGTGGGCGCGGGCGAGCTTGCCGCCCGGCTCGGCGCCGGCCACCAGATAGCTGGTCTTCGCGGACACCGAGGAGCTCACGCGCGCACCGAGCGCGAGCAGCCGCTCGGTGGCCGCCTCGCGCGTCAATCCGGCGAGTGTGCCGGTCAGCACCACGGTCTTGCCGGCCAGCGGCGGCGCGCTGCGCGGCGCGCTCGGGCCCGGTTCGGGAAAGCTCAGACCGAGCTCGCGCAGGCGGCGCAGCTGCTCGCGGTGGCGCCGGTCCGCGAAGAAATCGTGCACGCTCGCCGCGATGGTCGGACCGACGTCCTCGACTTCGAGGATCTGCTCCACCGGAGCGTTCTGCAGCGCATCCAGAGCGCCGAAGTGCGCCGCCAGCGCCGCGGCGGTCGAGTCCCCCACACCGGGGATGCCCAGCGCGTACAGCAGGCGCGCGAGCGTGGTGCGCTTGCTGCGATCGATGGCTGCCACCAGCTTCGCAGCGGATTTTTCACCCATGCGCTCCAGCTCGCCCAGCCGCAGCGCATCGAGTGTGTACAGATCGGCCGGACCCGTCACCAGACCACGGTCCACCAGCTGATCGACGAGCTTCGCGCCCAGCCCCTCGATGTCCAGCGCGCGACGGCTGGCGAAATGCCTGAGCGCCTCCTTGCGCTGCGCGGGACAGCTGAAGGTGCCGCTGCAGCGCGCGGCCGCCTCTCCCTCCACGCGCACCACGGCCGCACCGCAGACCGGGCAGTGCGCGGGCAGTGCCACGGCGTGCGCGCCCGCCGGACGGCGCTCGAGCACCACGCCCGCGATCTCCGGAATCACATCGCCCGCGCGCCGCACGATCACCGTGTCCCCGGGGCGCACGTCCTTGCGCGTCAGCTCGTCGAAGTTGTGCAGCGTGGCGTTGCTGACGATGACGCCGCCGACCGCGACCGGCTCGAGCCGCGCCACCGGAGTGAGCGCGCCCGTGCGGCCCACCTGGAACTCGATGCCGCGCACCACGGTGAGCGCCTCTTCGGCCGGGAATTTGTGCGCGATCGCCCAGCGTGGAGCGCGCGCCACGAAGCCGAGCGTCTGCTGATCGGCGCGCGCGTCCACCTTGTAGACCACGCCGTCGATCTGGTAGGCGAGTGCCGCGCGGCGCGCGCCCATGCGCTGAAAATATTGCAGGCAGCCGTGCACGCCGCGCACGGCGCTCACCTCCGGACAGGTGGGCAGACCCCAGCCGGCGAATTGCCTCAGCACCGCACTCTGTGTGGCGGGGGGCTGCTCCCAGAAGCCGTAGCCGTAGAAGAAGGCCTGTAGCGCCCGGCGAGCCGTGACGCGCGGATCGAGCTGGCGCAGACTCCCGGCGGCGGCATTGCGCGCGTTGGCGTAGGGCTTGTCTCCCGCCGCCGCAGCGGCGGCGTTCAACCGCTCGAGTCCGGCGAACGGCAGGAACACCTCTCCGCGCACTTCCAGCTCTGCGGGAGCCCGACCGCGCAAGCTCAGGGGCACCGCGCGGATGGTGCGTACGTTGGCGGTGACGTCCTCTCCGGTGATGCCGTCCCCGCGAGTCGCCGCCAGCGCCAGGCGCCCGTCCCGGTAGGTCAACGAGACGGCCAGGCCGTCCAGCTTGGGCTCGGCGCAGTAATCGAGCGCCGCATCGCCGCGACCCAGGCGTGCGCGGATGCGTCGATCAAAGGCCTCGATGTCGGCCTCGCTGAAGGCATTGTCCAGCGACAGCATCGGCACGCGATGACGTACCGGAGCGAATCCGGCGGCGACCTGACCGCCGACGCGTTGCGTGGGTGAGTCGGGGCTGATCAGCTCCGGGTGCCGTGCCTCGAGCGCCGAGAGCTCGCGCATCAGCCGGTCGTACTCGGCGTCCGGTACCGAGGGGCTATCCAGTACGTAGTACTCGTAGTCGTATTGGGCGATCAGCTCCCGCAGCTCGGCGCATCGGCGCTGCGCCGCAGACACCGTCACGCGCCCGGCCCTCCGCCCGCCGCGGCAGGGTCCGCGCCGCGCGCCTGCTGCTGCACGCTGCTGCGCAGTGCCGTGATGCGTGCCGCGTCGAGCGGCTGGTTCTGATCGTCCAGCAGCCGCGCCTGCAGGCGGTGCGACAGATCGCGCGCCGCCTCCAGCAATCGATCGAGCGTCGCGGAGGCCGGCAGCGGCCCAGGCAGCACGGTGAACAGGCTCAGGCCCGAGAAACGCTGGAAATCCATCGATGCGGGATCGAAGCTGCCGGGCTTGTTGAGGCTCGCGCATGACAGCAGGGCGCGACCATCCTCGGCCGGCTGATGAAAGATCCCGTAGCGCCCATGCACGAAGCCGCAGGCGGCCAGCGCCTGCCGGGCCGCGCGCCCCGAGAGCCGTTGCTCAGCGCTGCTCACGATACGTAGTGAGATGATGTGCCGCTCGGCCTCCGCGGGCCAATCCACCACCGAAGCGCCGGGCGCCAGCCGCGCGGGCGTCGCGGCGGAGATCTCCGCGGGCCCCTGCGGCGACGGCTCTGTCGGGGCCGCCAGCGCCTCGATCCCGTTCGCGGGCTCGCCCGAGCGC
>DATJSD010000051.1:0-5905 GCA_035504335.1 Steroidobacteraceae bacterium | reverse complement strand
GCACGCGCGCGCGCGGCGCGCGCCCGAGCCGCACCTGGCAGCGCCGGCGCATCACCTGGCGCAGCGTCGCGAGATCCAGCTGCCTTGCGGCCGGCACCACCAGCGGGCGCGAGGCCGGCCGCTCGCGTCCGCTGCGCGCGGCCGCGCGCCTGCGTGCATCAGGCGATGGCATCAGCCCCCGCCCAGCATCGGCAGATCCAGCGCATGCTCGCGCGCGCAGGCGATCGCCGTCTCGTAGCCCGCGTCCGCGTGACGCATCACGCCCGAGGCGGGGTCGTTCCACAGCACCCGCGCGATGCGCCGCGCCGCCGCCGCGCTGCCGTCGCACACCACCACCATGCCGGCGTGCTGAGAGTATCCGATGCCCACCCCGCCGCCATGATGCAGCGACACCCAGGTGGCGCCGCTCGCGGTGTTGAGCAGCGCGTTGAGCAGCGGCCAGTCGGAGATGGCGTCCGAGCCATCGCGCATCGCCTCGGTCTCGCGAGTCGGGCTCGCGACCGAGCCGGAGTCGAGGTGATCGCGGCCGATCACGATCGGCGCGCGCAGCTCCCCCGAGGCCACCATCTCGTTGAACGCCAGTCCGAGCCGGTGCCGCTCGCCGAGGCCCACCCAGCAGATGCGCGCTGGCAGGCCCTGAAAGCGGATGCGCTCGGCCGCCATGTCGAGCCAGCGATGCAGGTGCCGATCCTCGGGCAGCAGCGCCTTCACGCGCGCGTCGGTCGCCGCGATGTCCGCCGGGTCGCCCGACAGCGCCGCCCAGCGAAACGGGCCCACGCCGCGGCAGAACAGCGGCCGCACGTAAGCCGGCACGAACCCCGGGAAATCGAATGCGTCACGCACCCCGCTCTCGTGGGCGACCTGACGGATGTTATTGCCGTAATCGAACACCGGTACGCCGCGCCGCCGGTACTCGAGCATGCAGCGCACGTGCGCCGCGATCGACTCGCGCGCCGCCGCGGCCACGCGCTGCGGCTCCTCGCGGCGCGCGCGCTGCCACTGCGCCACGCTCCAGCCGGCCGGCAGGTAGCCGTTGGCGGGGTCGTGCGCCGAGGTCTGGTCGGTCAGCGCATCGGGTCGCACGCCGCGCTCGAGCAGCTGCGGCAGCAGCTCGGCGATGTTGCCGCACAATCCCACGGACAGTGCGCGGCGCGCGCGGCACGCCTCCTCGATCAGCGCGAGCGCCTCCTCGAGATCCGCCGCCTGCCGATCGAGGTAGCCGCTCTGCAGGCGCCGCTCGATGCGCGAGGGCTGGCATTCGATCGCCAGCAGCGAGGCGCCGGCCATCGTCGCCGCGAGCGGCTGCGCACCGCCCATGCCGCCCAGCCCCGCAGTGAGGATCCAGCGCCCGCGCAGCTCACCGCCGTAGTGCTGCCGTCCCATCTCGGCGAACGTCTCATAGGTACCCTGCACGATCCCCTGGCTGCCGATGTAGATCCACGAGCCCGCCGTCATCTGGCCGAACATCGTCAGCCCGCGCCGGTCCAGCTCGTTGAACTGCTCCCAGGTCGCCCAGTGCGGCACCAGGTTCGCATTCGCCAGCAGCACGCGCGGCGCATCCGCGTGCGTCGTGAAGACGCCCACCGGCTTGCCGGACTGGATCAGCAGCGTCTGATCCGCCTCGAGCCGCCGCAGCGCCGCCACGATCGCATCGAAGCACTCCCAGTTGCGCGCCGCCTTGCCGATGCCGCCATAGACGATCAGCTCCTCGGGCCGCTCGGCCACCTCCGGGTCGAGATTGTTCATCAGCATGCGCAGCGGCGCCTCCGTCAGCCACGACTTTGCCGACAGCACCGTGCCGCGCGGGGCGCGGATCACGCGCCGTGGCGCCGCCGCGTCCACCGCCGCATCCACCGCCGCGGGCACCGCCGCGGGCACCGCCGCGTCCACGGCCCCGTGCACCGTCCCCTGCGCCGCCCCGATCTCGCCGGATTCTCTGGACATGGTTCGCGCCTCACCCTTCAGCCCGATCACGCACCCGCGCCGCGTGCCAGCGCCGCGCGCAGCGGCGGCTGCAGTCGCATCAGCGCCGCCCGATAGCGCCGCTCGATCAGCCCCTGCCGCAGGTGCACGCCGCGCCGGATGACCCAGCGCCCCGCCACCATGACCTCGCGCGCCCGCGGCGCCGCCGCGTCGAACACCAGCGCCGATAGAAAGTTCTCCGGCGGCACCAGCGGCCAGTCGCCCTCATCGGCATCGAAGGTCACAAAATCCGCACTCGCCCCCGGCGCCCCCGCCTCTGGCTGGCCGAGAGCCGCCCAGCCACCCGCGCGCACCGCGCGCAGCAGCCGATCCGCCACCGCCGGCTCTGCGCTGCTCGTCAACACATTGCGGCGACCCTGCCGCTGACGCAACCCCCACTCCAGCGTGCGCAGCTCCGCATAAGCACTGCGGCCGATATTGCTGTCCGAGCCGATCGCCAGCCGTCCGCCGCTGGCCAGATACAGCTCCAGGTCCGCGTAGCCATCGCCCAGATCCGCCTCCGTGGTCGGGCAGATGACCAGCGTCGCGCCCGCCTGCGCGATCTGCTGCAGCTCGCTCGCCGTGGTGTGAATGGCGTGCACCAGTGCCCAGCGGGGACCGAGCAGCCCTCGCTCCGCCAGCAGCGCCACGGGGCGCCGCCCGTGGTGCGCGATGCACGCGAGCACCTCCGCCGGTTGCTCGGCGACGTGCAGGTGAAACACCCGGCAGCTCCGATCCGCGGCCAGCCGCGTGGCCAGCTGCGCCACCGTGCTCACGTCCACGGCGCGCAGGCTGTGAAAGGCCACCCCCAGGGTGAGCGTCCCGTCAGCCCGAGCGTCAGCAGCGGCAACCGCATCGGCATCGGCATCGGCGGCGGCATCCGCATCGGCATCCGCATCGGCGGCGGCATCGGCATCGGCGGCGGGGTAACGGCGCTTCAGCTCCTCCCAGTCCTGCAGAAACTGCTGCACCGAGCGCTCGAATGGCGCCTGCGCCGCGCTGAGCGCCGCTCCACCGAAGTCGGCGTGCTGGTAGAGCGCCGGCAGCAACAGCAGCCGGATGCCCGCGCGGCGTGCGGCGGCGACGATCGCCACGTCGGCATTGAGCGGCGCGGCCCGCCCGCCGGGGGGGCCCTTGGCCCCGCCGGCCCGGCCGCCCGCGACGGCCGTGCGCCCCGCGACAGCCGTGCGCCCCGCAACGGCCGTACCCCCCGTGCCGCCCGTGCCGGCACCGCGCCGCCGCTCCCATGGCGTGCCCTGCGCGAGGCGGTGCAGGTAGAGGAACTCCGCGACCGCGGTGTAGCCGCCGCGCAGCAGATCCATGTAGCAGCGCGCCGCGACCGCCTCCAGCTCCTGGGGTCCGAGGTGTGCGGCCGCCACGTACATCGCCTCGCGCCAGGTCCAGAAATCCTCGCGCGGCGCCCCCTGCTCGCTCGAGGCCCGAGCGCGCTGCGTCCAGGGCGGCAGCAGACGCTGGAAGGCATGACAATGCGCATCCGCGAGCCCTGGCAGCGTGAGCCCGGGCACATACTCGGCAGGTGCAGTCGCAGGCCCGGATGCCGCCGGCGCAGGCCCGGGCGCAGTCGCAGGCGGCTGCCCCGCGCGCAGCGCCACGACACGGCCGGCGACGTCGATATCGACGGCGACATCGGTCTGCCAGGCGCCGTCGACCCACAGGTGGGCGAAAGTGACCGTCCGCAACGCCGGCAACCCCGAGCTTCAGAGGCATCCTCGCCTGAGGGTCGCATTATTTCGTATTAGGCTAGCCATTCGATACCCCGCGGCCCGATGTCAGACCCGACGGGCCGATCCACCCGCGAGCCCGGAGGTGCAGCCCGCTCATGAGTGCCATCCGCATCTTCACCGGCGGGCGCGTCCTGCGGCTGCTCGACGCGGCCTCCACGCTCCATCCGGAGCCCCTCGCCATCGCCACACGCGACGGTCGCATCTGCGCGCTCGGCCCCGAGGCCGAGCCGCTGCGCGCCGAGGCCGGCGCCGAGGTCGTGGATCTCGGCGGGCGGCTGGTCACGCCGGGGCTGATCGACTGCCACACGCACATCATCCACGCGGGCAATCGCGCGGATGAGAGCGAGCGGCGGCTGGCGGGCGAGAGCTACGCGGCCATCGCGCGCGGCGGTGGCGGCATCCTGCGCACCGTGGCGAGCTGCGCGGCCCTCGATGCGACGGGACTGCTCGAGACGGCGCTGCCGCGCATCGATGCGCTGCTCGCCGAAGGGGTAACGACCCTGGAGATCAAGTCCGGCTATGGGCTCACGCTGGCCGCGGAGCTCACGCTCCTGCAGGCGGCGCGCGCGCTCCCCGGCCGGCGCCCCGTCTCGGTGTCGACGACCTATCTTGCGGCCCACGCCCTGCCACCCGGCTACCCGGGCGGCGCCGACGCCTTCACCGAGCGGCTGTGCGCGCACGATCTGCCGGCGGTCGCGGCCAGCGGGCTCGCCGACGCCGTGGACGCCTACTGCGAGACGTTCGCCTTCTCCGCCGCGCAGGTCGCGCGCCTGTTCGAGCGTGCGCGCGCACTCGGCCTGCCGGTCAAGCTGCACGCCGATCAGTTCTCCGACCTGCAGGGCGCGGCGCTCGCCGCGCGCTACGGCGCGCTGTCGGCCGACCATCTCGAGTACGCGGACGCCGCGGGCGTCGCGGCGCTCGCGCGCGCCGGCAGCGTCGCGGTATTGCTGCCGGGTGCGTTCTACTTTCTGCGCGAGCGCCACGCCCCGCCGGTGCAGGCGCTGCGCGACGCGCGCGTGCCGATCGCGCTCGCCACCGACTGCAATCCGGGCACCTCGCCGCTCAGCTCCCTGCTCACCGCGATGAACCTCGCGGCCGTCCAGTTCGGCCTCACCAGCGCCGAGTGCCTCGCCGCGGTCACCCGCGAGGCCGCGCGCGCCCTCGGCCTGCTGGCCGATCGCGGCACGCTCGAGTGCGGCAAGTGGTGTGACCTCGCCGTCTGGAACGTGGACAGTCCCGCCGAGCTGGTACAGGCGCTGGGCGCGCGGCCGTTGTACCAGCGCGTCTGGCGCGGGCGCCTCGCCTGATCAGGCGAGGCGCGTGAGCCCCCCGAGGTACGGCCGCAGCACCTCGGGAACCTCGATGCTGCCGTCCTCGTTCTGATAGTTCTCCAGCACCGCCACGAACGCGCGACCCACGGCGAGGCCCGAGCCGTTGAGCGTGTGCACCGGTTCGGGCTTGCCGCCATCGGGATTGCGCCAGCGCGCCTGCATGCGCCGCGCCTGGAAGGCCTCGCAGTTGCTGCACGAAGAGATCTCGCGATAGCGCTGCTGCGAGGGCAGCCATACCTCCAGGTCGTAGGTCTTGGCGCTGGCGAAACCGACGTCCGCGCCACACAGCGCCATCACGCGGTACGGCAGGCTCAGGCCCGCGAGCACCGCCTCGGCATGCGAGCGCAGCGCCTCCAGGGCGGCATACGAGTCCTGCGGGCGCACGATCTGCACCAGCTCCACCTTCTCGAACTGATGCTGACGGATCATGCCGCGCGTGTCCCGCCCCGCGGCCCCCGCCTCCGAGCGAAAGCACGGCGTATGCGCGACCAGCTTCAGCGGCAGCTCCTCGGCAGCGAGGATGCGCTCGCGCACCAGATTGGTCAGCGGCACCTCGGCCGTGGGGATGAGGTACAGCGCGGGCTCGGCGCGCACCGCGAACAGATCCTGCTCGAACTTCGGCAGCTGCCCGGTGCCGACCAGGGCCTCGGCGTGCACCAGATACGGGACGTACGCCTCCCGATAGCCGTGCTCGCGCACGTGCAAGTCGAGCATGAGCTGGATGAGCGCCCGATGGAGCTTCGCGAGCGGCCCGGTCATCACCACGAAGCGCGCGCCCGAGATGCGCCCGGCCGCCTCGAAGTCCATCCCCAGGCGTGCACCGATCGCCACGTGATCCTTCGGCTCGAAGGAGAAGCGACGCGGCTC
>DATJSD010000050.1:0-3093 GCA_035504335.1 Steroidobacteraceae bacterium | reverse complement strand
GCGCGCGCGCACCCACCCCGGCGTCCTGCCCTGGATTATCATTCCCCATGACAGCGCCGAGTCTAGCGATTTGCGGCGCGCCGGGGATAGCGAATTATCGTGGCTTGCACCGGCGAGCGCCGCCGCGGGGCCGCGGCGCCTCTACTCAATCAGCGATGCGGACCGACCCATGTTGTGGATCAAAGCCCTGCACGTGCTGTTCGTCATCGCCTGGCTTGCGGGCATCTTCTATCTGCCGCGCATCTTCGTGCACTACGCCGAGGGCGCCGCGCACGGCGAGGACGTGCGTCGCCTGGTCGTCATGGCGCGGCGCTTGTTCGCATTCATGACGATCATGGCGGTGCTCGCGCTGGCCTTCGGGCTGACCCTGTGGCTCGCCTATCACGACGACGGCGCGTGGCTTCGCGTCAAGCTCGGCTTCGTCGGCGCGCTGCTGGTCTACCACGGAGTGTGCGGGTGGCTGCTGGCACGCCTGCTCCGTGGCGAGCGGCTGCCCGGTGCCCTGGCTCTGCGGCTGCTCAACGAATCCTCCCTGCTGCTGGTCGTGCCGATCGTTCTGCTGGCCGTCGTCAAACCCTTCTGAGCCGCCCGCTCCCTCCGCTCACACGGTGCGGCTGAAGAGCTCCTTGGCCGGCATGCGGCGCGCGAGCCGCGCATCGAAGGCCATGCAGAGGTTGCGCAGATAGGCGCGGCCCCTGTCGGTGACCCGGCAGCCGCCGGGGTCGAGCTCGACCAGTCCGTCGGCCGCCGGCTCGGCGAGCCGCTGCACCGCGGTCTGCAGGTAGGCGGTGTGATCCTCGGGCCGCTCCCAGCGGGTCTGCAGGCGGGTCATCAGACGCAGGATGTGTCTGCGCAGCACCTGGTCCTCGGCACCCAGCAGATGCCCGCGCTGGATCGGCAGCTCCCCCTGCCCCACCCGCTCCTGGTAGCGCTGCAGGTCCTTCTCGTTCTGCGCGTACGCATCGCCCGCGTCGCCGATCGAGGAGACGCCGAGGCCGATCAGCGGCAGCGTGAAGGAGCTGCTGTAGCCCATGAAATTGCGGTGCAGCGTGCCGGCCTGCAGTGCCTGCCACAGCGGATCGCTCTCGAGCGCGAAGTGATCCAGGCCGATCTCGCGATAGCCCTCGCTCTCCAGGCGCTCGCGACCCAGCTCGTACAGTGCGCGCTTGTCCTCGCCCTGCGGCAGATCCATCTCCGTGAAGCGTCGCTGCCCCGGCTTGATCCACGGCACGTGGGCGTAGCCGTACAGGGCGATGCGGTCCGGACGCAGCCGGCACACGGCGCGCATCGTCGCCTCGATGCTCGCCGCCGTCTGCAGCGGCAGCCCATAGATCAGGTCGTAGTTGACGCTGTCGAAGCCGAGCGCGCGCGCGCGCTCGGTGACCTCCCGCACCTCGCGCTCGCTCTGTACCCGGTTGACGATCTGCTGCACGCGCGGATCGAAATCCTGCACCCCGAGGCTGATGCGGCGAAACCCGTGGCGCGCCAGCACCGCGAGCTGCTCGGCGCCGGTCACGCGCGGATCCACCTCGATCGAGGCCACGGCGCCGGGCCGCGGCCGTGCGCGCTGCCACAGGCCGGCGAGCAGCTCCTCGAGCTCCGCGGCGGTGAGGAAGGTGGGCGTGCCGCCGCCCAGGTGCAGCTCCCCGAGCTGCAGCTGCTCGAGCCCGAGACGCGCCCGATACAGATCCAGCTCGACCAGCAGTGCGCGCGTATAGGCGGACACGAACCCGTGACTGCGCGTGATGCGGGTATTGCAGCCGCAGAACGTGCACAGCGCACGGCAGAACGGAATATGCAGATACAGCGCGGCCCCGTGGGCATCGCCCGAGTGCAGCGCCGCGTCCAGCCGCTCGAGCCATTGCGTCTCGCTGGGGGTGTCTTCCCAGCAGGGCACCGTCGGATAGCTCGTATAGCGCGGTCCGGCCACGTCATACTTGGCCAGCAGCGAATCGGCCGGCTGCACATTCATCCGGCGATCTCCGGCGCGCCCGGCAGCGGCCTGCAGCGCGCGTGGCCCATGCACCCCTGCCGCCCGCTCATGCGAACATCTCGTGCTCGATGCGCAGCGCCAGCCTCACGTTCGCCTCCGGCGTCTGCGGCAATACCCCGTGGCCCAGGCCACACACCCAGCCCGCGCGCAGCGCGGCCGGCTGCCGCTGCAGCCGGCCGAACAGCGCGCGCAGCCGCACTTCGAGCTCCCCGGCCGGCAGCAGCAGCCATTGCGGATCGATGTTGCCCTGTACGCTCCAGCGCTCGCGCTGCTCGCGCAGCGTCTCGACCAGCTCGTGCCGCCAGTCGATCCCGAGGCACTGCACGTCGGCGGCGCGCAGCGACGCCCAATGGGCAGGTCCGGTATCGCGTGAGTAGTAGATCAGCGGCGTGTGCGGGCAGCGCGCGCGGAACAGCCCCACGACCTCCTGGACAGCGGGCGCGACCAGCCGGGCGAACGGCTCGGCCGCGAGTGTACCGGCGGCCGTGTCGAACATCGCCACGCAGTCGGCTCCGGCCTCGGCCTGCAGCGCCATGTTGGCGGCCAGCAGCTCGCGCAATCGCTCGCAGAAGCCGGCGTACAGGCCGTTCGTGAGCCCCGGGGGAGCGCCCGCCGCGAACCCCTCGTGCGAGCCGGCGACGGCGTACGCATACAGGGTGAAGGGCCCGCCCACGAATCCGATCAGCGCGCAGTCATCCGGCAGTCGGGTGCGCAGCAGCGCGAGCGCCTCGGCCTGGAAGGCCAGACGCTGGGCGCCCGGCGCGCCGCCCTGCAGCCGCGCCAGATCCTCGAGCTGCGAGAGGTGCCAGTCCAGCTGCGGGCCCGGCGCGTAGCACAGGCCCATGCCCATCGCCTCGAGCGGAAACAGCAGATCGGAGAACAGGATCGCCGCATCGAAGCCGAACTCCTCGATCGGCCCGAGCGTCACCTCGGCGGCCAGGCGCGGCTGCTTGCACAGCTGCATGAACTCGTGCCGCGCCCGCAGCCGCTGATAGTGGCCGTGATAGCGGCCCGCCTGGCGCATGAACCACACCGGTGGCCGCCCCTCGTTGCAGCGCGCGAGCGCGCGCAGCAGCCGCGTGCGCCCGCCCCGCGCCGCG
>DATJSD010000049.1:0-8076 GCA_035504335.1 Steroidobacteraceae bacterium | reverse complement strand
CGGCGCAACGGGAGCCCATGCGCACCCCCGAACTGCGTCGATCGCGTCGCAGTCTAGCACAAGAGCCTGAATTTCAAGCCGAATGTCGTCAGCAGCCTCCTACAGCGCGGTGACTTTGGGCACCGAATCGCATGTCATACTGCGACTATGGACACGACGTGGCGTCCGCGTCTGCGCTTTCCCTGCGACTACCCGGTCAAGGTCATGGTGCGTGCCGAGGCCGGCGTGCGCAGCCACGTCGATGCCATCATGGCGCGTCACGCCGGTCCGCTGGACCTGTCGGCCGTCTGCGAGCGCGCATCCGCCGAGCGGCGCTTCCTCGGCATCACCTACGTCATCCACGCCCGCGACGAGCAGCAGATCGCGCAGCTGTTCGCCGCCCTGAAGGGCTGCCCCCAGGTCCTGCTGGTGCTGTAGCGCCCGGGTCCGGGCGGCCGTGGCGCACGGGAATCGACCCTGGGGCCTGCTGCCCATGGGCGCGTCCGGCCCGCCTAGCCCTGGGTGTTGCTGTCGAAGAACTCGACCACTCCGGTTTCCACCGAATACTGCGCGCCCACCACCGCAAGCCCATCGCCGGCGATGAGCTTCTCGAGCACGTACGAGCCATGACGCAGGTGGCTGACCGACACGCTGATGTTGGCGCGCACGGCATGGCGCATGAGCGCCTCAGGATCCTGACGCAGCTCCGTATTGAGCAGCCCCTCCACCGCCGGGCGCACCCGATCGACGATGGCGCGCAGATTCGGCGACTGATTCTCGGCCGGACGCTGCAGCTCCTCGATGGTCGCCGCCACCGCCCCGCACTGCGAATGCCCGAGCACCACCACCAGCCGCGTGCCGAAGCGCTCGGCGGCGAATTCGACGCTGCCGATCTGGGAGGGCGACACGATGTTGCCCGCGACACGGATCACGAACAGATCGCCCAGCCCCTGATCGAACACGATCTCGGCCGGCACGCGCGCATCCGAGCAGCCCAGCACAATCGCGAACGGTCGCCGGTCGGTTCCGAGCTGCAGGGTCCGCGCGCCGGGGGCCACCTCCCCGCCCGCGGCCTGCGCCACGAAACGGCGGTTGCCCGCTCGCAGGCGCTGCAGCGCCTCGGCCGCCGGCACGTTCACTGTCCGTGCCCCAGCCCGGGCGGCGCCTGCCCCGCACCCGTACCCGCACCCGTCCCCGCACCCGTCCCCGTGACCGGCTCGACGCCCTCGCCGGCCATCAGCGCCAGCTCCTCCTCGGAGAATTGCCGCTGCAGCAGCGTCCAGCGCGCCTGGTAGGCCTGCGTGGCGTCCACCAGCAACCGGCACGGCGCCGCCTGTCCGAACAGATGCGCTTCGGACACCACGCGCACCGCGATGCCCTCGGCGGCCAGCATGCTCGAGAGCGCCTCGGCCGAGGGCATGTCGAACAGCGTGGTCAGCAGCTGCCACTGGCGTTGATACATGCGTCCCTCATCCCGTCAGCCGCGCGCGCAGCTCCGGCTCGATCTCGCTCGCCACCTGGGCGACGCTGCTCGGTCCGCCGAGCTCGCACAGCTGCGTCATGCGCAGGCCCGCAAACCCGCAGGGATTGATGCGACCGAAGGGCTCCAGGTCCATCGCCACGTTGAGCGCGACCCCGTGATAGCTGCCGCGACGGCGGATGCGCAGGCCCACGCTGGCGAGCTTGCATCCCTGCACGTAGACCCCCGGCGCCTGCGCACAACACTCGGCGCGGATTCCCCAGCGCGCGGCATAGGCGATCACCGCCTGCTCCAGCGCGCTCACCAGCCCACGAATCCCCAGACCGGCGCGCCGCACATCGATGAGCGCATAGATCAGCAGCTGTCCGGGCCCATGATAAGTGACCTGCCCGCCGCGATCGATCTGCACGACCGGGATATCGGCGGGCGCCAGCACGTGTGCGCGGTCGGCGTTCATGCCCAGAGTGAACACCGGTTCGTGCTCGAGCAGCCAGATCTCGTCGGCGCTGTGCTCATCGCGCCGCTCGGTAAAGCGCTGCATCGCCTGCCAGGTCGGCACGTACGGCATGCGGCCGAGCCAGCGGTAGCGCGCGGCACCGACGGTCTGCACCGCGAGCGCGCCGCTCACGGGGATACCGTGCGCGCGTCCGCACCGGCCGCCGCATCGGCCGCCGCGTTGGCCGCCGTCAGCCCCACGTTGTCGCCGGCCAGCACGCGCTCGGCCCGATAGCTCGAGCGCACCAGCGGCCCCGCCACGCACTCGCGGAAACCGTGCGCCAGCCCCCAGGCGCGATAGCGCTCGAACTCGGCGGGCGTCACGTAGCGCTGCACCTGCAGATGATGGATCGTGGGGCGCAGGTACTGGCCCAGAGTGAGAATATCGACGCCCGCGAGGCGCAGATCGCGCATGCAGGCGGCGATCTCCGCGTCACTTTCGCCCAGCCCCAGCATCAGACTGCTCTTGGTGAGCACCGCGGGCCGGTGGCGCTTGGCGTGCGCGAGCACCGCCAGCGTCTGCTCGTAGCCGGCGCGCGGGTCGCGCACCGGATGGGTCAGCCGCCGAACCGTTTCCACGTTCTGAGCAAACACGTCCAGCCCCGAGGCCACGACCGTCTCCACGTCGCGCAGCACCCCCCGGAAGTCGGGTGTGAGCGCCTCGACGGCGGTGCCTGCGCGACGCTGCTTGATCGCGCGTACGCAGGCGGCGTAATGCGCCGCGCCACCGTCGGGCAGATCGTCGCGGTCCACCGACGTGAGCACCACGTATTTCAGCCGCATGAGCTCGACGCTCTCGGCCACGTGGCGCGGCTCCTCGGCGTCCAGCCAGCCGTGCGGATTGCCGGTATCCACCGCGCAGAAGCGGCACGCACGTGTGCATACGGCCCCCATCACCATGATGGTCGCCGTCCCGGCATTCCAGCACTCGCCCAGGTTCGGGCAGCGCGCCTCCTCGCACACCGTGGCGAGCGCATGCTCGCGCACCGTGCGGCGCACGAACTCGTAGCCCTGCCCCTGCGGGATCGGCGCCTTCAGCCAGCGCGGCTTGCCGTACAGGCCGGCGCGGTCGGCCGGCGTGGTCCCGGCCGTGGCCTTGACGCCGTCCTTGATCGCGCTGAAGCCCTGCGCGGTGCGGTACTTCTCGCCGCTGCGCACCGCTGGTACGGCGCTCACGACCGGAATGCCCTTGAGGTGATTCATGGAAATAGACGTATCGGGTCTTGCGGCTCGAGCCGCTCGGGCGGCACGGCCGCGGTCCTCGATTTTAGCCCAAGGGCCGCGCCTGCAGCGCATCCAGCTGCCCGGCGGTACCGACGTTGGTCCAGGGGCCGGCATAGAGCTGGCCGTGCAGACGCTCGGCGCTCATGGCCCGCTCCAGCAGCGGCAGCAGCGCAAAGCGCCCCGGCCGGCAGCCCTCGAACAGCTGCGCGCGAAACAGTCCGATGCCGCCGTAGGTCAGGGTGTGCTCGCCGGCCGGCGCGACGCGCCCGTCGATGAGCGCGAAGTCGCCGCGACGGTGATGCTCGGGATTGGGCACGAGCAGCAGCTGGGCGAGCGCCTGTGGGCCGATCTCGAGCTCGGCGAAGTCGAATGCGGTGTAGATGTCCGAGCTCACCACCAGGAACGGCTCGCTGCCGAGCCAGGGCAGCGCCCTGAAGATACCGCCGCCGACGTCGAGGGCCTGCGTGCCCTCGTCGCTGTAATGGATGCGCAGTCCCCAGCGCGCGCCGTCGCCCAGCGCGGCGCGCAGCTGCGAGCCGAGCCAGGCGAGATTGATCACCGCCGTCTGCACGCCCAGACGCGCGAGCTTCTCGAGGTGATACACGATGAGCGGCTTGCCGCGCACGGGCAGGAGCGGCTTGGGCAGCGCATCGGTCAGTGGGCGCATGCGCTCGCCGCGCCCCGCCGCCAGCAGCATCGCGTGCGTGAGGCTCACGCAGGAGCCGCGGACCCCGCGGCGCACCGTGCCAGCACGCGCGCGTTGGTCGCGGCGAAGTCCGGACACACGCGCTGCTCGAGCCAGGCGGCGAACGCTGCGAGCTCGCCGTAGCGCCGCGCCGTATCGGTCACGTAGCGCAGCGTGCGCGGCAGGTCGGCCAGATAGCCGCCCTTGCCGTCGCGCCACCACAGGCGCGCGAAGATGCCGAGCACCTTGAGGTGACGCTGCAGGCCGATGAGGTCGAACCAGCGCAGAAACTGCGCGGCGCTCGCGCCCGCCGGTGCCCCGGCCGCCAGCAGGCGCGCGCGGTAGTCGGCGACCCAGCGCTCGACGCGCTCGCGCGGCCAGTCGATGTAGCAGTCCTTGAGCAGCGATACCAGATCATAGGTCAACGGCCCTGCGAGCGCGTCCTGGAAGTCGACGATGCCGGGATTGTCGCGCGCCGTGAGCAGCAGGTTGCGCGAATGATAGTCGCGGTGGACAAACACGACCGGCTGCTCGAGCGCGTCCTGCACCAGCAGCTCGAAGGTGCGCGCGAGCAGCGCGCGCTCCTGCGCGTCCAGGCCGAGGCGCAGGTGCCGCTCGCAGAACCACTCGGGCATCAGCGCCATCTCGCGCTCGAGCGCGACGCGGTCGTAGGGCTGCAGCTCGAGCGCCGCCGCGCGGCCATGCAGCTGGATGCGCCGCAGGGCCTCGAGCGCATCGCCGTACAGCACCTCCGGATCCCCACCGGCGCGCAGCCGCTCGAGGTACAGCACACTGCCCAGGTCCTCGAGCAGCACGAAGCCGCGCCGGCGGTCAGCCGCCTCGACCTGCGGCACGTGCACCGCACAGCCCGCCAGCAGCGCGGCGATCTGCAGAAATGGGCCGACATCCTCCTTGTCCGGTGGGGCGTCCATCACCACACGCGTGGCCCCATCGGCCCGCCAGGCCCGCAGGTAGCGGCGGAAGCTCGCGTCGTAGGATGCCGGCTCGAGCCGCACGAGCCGAAAATGCAGCTCGCCGCTCAGCCACTCGCGGATCTGCTCGAGGCGGGTATCGCCGCCGGCCGCCGCGCTTTCGGCTGCCGCGCCTTCGGCTGCCGCGCCGCCGCCGCGCTCGCCGCCGCGCTCGCCGCCGCGCTCGCCTGTGGTTGAAACGCTGATCCCTGTGCTCCCATCACCCGCGCTCGGGCGCGCGCTGACCGATTGCTCGACAATCCAACCATTATAATGGCTCCCTGCATGATTGCCTCCCGCTCCCTGCGCGCCCTGCTGGGCGCAGCGTTCTGCTGTGCACCGCTGCTGGCCGCGCTGGCCGCCGACGATCCGCCCGCTGGCGCCGCAACCGCCACCACGATCTCGATCACGACCGCCACCGTGCCCGCGACCGCGGCTGCCGCGCCGCTCATGAGCGCGGAATTCCGCTTCGGCGCCCCCGCATCCGCGCCGCCGGCACTGAGCGCCTGCTTTACGCTCGCTGCGCGCCCGCCCGCCGCCGGGGCGCTGCTCGCTTCGTCGGGCGCCGCGCCGCTGCTGCTGGCCGCGGCCAGCGCGACGCTGCCCGCGCCGGGCACCACGCGGCCGCCACCGCAGAGCCTGTCGCAGCGGCTGCGGCGCGCGAGCCCGGCACAGGCCAACCAGCCGATCACCTACAGCGCCGATCAGGCCACCGGCACGCAGAGCGGGCATCTGACCCTCTCGGGCCATGCGCAGCTGCACATGGGGGATCGCGAGTTTCAGGCCGATCGCATCACCTACGACACCGCTACCGACGACGTCAACGTCAGCGGCCACCTGCGCTTCAACGACCCGATGCTGCGTCTGCAGGGCACCACCGGCCATTACAGCGACAGCGGCGGGCAGTTCACGCGCGCCCAGTTCCAGTTCCTCACGCACGCCGGGCGCGGCAGCGCCGAGTTCGTCACCAGCTCGAGCGACGACATGGTGCAGACGGCGCGCAACTTCACCTACACCGCCTGCCCGGCGGGCCGCAGCGACTGGGACATCCGCGGGCGCACCCTGCGGCTGGACAACGCCATCAACCGCGGCGTGGCCTACGGCACGATCGTGGACGTCGAGGGAGTGCCGATCATCTACCTGCCGTATCTGTCCTTTCCGATGAGCACCGCGCGACAGACGGGCGTGCTGTTTCCGCTCGTCGGCAGCAACAGCCGCGACGGCGCGATACTCGGTGTGCCCTGGTACTGGAACATCGCGCCCAACCAGGATGCGACCTTCGCTCCCACCTACTACTCGAGCCGCGGGCTGGATCTGAGCACCGAGTATCGCTTCCTCAGCAGCGACGACAGCGGCACCTTCGACGGCGATTATCTTCCGCACGATTCCAGCTACGATGCCGAGCGCAGTTACGGCCGGCTGCTCGACCGGCTCGACCTGCCCGACGACACGCGCGTGCAGCTCGATCTGGAGAGCGTCAGCGACACCGAGTACTTCGAGGACTTCACCACCGGCTCGCAAGGCACCGCCACGCCGTTCCTGCCGCGCAACATCGCGGTCATTCATCGTGACGACATCTGGGACGTGAGCCTCGCATCGGTCGACTTCCAGAGCCTCGATGCGACGCTGCCGGTCTACGAGCGCCCCTACGAGCAGACCCCGCGGCTGGATGCGGACGCGCACTGGTCCCCCCAGGGCTGGTCGTGGCTCACCACCGGCTTCACCGGACAGGTCGTGAACTTCTCACGCGACGCCTGCACGCTGGCGGTCTGCAACCAGCTGGCCGCCGCGAGCGTGGATCTTCCCGATGGGGTCGGCGTGAACGGCTGGCGGCTGGACGCCGAGCCGCACGTGGGGCTGGACTTCACCCAGCCGGGCTATTTTTTCCGGCCCGACGTAACCTGGGAATTCACTCAATACGCGCTGCACGATGCGACCCCCAGCTGGGGACAGCTGTTGGAGGGCGTGGCACCCTCTCCCGATGATTCCCTGCACGCCGGCTATGATCCCGGGCGCAATCTGCCGATCGTCACCGTGGACAGCGGCCTGAGCTTCGACAGCCTCTCCGGCGCCAACGGCACGCGCACCATCACGCTCGAGCCGCGCGCGATGTACGTCTACATCCCCTATCGAAATCAGGACGGGCTGCCGCTGTTCGATACCGCGACCCCCGATCCGAACCTGTTCGAGCTGTTCGAGCCCAACCGCTACGTCGGCCTGGACCGCATCGGCGACGCCAACGAATTCACCCTCGGCTTGACCACCGAGATGTTCTCGACGGCGAGCGGCTCGCGCTTCCTCAGCGCGAGCATCGGTCAGAGCGTCTACCTGCAGCCGCCGCGGGTGGCGCTGCCGGGGCAGACGCTCGATCCGCACACCTCCAACCTGATCGGCGAGCTGAATCTCGAGGCCTATCACCACTGGAACGTGCTGCTCGACCTGGCCTCCAACGCCGAGGTCAGTCGCATCGAGCAGGCCGAGACGGTGATGCAGTACCGTGCCAACGGCCAGCAGATCGTGAACCTCAGCTACCAGTACCGCGACGGACAGTACCAGCAGGTCGATGCCTCGACCGCCTATCCGATACTGCGTCACTGGGATCTGTACGCGCGAGCCGTCTATTCGCTGCTGGATCACGCCTCGATCGAGGACTTCGCCGGCTTCCAGTTCCAGGGCTCGTGCCTGGGGATCCGGGCACTCTGGCAGCGCTCCGTCACCACCCGCACCGGCGAGCGCACCACGGGCTTCCTGCTGCAGGTGGAACTGCTCGGACTGGCCAACGTCGGAAGCGAGGTGGACTCTTTCCTGCAGCAAAGTATTCGGGGATACTCGCCCGTGGCCGCCGGCCGGGTGCCCGTTTCCAACACGCCGATACCCAGCCCGGCCGCCTACTGACCCAGCAGCGGCACCGTCCCAAGACAGCACCACAGCACGCAGCGAGGCCGAGACTCCCATGTTGCGCACCACCCCGCTCCGCCTGCGACGCGCGCCCGCGCCCGCCCGCCCGGCCACCCCCTCGGCCGCCCGCCGGGCCGCGCGGCGGGTTCGGCTGGCCGCGGCGCCCCTAGGCCTGCTCGCCGCCGCCGCCCTGCTCGCCGCCGCCGCCCTGCTCGCCGCAGCCGCCCCGCCTGCCCATGCTGCGCTGCCTGCCGCGGGCGAGCCGCCGTCCAATCAGGGACAGCTGCTCGATCGCATCGTCGCAGTGGTCAACGACGGCGTGGTCCTGCAGAGCGATCTGGACC
>DATJSD010000048.1:0-14312 GCA_035504335.1 Steroidobacteraceae bacterium | reverse complement strand
CAGGCCCATGCCCATCGCCTCGAGCGGAAACAGCAGATCGGAGAACAGGATCGCCGCATCGAAGCCGAACTCCTCGATCGGCCCGAGCGTCACCTCGGCGGCCAGGCGCGGCTGCTTGCACAGCTGCATGAACTCGTGCCTCGCCCGCAGCCGCTGATAGTGGCCGTGATAGCGGCCCGCCTGGCGCATGAACCACACCGGTGGCCGCCCCTCGTTGCAGCGCGCGAGCGCGCGCAGCAGCCGCGTGCGCCCGCCCCGCGCCGCGTCCGGCTGCGTCGCGCCGGTTGCCGGCGGCTCACTCACGGTGCAGCTCCGTGAGCATATAGCCCACCCCGCGGATGCTGCGGATGATGCGCGGATCGGCGGCGTTGACCTCGACCAGCTTGCGCAGCCGCACGATGAAGTTGTCGACGGTGCGCGAGGTGGGAAACTCGTCGGCCGACCAGGCGCGGTCCAGGATCTCGTCGCGGCTGACCGCCTTGCCGACGCGCTCGGCCAGCAGCCGCAGCACCGAGCACTCCTTGTGGGTCAGCGCGCGGTTCTCGCCGTCCACCGTGGCCGAGAAGCGCTCGAAGTCCACCAGCGCGCGGCCGATGCGCACCTGGCCGCGTATCTCGCCGGGCACCTGCGCCAGATCCTGCGCGCGCTTGAGGCAATTCTGGATGCGCAGCAGCAGCTCGCGAAACAGAAACGGCTTGCCCACGTAGTCGTCGGCGCCCAGCTCGAGGCCGCGCACCCGATCCTCGGCGCTGGCATGCGCGGTCAGGAAAATGATCGCGGTGGCCGGCGCGCGCTGGCGCAGCGTGCGCGCGAGCTCCAGGCCATTGCCGTCGGGCAGCCCCACGTCGATGAGCGCGAGCTGGTAGCCGCTCTCGGCGATGGCGCGGCGCGCGGAGCTGATCGATTCGGCGCGCGTCACCTGGTAGCCCTGTGCCCGCAGCCGCTCGGCGAGCGTCTCGGCGACGTTGCGCTCGTCCTCGACCATCAGCAGGCGCACGCCGGCCCCGTCTTGCGGCTGCGAAACGCTCACGGGCTCACGCGAAAGTCCAGCTCGGCGCGAAAGCCGTCGCCGGGCGCGGTGTCGAAGCGCACGCGGCCGTCCATGCGCTGCATCAGCCGGCGCACCAGGTACAGCCCCACGCCCGCGCCGCTCGATCCGGCGCCGCGCCCGAACAGCCGGCCGAGACGGCCGGTGCCGGGGCGCACGCCGTGGCCGTTATCCTGATACTCGAGCACCACGCGCGCGCCGCGCTGCGCGGCGGTCAGGCGCACGCGTACCGGATCGACGCCCGAGTGGCGCACGGAATTCTCGATCAGATTGCGCAGGATCATCTGCAGCGCGCCCGCATCGGCCTGGATCGGCGGCAACCCGGCGTCCACGTGGGCGCGCAGCTCCAGGCGCTCGCCGTGCGCGGCCGCCAGACCCTCCAGCGAGCGCGTGAGCCAGCCGTGCAGCGGAATCGCCTGCTCGGACAGCGGGCCGCCCCCCTCGATACGCGCCAGCTCCAGGGTCTTGTCGATCTGCGACTCGAGACGGTGCGAATCCTCGAGCATGCGGCGCGCAAGCTGCGGACTGCCGCCACCCTCGGCGATCGCCTCGGCCTGCAGGCGGATGCTGGTCAGCGGCGTGCGCAGCTCGTGCGTCACCGCCGCGAAGAACGCCTGGATGCTGCGCGTGCGCCGGTGCTCGCGCCAGTACAGCCACGCCAGCAGCAGCGACACCACCAGCAGCAGCGCCAGGAAGCTGCTCGACTCCCCGGCGAGCATCAAGCGCGTGCGCGACCACTGCGCGGCCGCGGCACCGTGATCCGCGCCATTGAGCGACTCGAGCGCGGCGATGCGCTGAGCCTGCTGTCCGATCACGGTGGCCCACCACGCCACCAGCGCCAGCTGCAGTGCCAGCCACACCCCCACCGCGCCGGCCACCAGCACCGTGCGGCGCGCAGGCATCACACCCAGGCCACCGCGTCCTGCGCTGCTTCTGCGGGCCATCATCCTCGCACCCACTCGCGCCACTGCGCGGCCTGCGGAAACTGCCACAGATTCTGCACTCCGGCGCGCCGGATGTGCTCGTAGGTTTTTCCGGGGCCGCAGGCGTGCAGCGTGCCCGCCCCGAGCCGCGCGGCCCAGCGCTCGAACTGCGCGCTGCTCGCCCAGTAGACGTGGGTCGCATCGGCGGGCGGCCCCGCATCGGCAGGTCCCGCATCGGCAGAAGGCCCCGCAGCGGCGGCCTCGGGGCCGGCGTGCGCGTAGGTCGCCACGGCGCTGCCCGCCGGCCAGCCGGCGAGCGCCTGCGCGTGGGTGAGCACCAGCCACTGCGCCGGCGCGGGCAGGCCGAGCCAGGGCTCGGCCAGCAGCGGGGCCAGGGATGCGAAGCCCAGGCCCTCGGCACAGCCCTCGACCCACAGCCCGCGCTGCGCCAGCGCGCGCCAGGTCTGCACGCCCGGCACCCACAGAGGCGTCCCCGCGCGGATCCCGGATTGCGTCTCGGGCGGCAGCGCGCGGCGATGGGCCACGAACACGGCGCGCGCCTGCGGCAGGCGCTCGCGGGCCTGCGCGACTCCCTCGGGCCGCGCCACCAGCGCGGGAGCCGCGGCGCGACTGCCGTCCCAGGCCCTGACGGGCGGCAGCAGCGCCGGCAGCGGTGCCGGCGGGGTCCAGCGCAGCTGCGTCGGCTGCAGCACCGGCTCGCCGGCCCCTTCGCGGGCCTCACGTGAGTACAGCAGCGCACCGAGCCCCGGCAGCTCGCTGAGCACCGCGCCGAAGCGCTGCTGGCAGCCCCCTCCGCGCTCGGCCAGCAGTGCGCGCTCGGCCTGCACGGCGCGCCGGGTCCGCGCGTCATCCAGCGCCGCCAGGAGCGCCGCGGTCGATGCATCCTCCCGGCGGCATTCCACCGCCAGAGCCCCCTGCGCCGGCGCCGGCGGACATTCCGAAAGCGGCAGCAGCATGCGCGGCAGCCCCGCCAGCAGCGGGTCGATCAGCTCGCGTGCGGATGCGTCGGCGTGCAGGCGCGCGAGGCCCGCGAAGGCCAGCACCACCCCGTCCAGCTGCCGGGGCGCGCCGCGCGGCTCGCGCAGTCGCCGCAGGCGCGAATCGACGTTGCCGCGCAGCTCCACCAGCCGCACGCGCGCGCCCCCCGCGGGCTGCGGCAGCACCTGCTGCAGGAACTGCGGCACGAAGCTCGCGCGGCGCGGAGAGGAACTGCCGACCAGCAGCTCATGGCCCTCGGCCAGGCGCTGCGGCACATCGGGAGCGAACAGCGCCACGTCGTGCGGCGGAGCACGGTCCGGAACCGCCGCGAGCATCAGGTGCGTGCTGCGCTCCAGGCTGAGGTCCTTGAAGGAGTGCACCGTGAAGTCGATCGCGCCGCGCAGCAGCGCCGCATCGATCTCGGCGGTGAAGAATTCCTTGCCCTCGACGCTCGACAGCGGCTGATCGAGGATACGATCGCCGCGCGTGTCGATGCCCACCAGCTGCACGCTCAGATCCGGGTAGCGCTGCTCGAGCTGCCGCGCGACCGCGGCACTCTGGGCGCGTGCGAGTGCGGAGCGGCGCGTGCCGAGCTTCAGTGCCCGCTGCGCCATGGGCTAAAGCGTCTGGAAGGCCGCCAGATCTTCCCAGCTGTGCGGATGTGAGGCGTTGGCGCCCATGGATCGCAGCAGCGCCTTCTCCAGGCAGGCGTGCTGCGCGCGCTGCAACTGGCGGGCGCGCAGCTGCGAATGCGAGCGCAGCATCTCGAAGAGACTGCCGAGGCTGACCACGCCCGGCAGATCGTCCCACGGCGCGGTGGGCGCCGCGCCCAGCCCGAGGTGGATCACTCGCCCGCCCGGCTCACTGCGCTCGCGCCGGGCCGCCACGCGCGCGGCATCCGCCTGGCTGTCGCTCGGGATGCAGGCCACGACGTGACGGGCGCGACGCCAGGCGTCCAGCTCCGCCTCGAAGCCGCCCTCGATGACGCGCACGACTCTGTCCGCCGAGCGCTTGGACAGCTCGCGCGCCAGCTCCCGGGCGCGCTCCACGGTGCGATTGCATATCCACAGATCCGAGCCGCTGAGCCAGGGCGCGACCGACTGCGCCAGATGCCCCGCGCCGATCAGCAGCGTCGCGCCCCCGCCGGGGTCCGCTGCAGCCGCACCCGCGCCCGTTGCGGCGCCCGTACCCGTACCCGCACCCGTACCCGTGCCCATGCCCGCTGCCGCGGCGCCCGACGCGGGAGCCTCATCGCCGAGCAGCCGCCGCACCTGCGAGCCATAGGAGGCGCTGCCCAGATTTCCGAGATATTGGGCGCGCACCGCCTTCGCGTCCTGGAACAGCAGCTGCACCCAGGGCGACAGCTGCCGGCTCAGTGCCGAGCCGCGCTCGGAGAAGCTGCGCCAGGCCTGCTTGATCTGCCCGAAGATCTCCGTCTCGGCGACCAGCTTGCTCTCCAGCCCGCAGGCGAAGCGCAGCAGGAAGGCATAGGCATCGGCGCCCTGGAAGCTCTCGAGTATCCCCTGCGAGGGGAATTCGCGGCGCGCCGGAGCGCATGCGGCCGACCCGGACACCACGGCGACGCGCCGCTGGCAGGTATCGATGAGCCACAGGTCCTGTCCCGAGGCGGGTTCGGGGGCCGTCGCGGTCGCCACGTGGGCGCCGCGCCAATGCAGCACGTTCAGGTCGGGCAGATCCACGCGTTGCAGGCTAAGCGTGCCCGGAGCGCGATGTGTCACGGCCGTGTCATCGCGCCCCCGGATCGTTTTATGCCCGCAGACCGGATACGTGCAGAGGGGCCCACCCAGCCATGGGCATGGCGTATGCCAGAAGAGATTCATTTAACGAATCTCTTCTGGCATACCCCATGCCCATGTCAGAGTGGATTGCTCTTGAACGTCTGCGGCCTGCGGGCATAGGGCGATCCGGGGGCGCGTATGTCCGCCGGCATTGACGCCCCTGCGCGCATTCCGGACACTGCCCGCTCCCACCCGCCTCCCGCCGCCGGCAGCGCCATCGACATGGCCGACGACTCCGCACACAGCGCCGATCATCCGGTCCCGGACCCCATCGCCGCGACGATCGGCGACGGCACGGCCGCGCGCAACCGGCTGGTCATCGGCCTGCTGCTGATCGCCGCCTTCGTCGTGATCCTCAACGAGACCATCATGAGCGTGGCGATTCCGCGCTTCATGCTGGCGTTCAACGCCCCGGCCAGTGCCGCCCAGTGGCTGACGACGGCGTTCCTGCTGACCACGGCCGTGGTGATCCCGGTGACCGGGTTCATCCTGCAGCGGGTCAATACCCGCCCGGTGTTCATCTGCGCGATGACGCTGTTCAGCCTCGGCACGCTGGCCGCGGCGCTGGCACCCGATCTCGCGGTGCTGGTCATCGCCCGCACCGTGCAGGCCGGCGGCTCCGCCATCATGATCCCGCTGCTGATGACCACGGTGATGACGCTGGTGCCGGAGGAGTCGCGCGGCAAAACCATGGGCGACATCACCATCGTGATTTCGGTGGCGCCGGCCGTCGGTCCCACCCTCTCGGGCATCATCCTCAGCTACCTGAGCTGGCGCTGGATGTTCCTGCTGGTGCTGCCGATCGCGCTGGGCGCGCTGCTGCTGGGCGCCCGTCGCATCCATAACGTGACGACGCCGCGTCACGTGCCGCTCGACGCACTGTCCGTGGTCCTCTCCGCCCTCGGGTTCGGCGGCATCGTCTACGGCCTGAGCGGCATCGGTGGGGCCGCCGCCCCTGGCGCGCTGCCGCCCTGGATGGTGCTGGCGGGCGGTGCGGCGGGCCTGCTGTGCTTCAGCCTGCGGCAGCTGTCGCTGCAGAGGCACGACCGCGCGCTGCTGGACCTGCGCACCTTCGGCTCGCGCAACTTCGCCGCCGCGGTGCTGCTGATGGCGATCATGATGATGGCGCTGTTCGGCACGATCATCCTGCTGCCGATCTACCTGCAGAACGTGCTCGGCCTCGGCATCCTGCAGACCGGTCTGCTGCTGCTGCCGGGAGGGCTGCTGATGGGCCTGCTGAGCCCTCCCGTGGGCCGGCTGTACGACCGGATCGGACCGGGCCGGCTGCTCGTCCCCGGCGTCATCCTGGTCAGCGCCGTGCTGTGGGCGATGACGCTGCTGGGTCGCAGAACGCCGGTCGAATATATCCTGGCCGGCCACGTCGTGATGAGCGTGGGCTTCGCGCTGCTGTTCACGCCGCTGTTCACGGCCAGCCTCTCCTCCGTGCGCCCGGAGCTGTACGCGCACGGCAGCGCGGTGCTCGGCGCCACCCAGCAGGTCGCCGGCGCCGCCGGTGTGGCGCTGTTCGTGGCGCTGATGTCCGCGCGGGCCGCGCAGCTCGCCGCGCATGGGGCCGCTGCCCTCGATGCGCTCGCCGGCGGTATCCGCAACGGCTTTCTGTGCGGCGCCATCCTGTCGCTGTTCGCGGTCCTGTGCGCCTGCTTCGTGCGCCGGCCGGCGCCCGCAGCCGCAGCCGCGCCGTCGCCCGCGCCGGCATCGCTGCCGTCGCCGTCGTAGGGGTCGCTCAATCCGCGAGCGGATCGGGGCGCATCTGCATGTGCACGATCAGCGGCTTGTTGCCCTTGCCGCCCTCGTGGTGCGCGGGGGTACGGTCGCCACTCGTGATCCACAGACCCCGCCCCTTCCAGCCGGCGGAGGGATCGTCGATGCGCCCCTCCATGCCCTTCATGTAGAAGCCGAGTGGGTAGGGCACGGTCAGGGTCACGAAGCGGCCGTCGACCAGCGCGTGCACGCCGTTGGAGAGGTTGCCCGTCACGATCGGCACGTTGTCGCCCAACCCGAGCGTATCGTGCTGATCGACCCACGTGTAGTAGCTGGACTCGACGCTCCGCTGCGGCAGATCCACGAACCCGGGGCCCGGCAGGCGATAGAAACGCCAGCCTTCCGGACATTGATCGCCGGTCGCCATTGGACCGGACAGCGGCCCCTTGCACAGCCGTCGATCGAAGCGGCCCAGATCGCCGCTGCCCAGCGATACCCACACCACCCCGTGCGTATCGATGTCGGCGCCGCGCGGACCGAATCCCGGCGCCGGCACATTGTAGAGCTCGGTGAGCAGGCTCTTCGGATCGAAGCGCAGGATCGAGCCTGGGTACGCAAACGCCACCGAGCCCCAGACCGAGCCATCGGCCGGATCGGGCATCACGGCATAGATGCTGACCGCCAGGCGCCGGTCCATTCCCGGGCGTGGCGGCTGGCCCGGCTCGGTCCAGCGGTCGAGTCTGCCGTTGCCGTCGGTGTCGAGCACGAACGGGGCCCAGTGCTGCGCGGCCGCCGCGTCGCCGCTGCGCAGAAACTGCGCCGTGTCCAGCCAGCCGATCACTTCCTGGCCGCCACTGGTCCAGAGCGTGTGCCCGTCGGTGGCGAACTGCAGGTGATGGGTCGAGTAGCAGGTGTCGACGAACGTGTAGCGCTTGCTGGCCGGATCGTACACGGCGATCTGCCGACCCGAGCGCGGTAACGCAAACAGCTGCGCGGAAGGATGCCTCGATCCGGCTTTGCAGAAGCCGGGATTGTCAGCCGCGCGGATGCGCGCCGTGTACCACACGCGCCCTGCGGGGTCGAACATGGGATTGTGCGCAATCGCGCGGCTGTGCCAGATGGGCTTCTCGCCCCAGTAGGGTGACGGCAGGATCACCGGATCATCGGCGCTGGAGGGCGTATCCGCGTCGCGCACCGGCGCATGCAGGCTGCTGGCGATGAGCGTGCGCGGGTCGAAGACCGGAAAATCATCGGTGCTCAGCTCGGGGGCGCCATAGAGCGGGCCGTTGCCGTTGACGGTCGGATCGTGGCGGTAGGTCCCGGACAGGTCGTGCAGGTACGCGGTGGGCGTCGCCCAGTCGTGCACGGTGATCACCACGTTGCGCTCCAGACCGCTCGGCCGCCTCGGAGCGCTCCGCGGCAACTCGCCGGCGGCGATCCGATCGGTCCAATCGGCCAGATACTTGATCGGAACGCCGCGCAGTGTTCCCAGTGCAATGCCCACCATGTCGCGGCCGGCCTGACCCGACTGAATGCGCCGCAGCCAGGCGGCCCGGGACGAGGCGTAGGGGCCCAGCGCGCGCGGGATCGTGCGCGTCGCCAGGTCGCCCATCTGATGACAGCCCACGCAGCCCTCGTTCTTCATCCACATCAGATAGGCATTCAGGCCGCCGGGGATCTGTGCGACCTCCGCCGCCGAGGGCAGATGCATCAGCGCATACCAGTAGGCTGGCGGATAGATCCGCGCGGCGATCGCGGCATTGGCTGCGAGCCGCGCGCGCAGATCGACGCGCGTGCCCGGATGCGCGGCCGGTCCGGGGGAGTCGGCCAGACCGTAGCCGCGCACCCAGAGCCGGTAGCCGCCCGCCGGCAGATCCGGAATCAGATAGCGGCCACGCTGGTCGGTCACCACGATCTTGGCGTAGCGGGTGGGCAGATCGGCGCGCTCGGCGATGACCCACACGCCCGCCTCCGCTCCGTGAGCACTGCGCACCACGCCACCGATATCGGCGGCCCCGATGTGAATGCCGTCGCCGGACGGCGGCGCGGGCGCATCGGCGCTCAGGGCTGTGCTCGCGCCCGCGGACGTGCTCGCGCCCGCGGATGTGCTCGCGCTCACGGATGCGCTCGAAGATAAGCCCAGCGCCACTGCCGACAGCCCTAGCGCGAGCGCCTGCTTGCAGCCGTGCATGGAGGACCTCCCTTTCCCCGGACCGAGTGACCCGCCGGCACCGCGCGCGGGCCGCTGCGCCGATCTCACTCGCGTTGCGGCGCGATTGCAAGCTCGGCGCACGCCGCGGCGCCACCTGCCCATCGCGCAGCGACGAGCCGCGCTCCGCGCGGTCGCTCTACGACTCGGGCAGCCCCGCCACGCCGCGCGCTCGCTCGCGGTCCTGGTTGTAGCGCACCCAGCGCGTCAGATAGATCTCCCGCTCGCTCGCCGCCGGCACCTGCTCGAGCACGCGCATCGAGGGCGTGAGCACCTCGCGCACCCACCACTGGCCGGAGGGGTGCCAGTATTCATCGATCAGCCGCGCCTGCGCGTCTGCGCTGCCGGGCTCCGGCAGCGCACGCAGCGCATCGCGCAGCGCGACCGGGCCGCTGTGAAACGGGATGAGACGCACGCGATATACGAAGATCGCCTCGGGCGGTACGCGAGCCGGGTAATGCTGAATGGCCGCGATCGCGGTCGCCTCCACGATGCTGGCGGCGACCCAGATCGCACGGCCGCGCTGTCCGTGCTCCAGGGCTCGGCTCGCATCCAGCAGCGGATCCAGCGGGTCGTGCGTGCGCGCCTCCGCGCCCACGACCGCGCCCACGTCGAGCGCGCGCAGAGAACCGTGAAAGAACTCAATGGTTCCCAGCTCAGCGCGTCCTGCTGCGAGCCCTGAGGTCACCATCGCTGTCACGTCGATCCGTCATCATAGCCCTGTACCCTAGAGGCCATCGACGGCCCCCGACCATAGGGGTTAGTGCCTATGCGCTTGGGCACCGGGCACCGCGCACCGCGCACCGCGCACCAGGCACCGGGGGCCGGGGGCCGCGAAACGGCCGCGGGCCAACGGGTTGACGGCGGGTTTGCAGCCGATGCAGGATCGTGGGGTGCTCGGCGCGCGCGTGCCGCCGCGCCATCTCGCCACGGCCACTCTCGGCGCCTTGCAAGGGGGGCTATTGCTTGCGCAGACAGCCCGGTCAGCTGCGGGTCAGCCTATTGCGCAGCGCAGTCGGCGAATCCACTTAGGGAGCGGGCCATGAGTTTCAGCGTACCGGCGCTCGACGTCGCGAACGTCCACGAGCAATTTCTCGCGGACGCGCGCGCCGGCTTGTTGCGCAGCGGCCAGAAGACTCTGCCGCCCAAGTACCTCTACGACGCTCTCGGGTCGGCGCTGTTCGAGGCTATCACGCAATTGCCCGAATACGACCTGTGGCGCGCGGAACACGCGCTGTTGGAGGCACACGCCTCACGGATTGCCGCGCTGAGCGGTGCCTGCAACATCGTCGAGCTCGGCAGCGGCAGCGCCTCCAAGACGATCATGCTGCTGCAGGCACTGCTGCGTGATCATCCGGTTTCCTATAGCGCGGTCGACGTCTCCTCGACGGCGTTGCAGTTGACGCAGCGTGTGCTCGCGGGTCTCAATGGACTGCGGGTGCGCAGCGTGCAGGCGGAATACCTCGCGGGGCTGAGTAGCGCGCTGCAGTCCCGGGGAAGCGGCGCGGCGCTGGTGCTGCTGCTCGGCAGCTCGCTCGGCAATCTCGACTTCGGCGCCACCGTGCGTTTTCTGCGGCAGGTGCGCGAGGCGCTGCGGCCCGGTGACACGCTGCTGCTGGGCGCCGACCTGCTCAAACCGGAACCTCGGCTGCTGGCCGCCTACGACGACGCGCTCGGAGTCACGGCCGCATTCAATCTCAACCTGCTGGTGCGCATGAACCGCGAGCTCGGCGCCGACTTCCCCCTGCAGCAGTTTCGGCATCGGGCGCGCTTCAATCGCGAAACGCGCGATGTGGAGATGCACCTGCAGTCGCTGACCGCGCAGCAGGTGCGCTTCCCGCGCTTTACGGTCGCATTCGAGCCCGGCGAGAGCATCCACACCGAGAGCAGCCACAAGTATTCACTGGCGGAGCTCGAGCGGCTGGGCGCAAACAGTGGATTTCGACCGCATGGCCAGTGGGTCGAGGAATCGGCGCAATTCGCCAGCTGTCTGCAGATCGCCGGCTGAGGCCCGCGCCCGGCACGGCCGCAGCCATCGACGCATGCAAACTTTCGAGCGCGCGCATGTCCGACGATGATGGCTGGCTGACCCTGAGCTCCGGCGCCCTCAGCGCGCAGATCAGCCCCCTGGGGGCCCAGCTGTCGAGCTTGCGCGACGCCTCGGGCCACGACCTGTTGTGGGACGGCAATCCGGCCTTTTGGATCGGCCGAGCGCCGCTGTTGTTTCCGATCGTCGGCGCGCTGGCCGGCGGAGCCTACCGGGTCGCGGGCAGATCCTACGCGCTGCCGCGCCACGGCTTTGCGCGCGACAGGCGCTTCGAGGTGCTGAGCGCCTCGCGCACGGCTGCGCTGCTGCGCCTGCAGGCCGATGCTCGGACCCTGGCGGCATATCCGTTCAGGTTTCAGCTGCGGCTGCGTTTCGAGATCGCCGGCGCGACGCTGCTCGTGACCGCCTGGGTGGGCAACGACGGTGATGCCCCCATGCCCGCCAGCTTCGGATTCCACCCCGCGTTTCGCTGGCCGCTGCCGCTCGGCGCTCCGCGCGCGCAGCACGCCATCGTGTTCGAGGTCGAGGAACCCGCGCCCATTCGCCGCCTCAACGCGGCCGGTCTGATGACACCCGTCCACCATCCCACGCCGATCCGGGCGCGGCGTCTGCTGCTCGATGATGCGCTCTTCGCAGAGGACGCCGTGATTCTCGATGCCGTTCGCAGCCGGCAGGTGAGCTATGGTGCGGACACGGGACCCCGGCTGACCGTCCGCTTTCCGGACACTCCCTACCTGGGCATCTGGAGCAAACCGGGTGCGCCGTTCGTGTGTATCGAGCCCTGGCACGGGATGGCCGATCCGGTGGGCTTCACCGGAGACATCCTCGAAAAGCCCGGGATATTCATCGTGCCTCCAGCCGCGCAGCGTGAGATCGGAATGCAGGTGATACTGACCGAGGAAACGCGGGAGGCACCATGAGGATCGTCATCCTGGGGTCGGGAGGGGTCGGAGGCTACTTCGGCGGCCGGCTCGCGGCCGCAGGCGCCGATGTGATCTTCGTCGCGCGAGGTGCGCAGCTCGCCGCGCTGCGCAGCAACGGACTCACGATCGTCAGTTCACGCGGCAATGTGCACCTTGCACCGGTCAGGACCGCACAATCCATCGCGGAGATCGAGACCGCCGATCTGGTCATGATCTGCGTGAAGCTCTGGGATACCGAGACGGTCGCGCGCAGCCTGGTACCGATCGCGCAGCGTGGCGCCGCCATCGTCTCCTTCCAGAATGGCGTGCAGAAGGACGATCTGCTGCGCAAGTACCTGCCTGCGGATGCCGTCATGGGCGGTGTCTGCTACATCGCCGCCACGATTTCCGAGCCGGGTGTCATCGGGCACACCGGCAGCATCCAGCGGCTGGTGTTCGGCGAGTACGGAGGGCGCAGGTCCGCGCGCGGTGAAGCCTTCCTGCAGGCGTGCCTGAAGGCCGGCATCGACGCCGAGCTGAGCGATGGGATCGAGACGCCGATCTGGGAGAAGTTCGTGTTTCTGGTCGGATTCTCGGGCACCACGGCGAGGTTCGGAGCGCCGATCGGCCCGATCCGGGAGGACCCCGAGAAGCGCGCGCTGCTGCTCGAAGCCATGCGAGAGGTGGTCAGTGTGGGCCGCGCCAGGGGCGTGCCCCTGCGCCCTGAATTCGCGCAGGAGCGCCTGGCCTTCTGCGATACGTTGCCGGCGCAGACGACGTCGTCGATGCACGTCGATCTGCAGCGGGGCAAGCCCCTGGAGCTGCCCTGGCTGAGCGGTGCCGTCGTCGACTTCGGTGCCGAGCTCGGCATCGCCACGCCGGCCAACGCAGCGATCGTTGCGGCGCTGACACCCTATGTGCATGGACGGCAGTGATGCAGCAGAGCCCGGGCTTCTGTGGAACAATCGCCACCCATGGCACTGCGTATCGGAATTGTGGGTGCGACCGGCCTGGTGGGTCAGGCGATGCGGGAGATTCTCGAGGAGCGGCGCTTTCCGGTGGAGCGGATCCGCTTCTTTGCGTCGACCCGTTCCGCGGGCCGGGCGCTGCGCTGGCGCGGCGGGGAGGTGCCGGTCGAGGACGCCGCGACGGCCGATTTCGCCGGTCTGCAGATCGTGCTGTTCTCGGCCGGCGCCGCCACCTCGCGGGCGCTGGCGCCCAGGGTCGCCGCCAGCGGCGCCGTCGTGATCGACAACTCCTCGGCCTGGCGCATGGATCCGGAGGTCCCGCTGGTGGTCAGCGAGGTCAATCCGCACGCCCTGCACTCCATACCCAGGCGCATCGTCGCCAATCCCAATTGCACGACCATGGCCGCGATGCCGGTGCTGAAGCCCCTGCACGTCGCAGCGCGCCTGACACGCCTGATCGCCTCCACCTACCAGGCGGTATCCGGCGGAGGCATCGCCGGCATCGAGGATCTCGAGACACAGATCGGGGCGGCGGCCGGGCACTCGGCGCGGCTGGCGCGAAGCGGGGACGCGCTCGAGCTACCGGCCCCGAGGAAGTTTGCGGCGCCCATCGCCTTCAATGTGCTGCCGCTCGCCGGCGCATACACGGGCGACGAGGGGTGGACGGACGAGGAGCTGAAGCTGCGCAACGAGACGCGCAAGATCCTGGAGATCCCGGACCTGCCGGTGGCGGGCACCTGCGTGCGAGTGCCCGTGTACACCGGCCATTCGCTGTCGATCAACGCTGAGTTCGCCAGACCCCTGCCGGTGGAGCGCGCCCTGGAGCTGTTGCGCTGCGCGCCCGGCGTCGAGGTCGTCGATGTGCCGACCCCGCTGATGGCCGCCGGCAGGGATCCCAGCTACGTCGGGCGCATCCGCAAGGATCCCACGGTACCGCACGGCCTGCTGCTGTTCGTCTCGAACGATAATCTGCGCAAGGGAGCGGCGCTGAACGCCGTGCAGATCGCCGAGCTGCTGGCCGGCAAGATCGCCTAGTGGGCGGGGCGGGCCGTGCAGCGCGTGCGTGTCTTCGTGCGGACCTGGCTGTTGTCCGCCGCCGCCTGCGCGGTACTGACGGCGCTTGCGTTTGCGCGTCTGGATGTGCCGATCGCTCGGGAATTCTGGAATGCGGGTCGCTTTCTGCGCCCATTGAACACGGCCTTCGGAGCGGCCGCGGTGCTCTCCCTGGAGTCGGCCCTGGCTCTCGGCCTGATTATCGCTCGGCTGGTGCGCGGGCACATCTCGCGCCTTTCGGGAACGCTGGCGATCGCCTGCCTCGCCTCGATCTGCACCTATGGCATCAACGACGCGGTATTGAAGCCCTGTTTTGGGGTTGCGCCCCCGGCCGCGGTGATGGCGGGGGCGGCGCATGGCTTCGATTTCCTGGCGGGTCCCGGAAGCTACAGCTTTCCCTCCGGCCACATGGCTCTCGCCGCCTCGTTCGCCGGGGTGTTCATGAGCCTCTACCGTGTGAGCATCCTGCCACTGTCGGCGCTGCTGCTGCTGGTGGCCTTGCTGCTGGTGGTCGGCGACTGGCATTTTGTCAGTGACGTGATCGCGGGAGCCTTTCTCGGGCTATCCGCCGGCATTCTCGCCGGAGAAGCCTGGGGCATGCACTCCAGGCCGCTGGCTGCCGCTGATCCGCGGGAGTAGTCT